>JALERS010000013.1 GCA_022763905.1 Prevotellaceae bacterium | reverse complement strand
CTCTGTTTTATTGCTTGAGATATATCAACAGAAAACTTCACGAAAGCACAAGTGAAAAACAATGATTGCACCCTGTTTGTATCCCGTTTTGTAACTTCCCGTTGCGTAGCAGTTAAGTGATTTCTGAGAGTATATTGACTGATTCCTCTTAGCATCGTCGATTCTTTTGCTGAGCACCGACGATTCTTTTGCCGAGCACCGACGATTCTTTTCCATAGCACCGACGATTCTTTTACTTAGCACCGACGATTCTTTTGCTTAGCACCATGAATACTTAGGCCAGTCAATCAACTTCATTTCCAAAAGGAGTCATTTCCTGCTTTCTCCGGACTCATTTTCTCTTCATCAACTGAATCAGCAGACAACTTGACAGAAGTCATACTACATCAACAGACACCTGCGACAAGACCTTCCTGTTTTTTTGTTGACAAAACGTTCATATCGAACATACTGAACCCTGGTAATTTGCAGGGCCGTGCCGAGATTAATGCTTGCTCTCTTGGAGGACGGGCATCAATGAAACGGAGTCTCTCCCCTTGACTGACACCCTGCAAGAAAGGAAACGAAAGTACCTCCCAAAACAATGGATTGAAACAATATTCAAATCACCAGAAGAAATAAACTATCGATTTCAGCGAACTGACGGTATGATGCGTGAATAGTCAACCCTTCGGGACTCATCTTCTCCTCTTCACAAATTCTACAGACAATGATTCCTTCTCCCATACTGTTTTGACCTGGTTAATATCTTCTAATAAACCATTAAATACATATTTATTGCAATTGCAATATTTTTTTAGTTGCAAATGTTTTGCATTTAAAATATTTCCATTACCTTTGCAGTACCAAAAACTATTCTTTCCATGCAGATATCTGACAATATAAAGCACGTAGGGTTGAAGATGACACCTCAGCGTAAGATAATATACGAAGTGATGCTCCAACTGAAGCATGCCTCCATTGACGATATCATCACTTATCTAAAAGAACATGGCGTTGATATGACCACATCCACCGTATATCGCATACTCAACTCATTCTGTGAAGCTAAACTGCTTACCACAGTCTGTCATCCTGCAACAGGGAAAACCCTCTATGATATTACCAATCATCCCCATCATCACGTTTTCAAAAACAACAAGACAACTGACTTTGATGACCCAGAGTTGACTGATATCATCATGAATTATCTAATGAAGAAGAATATATCACCTAAAGATATAAAACGCATACAAGTTCAAATCACACTAAATGATTAATAACCCTTTTAAAAAACAGAAACATGAGAAGTATTACAACTTTTGATTTGCAGTACGCACACAGATTCTATGGTTTCCAAGGCGAAGCCCAGTATCTTCACGGTCACACAGGTGTACTCACCATTGAAGTAGAAGACACCATTGAAAAAGGTGTGAATATGGTATTTCCCTGCAACGAAATCCAAAAGACTGCTTGGGATGTACTGAAGAACTTTGACCACGCTCTGATACTACGTGCTGACGATCCTCTATTGCCAGCAGTTTTGGATGTATATGAAAAACAGGGTATCAAGAACGGGCATAAGCAGAACACCATGAAGGGAGAAGCCTTCCAGACTGAACTGGCTACTGCCTATCCTAATTGCCGTCTGGTCGTAACCAAAGAAACCATGACCGTAGAAGGTATGATTAAAATTGTATATGACCTTCTGAAGGACAAGCTCAACATTGCTAAGATTACATTCACCAGCGGAGTCAACGCTGCTTCAGCAGAATTCCCCGTCAATGGAACTATTGACCGTTGTCCTCTCTGCGGTATTGCTTTGGATAAGGACGGAGTATGCCCCAAATGCGGATATAAAAAGCATTGATTCTGAAGAATAAGATTCTATAGTCTTCTTCATTCAAATCGAGTAGGAGGTAAACACTAATCACAGGTGTTATCTCCTACTTTCGTGTTTACTGACCTCTCACGCCATCGTATATGTGGTACCGCATACGGAGGTTCCTATTTTGGATTCCAATCGAGGTGCGATTCCTGCATACAAGGGTAGCCCGCTTCGCTAAGGTTTTCCATTGAGGCTGCTACATGCATAATTGGAGAACCACTCATTCCCCAATATCCCTTACAATATCCCCAATGACGTGCGTTGTCTTCTCTGATTCCGCATTTCATAAGGTTCTTTATTCGTGTCTTGGGAAGTTTCCATACCTTCCATATACACATACGAATTCTACGTCTCAACCATTTGTCGGTTTCAATACAGAGATGTCTCATATCCACAAGGTGATAGTATCCAACCCACCCTTGTGGGTACTCTTTCAGCTTCTGCTTCCTCTTTTCATATCCCTAGCCGTTGCTTCTACTTGTCACCCCTTTTAGTCGTGACTTTTTCTTTTCCTTGGACTTTGGGTGTATGGTGAGTTGGCATTTGCCCTTATGTACATAAAAGGAGTAACCGAGATATTTCACACCTCGTGTGTTTGATACTAAGGCCTTCTCCTTGTTCACATTGACGAATAGTTTCCCTTCAATGAATTGGGTTATTGATTCCCGCTATTAGAGCTCACCCGGAACTTACGCCTATTAGACAATGCTCATACCAAGCGTACAAAACCAAGGGATGAGCCGTTGAACGGCACCTTTCCCTTGGTTTTCATTTTATTACAATATTACCCTTTGAGTCCTGTTCTAAAAGACAGGTTTGCCTGCAGAGGCAATGCTACCCAGAGGTGTATTATTTCATACAACCTTTAGGGCACCACGGTTTGAGCTGTTTGAAGAAATCATTGCCCTTGTCGTCCACAAGAATGAAAGCAGGAAAATCCTCGACACGAATCTTCCAAATGGCTTCCATTCCCAGTTCAGGATATTCCACGCACTCAATGCTCTTAATAGAACTCTGTGAAAGCACAGCAGCGACTCCTCCGATAGTACCTAGATAAAAACCACCATGTTTCTTGCAAGCATCAGTTACACTCTGTGTACGATTGCCCTTGGCTATCATTACAAGACTGGCTCCATTAGACTGGAACTCATCTACATAGGGATCCATACGATTGGCGGTAGTAGGCCCCATACTGCCACAAGGATATCCCTCGGGAGTTTTAGCCGGTCCTGCATAAAGAATAGGATGATCCTTGAAATAAGACGGCATTTCCTCTCCTGCATCCAAGCGAGCCTTAAGGCGTGCATGAGCGATATCACGAGCTACAATGATGGTACCCTTGAGATTGACACGTGTGCTGACTGGATACTTGGTAAGTTCTGCCCTTACAGCATCAATTCCCTTATCAAGGTCGATCACAATGCTTTGTGTACCCTCACCGGCCTTGCAGTATTCAGCCGGTATCAGTTCGGCAGGATTATCATCCATCTTCTCCAGCCAAATTCCATCCTTATTGATTTTAGCCTTGATATTTCGGTCAGCAGAACAGCTCACGCCCATACCTATAGGACAGCTGGCACCATGACGCGGCAAGCGGATAACACGAATATCATGTGCCAGATACTTTCCGCCGAACTGTGCGCCAAGTCCTATACGATGAGCTTCCTCCAGTAGCTTGTTTTCCAGTTCAATATCACGGAATGCACGTCCTGTCTCATCACCTGTTGTAGGAAGATTGTCATAGTACTTGATAGATGCCAGTTTGACGGTGAGAAGATTCTTCTCTGCAGATGTCCCACCAATTACAAAAGCGATATGATAGGGAGGACAAGCAGCTGTACCCAGATGCTTCATCTCTTCTACCAAGAACGGAAGAAGGGTTCCTTCATTCTGGATAGTTGCTTTGGTCATGGGATAGAAATAGGTCTTGTTGGCAGAACCACCTCCTTTGGCAACCATCACAAAACGATATTCTGCCCCTTCTACTGCCTCAATATCAATCTGGGCAGGCAGGTTGCAACGAGTATTCACCTCGTCATACATATTAAGAGGAGCATTTTGGGAATAGCGGAGATTGTCAGTGGTAAACGTATTGTATACACCGCGGCTCAATGCCTCCTCATCTTCAAAACCTGTCCATACCTGTTGTCCCTTCTCGCCGTGGATAATCGCTGTACCAGTATCCTGACAGAAAGGAAGGATGCCTTTTGCAGCAGTCTCGGCATTACGCAAGAACTGCAATGCGACATACTTATCATTTTCACTTGCTTCAGGATCTGACAGGATTTTAGCAACCTGCAGATTGTGCTCTCTTCTGAGTTTGAACTCAACATCATGGAAAGCCTCTTGAGCGAGTAGCGTAAGTGCTTCCTTGCTCACCTTCAGAATCTCATGTCCTTCGAACATACCTGTGCTTACACCTTCTTTGGTCAGCAGACGGTACTCTGTAGTGTCCTTGCCCAATTGGAACATAGGAGCATACTTGAATTCGGGTGTTTTTGCCATATGGTTTCTATTTTGTGTGAATTGAATATACTAATTGTTGATGCAAAGATATTAATTATATGAACGAAATCAAAAAAAGTCCGACTTCCCTTCAATGCACGGGAGCACAACAGGAAGAGACATCGGTCTAATCATCTTCCAGCGGATACAGAAAATCATTATACGGATACTTTTGCACATGAAGTTGCCGCACCTTATCATACAGCAATTTACGCAACTCATCTATATGAGTCTTGTACTTGGCTGAAATGAATATGCAGTCATCGCCCAACTTGGCCATCCAAGTCTTCATGAGTTCATCGAGAGTCCAATTCTCCCTAGTGACTGGAGTAAGGTCGTTATCTTCCTTAGGGGTATAAGTATAATTATCCACCTTATTGAATATGTACATAGACGGTTTCCCGCCAGCTCCGATATCAGAGAGAGTCTTCTCCACTACCTTGAGTTGTTCCTCAAAATGAGGATAGGAAATATCTGCCACATGCAACAGCAAATCGGCTTCCCTCACTTCATCCAGCGTACTCTTAAAGGAGTCTACCAAGTCTGTAGGCAGTTTACGAATAAAGCCCACCGTATCACTTAGAAGGAATGGCAAATTGCCTATAGTAACCTTCCTGACAGTAGTATCTAACGTGGCAAACAATTTGTTTTCGGCAAATACCTCTGATTTGGAAAGAAGATTCATCAGTGTGGATTTTCCCACATTGGTATATCCTACAAGAGCCACACGGATAAGCCTGCCACGATTCTGTCTCTGGGTATTCTTCTGTCGGTCTATCTCCTCCATCTTACGTTTGAGCAGGGTAATACGTTGCAGGATGATACGTCGGTCCATCTCAAGTTGGGTTTCACCCGGACCTCTCAGTCCTACACTACCCTTTCCTCCTCCAGAGCCAGAACCACCACCCTGACGTTCCAAGTGAGTCCATAAACGCTGTAGGCGAGGTAACATATAACGGTACTGCGCCAACTCTACCTGAGTCTTTGCATTGGCGGTCTGTGCCCTCATGGCAAAGATATCAAGGATAAGAGAGGTCCTATCCAGTATCTTGACATGAAGAGCGTTCTCAATATTGCGCAACTGGCGGGCCGACAATTCATCATCAAAGATGACCATTCCAACTTCACGCCCTACCTCTTCTTCATCAAGAATAAACTGTCTTATCTCTTCCAGTTTGCCTTTTCCCACATACGATGTCTGATTAGGTCCTTCCGTTTTTTGGGTGAAGCGTTTGACCGTGACAACACCAGCTGTCTCTGCAAGAAACTCCAGCTCGTCCAAGTATTCACGAGTGCGAGCCTCATCCTGCATATGAGTTACCAATGCTACCAGTACGGCTGTTTCCGCTTTAGCTTCAGATATGACAAATTCTTTCATAAATATGAATGGTCCATTGTTTTTTTATTCAAAAGAAAGACGATACCAGCACTTCTGACATTGCACCATCAGGTAGTTACCCACAAAGCAACAATCTTCCATCTCTACCGGTATAGCCTTCTGCAGATCAATGGCATTTCTCATCTTGCGCTTGTTCAAATCCCATACATATAATATAGATGGACGTTTTTCTGTTCCCACTCCTGTTGGCATATAGAGCAAGCCATCACGTACACAAGCTCCCTGGATAACAGGTTGAAAAGAAGACTCTATGCCATAATCTTCCATAAAGTACTTCTCCAACAAATCCTTCTCATGCAGGCGGACCACACAATCTGCTGGTCCTCTGTATTCCGGAAGACGAAACTTCACAACAAAATGCCGATTAGGATTTGCACTAGTATTGCCAAAGCCATACAGACTGCCCGTCTGACAATCAACAACCCATTGAGTGGTATGACGGGACAGAATGGTACTATCCTCATATCCTATCACCTGCACAAGTTCAGCGGTATTTCGGTCAGGACGGATACGTTCAACAAAAAGAACTTGGTCCAACCCTTTCCACCGGGTAGGATTACAACGGGTTACATAGAGCAAAGGAAGTACATTGGACTTACGGACAGGACGGCAACCGAATGAAGCCACATTGGCATGATTATACCCCTGGGCCGTACTATCATAAGATGCCAACTTGAACTGTCCTTTCTTCTCCACAGTATTTCCATCAAAAGTATAAAGGGTAGCCATACCTGTGTGTTGCAGGCTTACCATGTACTTTCCCCAAATATCCATTCCTTGGAAACTCTTCTTGCATGACGTATCCAACGGCCCCATATACTCTACAGTAACAACATGGCCTTTCCCAAGGCTTTTCCCTTTATAGAGACATTTTACCGCCCCTTGCGCCGTGAAAGAAACAAGGCTGGCCAGCAACAATACCAGCAATGGAAATATTCTCCTTTTCATATAAATCCAAGTAAACAAGAGGTTAAAAAACTTGCCTTATTTAACCAACATCACCAAGTAACGGCTAACACTCCAAAAAGCATCGGGATTGTTGATGTACAGAATGTATTGCTTCTGAGCATCCCTTTCCAGCGAATAGGAATCAGATGGATGAGAAGTGAGTAGTTCCACATTCTTGGAATACAATTTGATACTCTTCACAACTCGGATATCAATACGTGTGAAATAGTTTTTGTTGAAATCAGAAGATTTGAGAACATCACTGCTTTTCAGAATGCCCTGGCTCTTAAGCTCCTTCTTAGTACCAAATACATACCAAGCAGTATGCATCTCCTTATCTTGTTTCTGAAGCGCTTCTGCTTTGGCTGCATCAGATGCTGTCAACTGGCCGACATTGTCATTGAGTCGGGTAATTTCTTTTCCCTGCTTTTCAATGACCAGATCCTTATCTTTCAACTGAGCCTCCAACTGATCAATCTGTTTCTGCTTTTCATTCAACTGGAGAGTTAGTCCTTCAATAGTCGCACTAAGTTTGTCGGCATTGAGCGAGCTGCTTTTGAGTTGCTGTTGAAGACGAGCTATTCTCTCGCGGTTCAATTGCATCGTACGCTGGATAAAGGAAATGTTTTCCATAATGTCTTCCTTACTCATCTTCTCCGATGCAATGCCATTGAGATTGACCCTACCTTGGGCCATATTAATTTCACGGAATCCTTCCTGTATATCATTAAAGGTGCCCATAATATCATTCAGTTCAGCATTCTTCTGACTGATAATCTGCTGCAGGGAGTCATATACAACATCCCGGCTATCTTCCTGCACTTTATTTTCACCACATCCAGTGAAAATCAGAACAATGGCAACAGTTAGAATTTTCTTCATCATATCTTTCTATTTTTGGAAGTTCTATATTAGTTATTCTGCGTCATCAAGACTATGATGCATCTTTCCTTTCTCACTTGAAGTAGACCCCTCTACCACAATAACAAACTCCCCACGAGGGGCATGAGTCCGAAAATGAGATACCACCTCTTCCAATGTACCTCTCACTATTTCCTCATGGACTTTCGTCAATTCACGACATACTGCCACCTGCCGATGAGAACCCAAAACCGCCATCAATTGTTCCAAAGTCTTCAAGACACGATAAGGAGACTCGTAAAAAACCATTGAGCGTTTTTCTTCAGCCAAAGAAGCGATACGGGTAGAACGACCTTTCTTCTGAGGCAGAAAACCTTCAAAAACAAAACGGTCACAAGGAATACCCGAAACCACCAATGCCGGAATAGCTGCTGTGGGGCCAGGCAGGCATTCCACCTCAATACCCTGCCTTACACATTCCCTTACTACAAGAAAACCAGGATCACTGATTCCCGGAGTTCCTGCATCACTGACCAATGCCACCGTTTCTCCAGCCTGCAAGCGGTCGGCAACGTAAGCCAATTTACCATGCTCATTATATTTATGGTAGGACTCCATATGAGTATGGATATCGTAATGATCTAACAACACGCGTGTGGTACGAGTATCTTCAGCAAGAACCAAACTGGATTCTTTAAGAATACGCAACGCCCTCAGCGTAATGTCTTCCAAATTGCCAATGGGTGTAGGAATGATATACAACATAGCTCTGCAAAGATACTAAATAATTATTGTCACAGAGCAAAATCTATCGTCCAACTTCATTCTTGCCCTTAAGAATTAGCCGTAATATCCTATTCTCACCTCCCCCTAAAAAATATCTCTTTCTCCCATCAGAGCAGATGATAGGTTTTATCTATCTTTGCGCTTGAAACCTTACTCACCTCTATCCGTCCAGATATGTTCAATCAAGAAATCACATTTGACCGTTTTGTCCGTGGACTCATCATCTGCCTGGGCATTATCCTGCTCATCTATACCATCAGCTATCTCAGCGGTGTACTCATTCCTTTTTTTGTAGCATGGTTTGTCGCATATCTCATTTTCCCTGTTGTCCATTTCTTCCAATACAGGCTTCATCTACACAATCGTATATTGAGTATCATTGTCACACTGAGCTTGTTTGCTGGCATTGCGTACGGACTGTTTGTATGCATTTCCCCTTCTGTCACACAAGAACTTGGACAATTCAAACAAGAAATTATCGAATCTTTCAGAAAGACTTCTTCTAATGCCAGTATTCCACCCGCAGTTCAACGGCTAGTACAACAACAGTCACATTATATTGAAAAGAGGTTAACTAACTATAACCAAGAAGACTTTATCCAACTCTTGAAAGATTATGTCCCCAAGGCTTGGGAACTTGTCTACGAAACAGCCAATATCATCATCGGTATTATAGGGTCATTCATCGGTGTACTCTATCTGTTCTTCATTCTCTACGATTACGAAAAACTCTATAATGGTTTCATCAAGATATTTCCTCCTTCCCGACGTCCTTTCGTGAAGACACTCATTGAAGACCTCAACAAAGGCATGAATAGCTATTTCCGCGGACAAGCTCTCATCTCTCTCTGTGTAGGCATCCTATTCTCCATCGGATTACTCCTTATAGGGTTTCCGCTGGCCATCCCCATAGGCATACTGATTGGCTTCCTGAGCCTCATCCCTTATATGCACTCCCTAGGACTAATACCCCTCATATTATTCTCTCTCGTCAAAGCCGCAGGTACTGGGCAGAACTTTTGGCTTATTCTCCTTTCTGCATTATTGGTTTTCGTTTGCGTACAGATGATTCAGGATATTATCCTAACACCACGCATTATGGGCAAAGCAGTAGGATTACCCCCTTTCCTCATTCTGCTATCACTCTCCGTATGGGCTTATATATTGGGCATTATCGGAATGATTATAGCCCTACCTCTTACCACCCTTATCATCTCTTACTACAAACGTTACATCAGCAAAGAGTAGAGATTCCAATATCCCCCTTTTCACCAGATTCTTTTTCCCAATAGAAAAAAACAATCACAAAACTTTTGCCATTTCAAACAAAAGCAGTACTTTTGCACCCGAAATTAATATCTGATCCGCTAGCTCAGCTGGTAGAGCACAACACTTTTAATGTTGGGGTCTTGGGTTCGAGCCCCAAGCGGATCACCTGCAAGGACTTCTTCAGAAGTCCTTGTTTGTTTTTTTGTACAAGCTAAAGTTTTATTGTATATTTGCAGTTGTCGGGGCTTCCCTGCCCCTTTTATCCTGAAAAACAGAACAACCATGAATATTGTCTGTAATATTGACAACAATTATGTGCGGCACTGCGCTGTCATGCTCACTTCCCTGTTAGAGAACAACAAAACAGAGGATATCCATATCTTTATCATTGCTGATGACCTCACCGAAGGATCTCAGGAAGCCCTCGCCGACATAGTGGAAGGAACATATCGGCAACAATTGTCATTCATCAACGCAGACCATACCATCTTGGACAATTGTCCCATCAAGCAAGATAGTTATATATCCTTGTCTACTTATTACAGATGTTTTATTGCATCACTCCTCCCCCAAAAGGTCGAAAAAGTAATCTACCTAGACTGTGACCTCATTGTCATAGGCTGTCTGAAAGAGCTTTGGAATACTCCTATTAACGAATATGCCCTTGGAGCAGTTGAAGATATGTGGAGCACAAGAGGGCATTGCCATCGACTGGCATACCCGGAAGAGGACTCCTACTTCAATGCCGGAGTCTTGCTGGTCAATCTTAAGTACTGGCGTAAACATCATATCGAGGAAGAAATCTCCAAGTATATTTCAGAGCATGCCAACATCTTGAAATACAATGACCAAGATGCTCTCAACGGCGTACTCCACCATCGT
Organism: Prevotellaceae bacterium; assembly: GCA_022763905.1. Taxonomy (GTDB): domain Bacteria; phylum Bacteroidota; class Bacteroidia; order Bacteroidales; family Bacteroidaceae; genus UBA6382. Next base: position 19,047 of record JALERS010000013.1, on the reverse strand, counting down.
AAACAATTTATCAATTTCAGGTGGAACATGCAAAACGGTTTCTACAAGAAGAAACGTAGTTTGCGTCCCTCTTCCGAACCAGCATTAGACAAAGAGATGCCTCATGCGGTAATCATTCATTTTACCAGTAGCAGGAAACCTTGGCATGATGCCTGCGTACACCCTTACAAAAAACTATATATAAAATATCTGGACATGACCATCTGGAAAGGAGAGCGACCTCCTATTGACTGGCGTTCACGCATCAGTCGTCTCTTTTATCCTATTTCAGGTTGGATGGGATGGAAAAACAATTACAGAAAAGTACAATTACCCCGAATATGAAAGTATCTATCATCATTTCCACATACAATAGACCCGATGCCCTCACGCTCTGTCTGGAAAGTTTGCTCCGACAGACAGTCATGCCCGACGAAATACTGATAGGAGACGACGGGTCAGACCATCGCACGGCCGAAGTCATACAACATTACCAGCAGTTGGCTCCAGTCCCATTACGGCATATATGGCAAGAAGACAAAGGATTTCGCCTTGCCATGAGCAGGAACAGATGTATTGCCTCCGCACAGGGAGATTACATCATAGAAACAGACGGTGATCTCATATTCCACAAGCAATTTGTTGCTGACCATATCACTTTTGCGGAAAAGGGATGGTATATCAAGGGAGGACGTGTCAATACGACAAAAGAAAAAGCCCAGACTCTCTGCCTGAAACAGAAATACCAACAACTGGATTTCTTTTCCTCAGGCCTTACCCGACGTATCAATGCCATCAGGTGCCTGCCTATTGCCCGCTATCTATCCAAACGAAGAAAAACAGCTTCAGGACTAGGTTGCAACATGAGTTTCTGGAAAGAAGATGCTATACGTATCAACGGATATGACGAATTCTACGAAGGATGGGGAGGAGAAGATCATGATTTTGGTACACGCATGCAAAAAAGCGGTATCAAAAAGAAATCCCTCAAGTTCGCAGGCATTGTATTCCATCTTTGGCATAATGACCTTTACATGGACAACAAAGAAAAGAATTTCTCCCATCTTCATGATATTGAAAAAGGAACAGGCTGGAAATGCAAGTCTGGCATTGACCAATACCTACAACAAGACTGAAATACCACATGGGACGCAACAAATACTCTCAAGAAGAAGTCGATGAAATAGCCCGTCTACTCAGAAAAAAATGTTCCGCCAACCGATATGGACAGAAACTTATACGGCACACCTTACGCGTGAAATATGAGTTCAACATTGCTGACTTCAACATCCAAGGCAAGGCATTTACTGACGCAGACCTTCAGGAATGCATCAAGAAAGGAATCATTCAGATACTTAGCCCCGACACCATTGCTCAAATGAAGAAAAGAAGAAAAGAGCTACAGGAAAAAGACTTATGGAACAGCAACAGTTGAAAGTTACACTTCTGCAAATGGATACGGCATGGAATAATCCCATTCAAAATATCCGAACAGCAGAAACTTTCCTGGAGCAATCTCCGGGAAGTGACCTATATGTCCTTCCCGAGATGTGGACCACAGGATTCAACTCGTCTCCCACCATCATGGATGACCCTGGAGTATCCTGGATGACAAAAACAGCACAGCAATTACATACAGCAATAGTAGGAAGTCTGGCCATCCATGAAAAAGGCAAATGGAAGAACCGACTTCTCTTTGCCCTTCCCAATAGCGCTCCTGCCATTTATGACAAGCATCATCTTTTTGCATATGGAGGAGAAAAAGAACACTTCACTCCTGGAGACAGAAGAACAATTGTGAAATGGAAGGGTGTTAGGTTTCTACCCCTCATCTGCTATGACCTGAGATTTCCTATATGGTCCCGTTATCGTGGAGACTATGACATACTGGTCTACGTAGCCAATTGGCCTGTCACTCGCATTGAAGCATGGACCACATTACTAAAAGCTAGAGCAATAGAAAACCAATGTTATGTCATAGGTGTTAATCGTACAGGCAAAGACCTCTCATGCTCTTACGAAGGAGCATCGGCCGTAGTGGACCCTTATGGAAAAACGACAACTTTTCCGTCTCCTTCACCTGGATGGTTAACTGTTACCCTTGACTTAAAAAAACAAAACTCTTTCCGAAAGAAGTTCCCTATCCTTGATGACAGAGATTAGTAAGAAATGGGCACCTGTCACATACATTTCCAGTAACTACTCCCACCCCATATATTCCAATCGATCTATGCCCTAACCACCTTCAATATAATAAAAATGAACAGATTCATCTTGTCCGCCATCATCTCCTTCCTATGTTTCTACTCTGACCTACATGCCGACAATAACCGTCATACCCCTATAAGAAGTCTGGGGGTATTGCATCGCAATGCCGATTCCACATTGACCATGAATGCTGGCATTGGACTATACAACCTTACTGACACATTGAAAGGAGTGCAACTTTCAGTATTCTTCGGTGGAGTCACCCAATACAGCCAAGGAGTCCAATTGTCATTATTAACAAACACCTCCCATTCTGTCAGAGGATTGCAATTAGCAGGATTGTCCAACATCACCTCCACTCCCATGCGCGGGTGGCAGTTGTCAGGACTTACTAACATCGCTCAAGGAGTAGAACGTGGAATTCAAGTGTCAGGTATTGCCAACATTGCCACAAAATCCATGCGTGGCTGGCAAGCCTCCATCTACAATTATGCAGACACACTGAGAGGTTCCCAACTAGGTATCCTCAATATGTGTATCAACCATCCCACGGGAGTTCAGGTTGGACTGGTCAACATAAGCAAAGACACTCTAGCCCGAAAAATTGGACTTGTCAATATCAATCCTACTACAGATATCGACTTCATGTTTTGGGGAGGCAATCTATCCAAATTTAATGCTGCTTTAAGATTCCGTAACCAATCTATCTACAACATCTTTGGTTTCGGTACCCATTACATGGGGTTGGACAAAAAATTCTCAGGAGAACTATTCTACCGCATCGGTAAGTATTTCAAGTTGTCACCCAAATGGTCAATAGGTGGAGATATCGGATATAGTCATATTGAGACATTCAAAAGAAACAGCTTGTCTCATCCCGAACGTCTTTATGCTCTTCAAGGACAATTCACAGCAGACTATCAACTGAATTCAACTATTGGAATCTACGGAGCACTAGGGTATGCTGATATAAGACACTATCATCATCATCGTCATTACAAGTCACAACCTCTGTTTCAACTAGGAATCACCCTGCAATCAAATAAACCTTCTCTCTCACATCCCACATTGTACAAACCCAAGGAAACCAATACCGACACAACATATGTTCTCCCTATTCCCCAAAAGAACCTATGGCGTTCTGTAGCAGAAGTAGCCGGCATCAATCTCTTGGTTCATTCATTCGACCGTTTCGTTATGGATGAAGATTTCGCAAAAGTAAACCTCCATACCATCCACCGAAACTTCAAAAAAGGATTTGTATGGGATAATGACCAATTTTCTACCAACCTCTTTGCCCATCCGTATCACGGAAACTTGTATTTCAACAGTGCCCGCTCCAATGGAATGAATTTTTGGGAATCAACTCCTTTTGCTTTAGGAGGCTCTCTGATGTGGGAATTTTTCGGAGAGATAGAGCCCCCTGCCATCAATGATGTCCTTGCCACCACATTCGGAGGCATTTGTATCGGAGAAGTAACCCACCGCATATCCGACCTTATCCTAGACAACAGACGCAAAGGATTCAGCCGATTCATCAAAGAAGTAGCAGCGACACTGATATGCCCTATGAAAGGTTTTCATCGCATAACATCAGGAGATGCATGGCATGTCAAGTATGAAGAAGAAAAACATGGCATACAATACCCCTTTAGTTTTGATATGGCATTCGGCATCAGATATCTGGCTGATGACGGAGCTCTGTTTCGTGGAGAGAGCAATCCATACTTGAATTTAGCTTTAGAATACGGCGATGCCATCAATCCTCAAGCCAATAAGCCTTACGACTATTTCACGGCCAACTTGACCTTTGGTATCTCCGGCAACCAACCTTTAATAAATGGTCTCCACATTTTGGGTCGACTATGGGCAGCACCCATCGAGGGAACACGCAACATGGAAGCTTCCATCGGTATTTACCAACATTTCAACTATTATGACTCCAAACCTGTTAAAGACGGTACTCAACTCACTCCCTATCGCATCAGCGAAGCAGCTTCTGTAGGGCCAGGCATCATATTCCGATTTGGACAACCTGGTTCTTTGTCTCGTTTGGAACAAGGTCTATTCAGCGATATCATTCTTCTAGGAGGTACTAAAAGTGACTATTTCACATGGATTGACCGCGACTACAATATGGGCAGTGGCTATAGTCTGAAATCAAGAACTTTACTCGAATTCTCCCATTGGGGATGCTGTACAATCTTTGCCGACTATTACAGAATATTTACATGGAAAGGATATGAACATAAAAACCTGGAAGGCCTCAATCCTTTGTACCTAAATGCACAAGGAGACAAAGGGAATGCCCAGCTACTGGTAATTACTCCCCGATTCTCTTTCAATTTATCCAGCAATTGGGGTATAGAAATGTCAGGCAGCTATTATATCAGAAAAACACAATACCATTATTATAAAGATGTATTGGCTCGGACATTTGAGATCAGGGCAGGTGTTTACTGTCATTTATGATGAACCTACCCTATCCTTCATCTAAGATGATTTTTGTACCTCATTCAACTGTCAGAAACAGCTAAAAACAATTGTCTAGACAAAGAATTGGGACAAAATGCCCTACAAACAGACAAAAATTAGTAATTTTACCCATTCAACATCAACTTTATTTATCTAAACACACATTCGCTTATTTACTCACTATTGGCAAGAAATGAAGAAATGGCACATTGAAGACTCCGCAGACCTGTACAACATCAACGGATGGGGAGTATCCTACTTTGGCATCAACGAGAAAGGACATATCATTGTCACCCCCAAAAAGAACAACGTTGCAGTAGACCTCAAGGAGGTAATGGACGAACTGATGCAGTCTGACATCAGTGCACCTGTTCTCCTACGTTTTCCTGATATCCTTGACAATAGGATTGAACGAATGTCTTGTTGCTACGAACATGCCTGCAAAGAATATGGATACACCGGACAATGCTACTCTGTCTTTCCTATCAAAGTCAACCAAATGCATCCTGTCGTAGAAGAGATTATCCAACATGGACAGAAATTCAATCTAGGCTTGGAAGCTGGTTCCAAACCAGAATTGCATGCTGTCATCGCTGCCAATGCAGAAGCTGATTCTCTCATCATTTGCAACGGATATAAAGACGAGAGTTATATTGAACTTGCCTTACTGGCTCAGAAAATGGGGAAACGCATTTTCATGGTCATTGAAAAGATGAATGAACTGAATCTTATTTTCAATATTTCCAAAAGACTAAAAGTAAGACCACGTTTGGGTGTACGCATTAAACTAGGAACTAGTGGAAGCGGGAAATGGGAAGATAGCGGAGGTGATGCCAGCAAGTTTGGTCTTACCTCAAGTGAGCTGCTAGAAGTATTGGAAAAGTTGCGTTCCTACCATTTGGACGATTGCCTTGAACTCATTCATTTCCACATCGGCAGTCAAGTTACCAACATCCGCAACATCAAGACAGCTATCAGGGAAGCTTCTCAATTTTATGTCCAATTATACAAGATGGGATTCCCTATCTCCTTCATTGACGCTGGAGGCGGCCTTGGAGTAGATTACGATGGTACACGTTCCAGTTCAAGTGAGTCTTCCGTCAATTATTCCATGCAAGAATATGTGAATGACATACTCTATCAGATTATGGAAGCTGCTGACAAGAACAGTCTTCCGCATCCCAATATCATTACAGAGAGCGGACGTTCCCTGGCAGCCCATCATTCGGTACTTGTGGTACAGGTCTTGGAAACAGCATCTCTTCCAGAAATGCCTGAAGAATGGGAAGTTGGCGAGAACGACCATCAACTAGTAAAAGACCTATATGACATTTGGGACAATCTTTCTCAACGTAGTGCATTGGAGAACTGGCATGACGCACAGCAAATCAGAGAAGAGACACTTGAATTATTCTCTCACGGGCTCATTGACCTCAAAACACGTGCCCAAATAGAAAAGCTCTATTGGAGTGTTACCCGAGAAATCAATGCCCTCTCTCTACGAATGAAAAGGGCTCCGGAAGAACTACATAAAATCAACAAATTGCTTGCCGACAAATATTTCTGCAACTTTTCGATTTTCCAATCTCTACCAGACTCTTGGAGCATCGACCAGATATTTCCCATCGTGCCCTTGCAAAGACTTAACGAGCAACCAGACCGACAGGCTACACTTCAAGACATCACATGTGACAGCGACGGAAAGATTCAGTCGTATATCTGCGAAAACAGTATCCACAACAGTCTTCCTGTCCACCACATCAAACCAGAAGAACCTTATTATTTGGGCTTTTTCCTAGTAGGTGCTTATCAGGAGATACTCGGAGATATGCACAATCTGTTTGGAGATACCAATGCAGTCCATATCTCTGTAACTGAAGACGGCTACCATATTGAGCAAAAAATTGACGGAGAAACCGTCAATGATGTTCTCGACTATGTAGACTGGGATACCAAGAAAATGGTACGCATCATTGAAACATGGGTGAAACGTTCCATCAAGTCAGGAAAAATTTCAATTGAAGAAGGCAAGGAATTCCTCAACACCTATCGCTCAGGGCTCTATGGATATACCTACTTGGAATCATAATCTATATATACCATAAATAATATATTAAAAACAAACTGACGTGAGCAAAGTACTGCAAATTGGTTGCGGAGGCGTTGGCACCGTAGCCGCCCACAAATTGGCACAGAATGCCGACATTTTTTCTGATATCATGATTGCCAGTCGCACCAAGAGTAAATGTGACGCTTTGGCTGGTGTACTTGAAAAAACATACGGCATCAAAGTTGCTACTGCCGCTGTAGATGCAGATGACGTAGAAGCCTTGACCCGACTTATGAAAGAATTCCAGCCTGAGTTGGTTATCAACCTGGCCCTCCCTTATCAGGATTTAACCATTATGGAAGCTTGTCTTAACGCAGGATGCAGTTATCTAGATACAGCCAATTATGAACCTAAAGACGAAGCCCACTTCGAGTATTCCTGGCAATGGGCTTACAAGAAGCGTTTTGAGGAAGCCGGTCTCACCGCTATATTAGGCTGTGGCTTTGACCCTGGAGTTTCTGGCATCTTTACAGCCTATGCTGCCAAACACCATTTTGACGAAATCCACACTCTTGACATTGTAGATTGTAATGCCGGTAACCACCATAAAGCTTTTGCCACCAATTTCAACCCCGAAATCAATATTAGGGAAATCACCCAAAAGGGATTGTACTACAAAGATGGGGAATGGATTGAAACCGAGCCTTTGGAAATCCACCAACCAATCACATATCCCAACATCGGTCCTAGAGAAAGTTATCTCATGCACCACGAAGAACTGGAAAGCTTGGTAAAAAACTTCCCGACAATCCGCCAAGGACGTTTTTGGATGACATTCGGCCAACAGTATCTCACCTATCTTGATGTTATCCAGAATATAGGTATGTCACGCATTGATGAAATAGAATATGAAGCACCTCTGTCTGATAGTTCTGGGAAAAATGTCAAGGTAAAAATAGTTCCCCTCCAATTCCTAAAGGCTGTACTTCCTAACCCGCAAGATTTGGGAGAGAACTATGATGGAGAAACCAGCATCGGCTGTCGTATTCGTGGCATTAAAGATGGCAAGGAGCAGACCTATTATGTCTACAACAACTGTTCCCATCAGGCTGCCTATCAAGAAACAGGAATGCAGGGTGTCAGCTATACCACAGGAGTTCCTGCCATGATTGGAGCCATGATGTATTTCAAAGGATTATGGAAACGTCCTGGTGTTTGGAACGTTGAAGAATTCGATCCCGATCCATTTATGGAACAACTTAACAAGCAAGGCCTCCCATGGCATGAAGAGTTCGGAAAGGATCTTGAACTTTAACCTACTTCTGCTTCCATCCAACAATGCTCAAATCAATCATTTTCGTTGCCCTAGGCAGTGGTATTGGTGGTGTGTTGCGTTTTGGAATCAGCCATCTGTTCGCCCACACGCCTCCAACAAGTTTCCCATGGGGTACGTTTACATGTAATCTAGCAGGATGTCTCCTGCTAGGTTTTTTCTATGCCTTGGCAGAAAAATACCAATGGTTAAATGCCGATGTCCGTCTCATGCTGACAGTTGGCTTATGCGGCGGATTTACCACCTTCTCCACATTCATCAACGAAAATGCTCTAATGCTTAAAAGTGGTCACCTGCTGCTTTTGTTTCTCTATATCGTTAGCAGTCTGATATTAGGATTTGCTATGATAGTTGCCGGGCATTCTCTTGCACGCTTGATTTAACAAGCAATATTTATGACCTATCAACCATGAGAAAGTTTCTATTCATTTGCTGGACAGCAACCTTTCTGTCTTTAGGACTGCTAAAAGCTGAAAGTTGGATACGCATCAATCAGTTGGGATATATTCCCCATTCTTCTAAAGTAGCAGTTCTACTTTCCCAGGAACCCATCAGCCTGAAGGAGTTTTATCTGATAGATGCTTTCACAGGGAAAGTTGTTGACCATTTTGGGAAAAGCCACATAAGAAGTTTTGGCCAACAAGGCAATATGAAGTCTGCCTTCCGCTTGGATTTCAGCCGATATCATCATCCTGGAACCTATTTCATTCAGGCAGGCAATGCCCAATCGGAACTATTTCCCATCAATGGTCATGTATATAAGGGGACAGCTGACTATATCCTTCACTACATGCGACAACAACGATGTGGATGGAATCCTTTCTTCGGAGACAGTTGCCATCAGAAAGATGCAATCATAGTCTATCATCCCACACGTTCAGGAGAACATATAGATGTAAGAGGCGGATGGCATGATGCAGGCGATTGTCTTCAATATACCGCCACATCTGCTAATGCCATCTACCAGATGATGTTTGCCTTCCAGCAATATCCTCATGTTTTCAAAGACAATTATCAAGCCAATGGTGTCAAAGGGGCGAATGGCATTCCTGATATTATTGATGAAATAGGATGGGGAATGGATTGGTTGTCCAGAATGAATCCTTCTGAAGGAGAATTATACAATCAGATTGCAGACGACCGTGACCATGTCGGTATGAGACGTCCTCATGATGACATAGCAGACTACGGCATGGGGGCAGGTGGTGCCCGACCCGTCTATTATTGTAATGGGAAACCTCAACAACGGGGCAAATTCCTGAATGCGACAGAGGGTATAGCCAGTACAGCAGGAAAATTTGCTGCCGACTTTGCGCTAGGTTCCCATCTACTCCTTCCCTATCTTCCCAAATTATCCAAGACTATTGGAGCCAAAGCTGAAAGTGCATATCTGGCAGGTATCCAACAACCTGGTTGTTGTCAGACGGTGTCTGTCAAGTCTCCTTACATATATGAAGAATGCAATTGGACAGACGACATGGAACTTGCTGCTGCTGAACTCTACCGCGCTACAGGTAAGAAATCCTATTGTGATGATGGTATCCGATTGGGACGAATGGAGAAGACTACCCCTTGGATGGGAAGCGATACCGCACGTCATTACCAGTGGTATCCTTTCATGAATATGGGACACTACCAACTGGCAGTAGTCGGAGAAAAAGCAATCCGTAAAGAATTCACCGACTATATACGAAAAGGCATCCAAAAAGTTTGGGAACGCGGAAAGAACACCTTATTCTGTAATGGTATTCCTGCCATATGGTGTTCCAACAACCTTACTGTAGCCATGCTTAGTCAATGCATTCTTTATCGTCAACTCACAAATGACCACACCTATGTTGAGATGGAGGGCTCTCTTCGTGACTGGCTTTTGGGATGCAACCCTTGGGGAGTAAGTATGATTGTAGGACTTCCCGCCTGGGGGAATTATCCCAGACAACCTCACTCTGCCATAGTCAAACTTGAATTGGGCAACACTTTCGGCGGCTTGGTAGATGGTCCTGTTTATAGCAGTATATTCAATAGTTTAAAAGGTGTCAATTTAGCACCTGATGCCAAAAACAGAAGCAACAACTACCTACTTTTCCAACCAGGTGACAGAGTTTATCATGACAATATCCATGACTATTCTTCCAACGAGCCCACTATGGACGGTACAGCTTCTTTGGCATTCCCTTTGGCGGCTTATGAAGAGGAAGGCCGTCAACAAGCCTCTCAACCTAAGACAGATAATAATGTCTACAGAGAAGGAGGCATCATACGCGGTCATCCCAAGAAGAAACAGATATGTCTGGTTTTTACAGCAGCTGACAAAGCAGATGGCGCCCCTATCATAATCTCCACCTTGAAGAAGCGACATATCCATGGAGGATTTTTCTTCACTGGAGAATTTTATGAAAAGTATCCTCATGTCATCCAACAATTAAGGAAAGACGGGCACTATGTGGGAAGCCATAGCTATGGACATCTGCTGTATTTCCCCTGGGAGCGCAGAGACACCATGCTTGTCAGTGAAAAAGAATTTCAGCAAGACATGTTGAAAAGCTATCGTCTGATGAAGGAAGCTGGAATCAGCTCCGAAGAGGCTCCTTATTTCATACCTCCCTATGAACACTATAATGACACCATATCTCTTTGGGCGCGCAGGATGGGGTTACAAGTTATTAACTATACCCCTGGAACAGCCAGCAACGGAGATTATACCACTCCTGACATGAAAAACTATTATAGCAGCCAAACCATAATAAACCGCATCAAGAAATATGATGATACACATCCAGATGGGCTCAACGGACATTTTCTGATGATCCATTTAGGCACATCTGAACTACGTACCGACAAATTATACAATCGTTTGGGAGAAATCATTGACATGCTTCAAGATAGAGGTTATCGTTTTGTCACTGTCAAGGAAATGATTGAAGGTAGACATCCATGAATAGTTTTTTCATATCCTTGTGTACCCTTCTAGCCTTATTCCTCTTCCTGCTAGCCATAGCCCGTCTTACAGGTAAGGAATCTGGCAATGATGCATTTTTCAGTGGTAGCAGAAAATCACCTTGGCCCTTGGTGGCATTTGGAATGATTGGCGCATCTATCTCGGGCGTTTCTGTCATTTCAGTACCGGGATACGTCGGAGTTACTCAGATGACCTATCTCCAAATGTGCATCGGTTTCTTTTTCGGATATATTATCGTTGCATTTGTCCTGTTACCGATTTATTATCGTTATCATCTCACTAGTATCTACTCTTTCCTGCAGATGCGCTTCGGAAGGACCAGCCATGTCACAGGAGCATACTTCTTTCTTTTCAGCAAGATAGGTGGTGCCGCAGTCCGCTTCTATCTTGTTACAGTTGTTCTGCACAGGTTGGTATTTTCACCTTTAGGCATATCCTGGCCATTAGCCATTCTTCTGATTCTCCTAATGGTATGGGCATATACCCGCAAGGCTGGCATCCGCACATTGGTATACACTGACACCTTACAAACATTTCTGCTGATAAGTACAGTAGTTGCCACTACATTCATTATTGGCAGACAAATGTATCCTAGCCTTTCCTCTATGATGTCCGACATACTCTCTTCCCCATTGGGGAGAATATGGGTTTGGGATGATTGGAGCAGTCGTCAGAATTTCTGGAAGCAATTCTTGAGTGGTATATTCATTGTCATCGTAATGACAGGACTCGACCAGGATATGATGCAGAAAAACCTCACCTGTTCTACTCTGAGAAAAGCCCAAAAAGACATGTGTAGCTATGGCATCTGTTTTATCCCGGTCAATTTTCTATTGCTTTCGTTAGGAGTATTGCTCTATTCTTTTGCTTCCAGCCAAGGTGTCTCCTTACCCTCTGCAGGCGATGCCCTCTTTCCCCAACTTGTTCAAGAAGGCTATTTTGGGCCCTGGGTCACCATCCTGTTTGTACTGGCCATCTCTTCTGCTGCTTTTTCCAGCATAGATTCAGCATTGACATCACTCACTACAACATTCTGCATTGATATCCTTGAGGTAAACAAGAAACCGGCTATCCGTGCGGTATCTCTCAGGAAACGTGTCCATCTAGGGATGGCTCTATTGTTTTTCATACTGACCATTCTATTTCAACTTATCGGCAACAAGAGCGTCATTGACGTCATCTATATCATGGCATCCTACACCTACGGACCTTTGTTAGGCCTCTTTTCTTTCGGGCTATTCACCCGTCGCCTACTCCGTGAACGGTTTGTGCCCGTCGTAGCCGTATTGTCTCCCCTATTGAGTTATGGGATATCCTTGTTCACAAGATACTACTGGGGCATAGAACCAGGCTATGAATTGCTTCTACTCAATGGCCTCCTTTGCTTCTTCATGCTATGGGCCATTTCAACTAGAAGCCTATCTAGATAAACATCCTGAGTCTCCAGCCCTGCCAGCTATCATCTTCCTATGCCTGAAAAGCCCATGAAGGCCATAGCAAGCAGTGAGGCGGTAATCAATGCAATAGGAACTCCCTTCATGGATTTGGGTACATCTGTCATTTCAAGTTGTTCACGAAGTCCTGCAAAAATCACCATTGCCAACCAGAAGCCCAGTGCCGTAGATGCACTGTACACCACTCCTTGTATCATATCCAAATCTTTCTGAATAACCAAGATGGCAACGCCTAGGATACAGCAATTAGTTGTAATCAAAGGAAGAAATACGCCCAATGCCTGATAGAGGACTGGCATAGATTTTCTTAGTACCATTTCTGTCATCTGCACCAGTGAAGCGATGACTAAGATAAAGACAATGGTCTGTAAATACTCTAGTCCAAAAGTATTGAGCACATATTTTTGTATAATGAAGGTAACCAATGAAGCCATTACCGTCACTGCTGTTACAGCCATACCCATCCCATTGGCCGTCTCCACCTTTCGGCTGACACCCAGAAAAGGACAAATACCTAGAAACTGTGCTAGTACTACATTATTGACCAGTACGGCTGTAATGATAATAAGAAAAAGATTCAATATATAGTCCATGATTCTGAAACAGATTTGTCGTTATTTTTTAATTGATTGGTTGAACAGGGCAATCAGATAGCCCAAAACCAGGAAAGCGCCGGGTGCTAGAACAAAGAACAGAATGCCATAATCTTCCCCTTGCAATGTCCAGCCTGACAGTCCGAAATCGTCACTACGGAAAAGTATGCCTGTTCCGAGCCATTCTCTGACAGCTCCCAACAATGTCAAGGCCCAAGTAAAACCTATACCCATTCCCAATCCATCCACTATACTAGCCCCTGGACCATGTTTGGCGGCAAACGATTCAGCACGTCCCAATATGATACAATTGACCACAATCAGTGGAATATACAGACCCAGAGTGGCATATATTGCTGGCAGATAGGCCTGAAGCAACATCTGTAGCAAGGTAACCAAACTGGCTATCACCACAATATAGCACGGAATTCTCACCTTGTCGGGTACCAGATTCTTGATGCATGAGATAATGAAGTTGGACATTATCAAGACGAATGTCGTTGCCACGCCCATGGACAAGCCGTTGATAGCTGACGATGTAGTTCCCAAGGTAGGGCACATTCCCAACAGCAATACCAACGTGGGGTTTTCCTTTACCACCCCATTGAGGAATATTTTCAAATTGTTCATCTGTCTTTGCCAGTTGTCAGGTTATTGAGAGTATCTTGTTGAAGAACGGATGCGCTTGTAATTGTTACTGAAGCATCAGGATTTAGACTGCGGTAAGCATTATTGATGGCGGCCAGAAAGGCACGGGATGTGATAGTGGATGCCGTGATGGCATCAATCTCTCCCTTGTCCTGTTTCACAGCCAGTTTGTTGCGGGAAGGGTTCTTGCCGACAATATCGCCCTTGCCTCCCTTTTGGAACCACGAGGAAGCCTTAGTTCCCAGTCCTGGTGTCTCTGATGTTCCCAGTACTGTATATCCCAAGATGACACCTTCTGTAGAGAATCCTACCATCACCTTCAGTGGGCCTCCAAATCCTTGGGTTTCTGTGACAACTGCCGTACCTAAGGACTGTCCATTGCTATCAGTCACCCTATAAAGAATATTTCCCTCACATGTATCAGGGGAAGCCACTTGGATGTTTTCATTGCCCATCACCTTACGGACTCCCTGTCCTGTCATATCCTGATTAATTTTTTCTATCTTAGGTAAAGTCATCCTGTTGACAGTAGCCAGCACTCCTGCTGCCAATACGGACACAATCGTCAAGACCAACACCATGTTAGTCATAGTAGAAGCTATGCGTTTCATGAATTCTTTCCTCCTTTCTCTCCAAACAGGCTGGGTCTGCAACTGCGATTGATTAATGGAGTCAACGCATTCATGATAAGAATAGCAAATGACATACCTTCAGGATAGGCTCCGAAAGTACGGATGACTACGGTTAACACACCGATGGCCACTCCGTACACCAACTGGCCTTTAGGAGTCATGGGGGATGTGACATAATCAGTTGCCATAAAAACTGCTCCCAGCAACAAGCCTCCACTCAACACCTCCACCATCGGAGAAGCATAAGCAGGATGCAACAGATGCATGACACCGCTTACTACAAAGACTGTCCCTACTATACTCACAGGAATATGCCAGGTAATAATACGTTTGAAAAGCAGGAATGCCAGTCCCATCAATACAGCCAAGGCACTCACCTCTCCCATACTTCCTCCTGTACAACCTATCAGCATATCCTCAAGAGGAGGAAGTTTATCGAGGAGGGAAGCATTTCCAGTCTGTGCTGCTTCCTTGATGAGGGTCAATGGAGTGGCTCCTGTTTGGGCATCTGTAGTAAAGAAAGGCTGTCCGCTCAAGGGCCATGTAGTCATCGCCGCTGGAAAAGAAACAAGCATGAACGCACGCGCAGCAAGAGCAGGATTAAACAAGTTGCATCCCAAACCTCCAAATGTCATCTTCACCACACCAATGGCAAAGACAGCTCCTGCCACTACCATCCATAAAGGAAGATTGGAGGGAAGGTTGATAGCCAGCAGAACTCCTGTTACTATGGCCGAACCATCAGAAAGGGTAGATGCTTTGCGTTGGAGCAACCAGCGGCCTGTTGCATATTCCACAGCCATGCATGCCAGTACCGACACACATGTGATTTTCACTGCACCCCATCCGAAAAACCAGAAGGAGCTAAGCAATACAGGTAGCAATGCGAGCAACACACCATACATGTTTCTCTGTACACTATCACCACCATGAATATGGGGAGAAAGGGATATTGTCAGTTTGTTGTTCATATTTTGAAATGGATTCTTTTTGACTTCTAGAAAAGATTCAGTTAATTGTCATTTGTTCTGTTGGGCACTGGCACGAGCACGCTGAATGCCAGTCACAGTAGCCTTTGCCACTCTTATCACATCCAAAAGCGGTCTGTAGGAAGGGCATGTAAACTGGCAGCTTCCACACTCTATGCAAGATGTCACATGATGCTCTTCGAGAAGATTCCAAATATCACGTTCAGCAGCCTTGGCCAACAAGTAGGGTTCCAACCCCATCGGACAAGCCGCCACACATTTTGCACAACGTATGCAGGGAGAAGGAGTGGAGCGATGAGACTCTTCTTCAGACATCAGCAGGATACCTGAAGACCCCTTGCATACTGGTACATCTGCATGGTGAAGTGCTTTTCCCATCATAGGTCCGCCTCCTATCAGTTTGCCAGTATCTTCAGGCCAGCCTCCGCATTCTTCTATCAACTGACTCATAGGAGTACCTATGCGTGCCCTGAGATTGGCAGGACGACTGAGATGTTTTCCTGTTACCGTCACCACTCTTTCAATCAGAGGTTTGTGTTTCATTACTGCTTCATAGACAGCATATGCGGTACCTACATTTTGGATAATGGCTCCTACATTCACAGGCAGTGCGGGAGGTGGAGGAACCTGCCTGCCTGTTACAGCTTCTATGAGTTGTTTCTCTCCTCCCTGAGGATATTTCACCTTCAAAGGTACGACAGTGATCCCGTCATAGGCTGCTGCTTTTTCCTGCATCAACAGAATAGCATCTGGTTTATTATTTTCTATTGCGATAAAACCTTTTTGTACTCCTGCAGCCTTCATCAACAATCCAACTCCTGTCAACACCTCGTCGGGATGCTCTAAGAGTAGTCTGTGGTCGGCGGTCAGATAAGGTTCACATTCCACCGCATTTATAATCACCTGCTCAGGGATGCAACCTGGAGGAGGCGATAGTTTGACATGAGTCGGGAAGCACGCACCTCCCATTCCCACGATACCAGCTTCACGGATAGCTTCACGAATTGTTTCCGCAGTAAGATCAGGATGCTGGTCCAAGGTGACAAGACTATCTGAACGATCTATTGAAGACTCCCATTCATCTCCATCCCTTTGGATGTAAATAGCCGGACGAGCATATCCGCTGGCATCCACTACTGTATCTATCTTGCTGACAATACCGCTTACAGGAGCATGGATAACAGCAGAGACAAAGCCCCCTGCTTCCGCTATTTTCTGTCCCACCTTGACATGATCTCCTTTTGCTACAATTGCCTTAGCAGGAGCACCTATATGTTGACTCAACGGAATTACCGCCACATCTGGCAAACCGGCGGTAGAGATGGCTATACCAGCTGTCAACTTATTGTCATGGGGATGAACTCCCCCCTTGCTGAATGTATTCATGGATAGTAGTTCTGTCTGAATAAATTAATTACCACATTTGCAGGATTTCGCCCGTTGTAACATGTCCACTGAAACAATACAACCTCTCGGACACTTCTCAATGCATTTATGGCATTGTGTACACTTGTTTCCGTCAATGACTGCTACATTTTCCTCGACTCTGACGGCATCACTTTCACATGCTTTCTCGCAGAGTTTGCACCCGATACAAGACACCTCACACACATTGCGAGCTGTAACACCTTTGTCCTTATTCTTGCATTTCACTACAACAGCATGCCCCCGACTGTCTACTGGTACCAGGGAAATAAGTCCTCTGGGACAGGCTTTGACACAAGAACCACATGCTGTACATATCTGTTCATTAAATTCCGGCAATCCCGTTTCAGGATTCATGGTCACACCACCAAACTGGCAATGGGAGGCACAATCTCCACATCCCAGGCAACCATAAGCACAATCTGTGGCTCCCATGCCTGCCATATGGGCTGTACGACACGACTGCGCACCTTCGTAGATACGTTTGTCAGGCCGTTGCGCACAACTACCTTCACAACACACTACAGCCACCCTCTTGGCAGACATGGCGCATGACTCCATTCCCAGGACTGCAGCAATCTGCGTCATGGTATCCTGTCCGCCTACCGGACACAACAGTCCTTCCAAAGAACCTTCATCTGCAGCTTTGACACATGCGGCAGCCAGTCCGGAACATCCAGGATATCCACAACCACCACAATTGGCTCCAGGTAAAGCATCTGCCACCTGGGCAATACGAGGGTCTTCCTTGACAAAAAATTTACGAGAGACTCCATATAACACTAATGACAGGGTGAATCCTATCACTCCCAGTACTATAACTGCTATGAGGATGGTATCCATAATATATATCTACATCTAATTATTCAACATCTATTCAATTGACAACTCGTCAGAATCCTGTTCTTCCGCCTGGCAATATACCTTGCGGGCTGACAAAGCAAACCTTCCCTCCCATCGGCTACGCCAATGGTGCATAAGCAAGACATAAGCTATCACCCATCCCAACGCCGAAACTACTGATAACCAGTCAGAGAGGCCTATTCCGAAAACAGCGACAGGTAACCATAGCAAGACAATGGCCAATGGCACTCCAAAAGCCAACCAGGAAGCCTTCTGCTCAATGAAGGGTTCTGCTATAAGTTCCACTTCATCCCCTACAGCTATCTGTTCACCCTTTACAAGCGTGGCACTGACTAGCAACTGCCGATTTTCAGAAGTTCCACATAAATGCTGTATCTTACAGGTAGAGCAAGAGGATGCCTGCCGGACACGAACTGTCACATTCCTCTCTTTCACAGCCATTACAATGCCATTCCGACAAGAATAACGGGCATCAACATTTTTGCAATCGTCTGAAGTAGTCTTCATTTCAGTTGGCAAATTTATTAAAATTACTTTTTACCCACAAGATTTTTTCAAACAACATATATATATACAAATTGCCATATCTACCATTCAAAATAGCGCATATCACTCTTTCCTGTTGGATTTTCCAAAAATTTTCGAACGATTTCACTTTTTTACGATATTGGTTGGATTCTTGAGCCGATAAAGAACTGTATTTTTGCATTGCTAAAATATACTTTTCATAAGCATTTTACTATTTTTGAATGGAGCGTCCGTTGCGAAACGTATGCTCCGTGTTTTTTTTATGAGCTCAACATCCCATACAAAATGGCTAAGAAGAAAACAGGAATCAGTAGTTTTTAGTGGGGTGGAAAGTGATAGGTAGAGCAAATCTCGCTATCGTTTCCTTTCTTGCTGGGTGCCAGTCAAGAGAGAGGCTTCGTTTCATTGCTACCGGTTCTCCAATAGCTCAAGCACATATCTTGGCACGGCCCAACAAAACAATCGAGTTCGGCATGTCCGATATGACCGTTTTGTCTACAAAAACAGGAGGGTCTTGTTGGCAGTAGTCTGTTGTTTCAGTATGATTCTGCCAAGCTGTCTACAATTTCAGTTGATGAAGGAAAAAGAGTCCTTTGAAATAAGGAAAAGACTCCTTTGGGAAATGAAGTTGATTGACTGATCCAAGTATTCATGGTGCTAAGCAAAAGAGTCGTCGGTGCTTTCCAAAAGAATCGTCGATTCTAAGCAAAAGAAGCGACGATGCTTTTTAAAAGAATCGACGATGCTAAAAGGAAGCAGTCAATATACTCTCAGATATCACTTAACTGCTATGCAATGGGAGGCAATAAACATCCTAAACCTATATCCTATCTACTCCTATTATGTCATGTCCAATTGACAAAACAAAAAAGCCATTTCTTGCAAGCAGCATTTATCCCTATCTTTAATT
>JALERS010000135.1 GCA_022763905.1 Prevotellaceae bacterium | reverse complement strand
CCGAAACGGGAAGAAGCCTGAGTAGTAACGCCACCATTAACAAAATAGCGGTTCTTGTAGTTATAGGCTGCTGTGAGGTAATAGCTCAGGTCAATCCAATTGTCATTGTCACCGCCATAGGTCTTATAGGAAAGACCATAGGACATGTTAGGCATCTTATCATTGGAGTTGTTATAACCGGCAGCATAACTGTCTGAGAAGGAATAGGAGTTCAGACGGAAACCAGCCAAAGCATCCAAATGATGTGCACCGAAATTCTTATTGAAAGACAAATACAGATTATTGGTGATAATATTCTCACGACTGGACTGTGACTTCACTGCACTGCGGATATTGCCAAGACCTTCAACGAACTTCACTGGAGTACCATCATAAGGTAAGTAGTAACGTTCACTTGCCTTATTCATTACATAGCTGAAGCGATCACCGAGAGTGAAATACTTGTTGATTTCATAACGAGGATTGAAGTTCAGCATGAATTGAGTATTCTCCAGAGAGTTTTTGTTATCACCTTCACCATTGCGCAGAATCCAATAAGGATTGGCAGTGGCAGCAGTTCCGAGTTTGACGCCATAATTGAATGGATTCATGGCATCAGAATACTCTTTACCAGAATATACCTTGGGGTCAATATAAATCTTGTTCATCTGGCTGGCCTCATCCCAGTAAGTAACAAAATTGTACTTGCTGATCATCGGAGAACTGATAAGACCAAGGACATTGGGAGAAGAGATATTGGAAGAAGAGTAATCTTCTGCCCATCCATTGTCACGCATTCCATAAGTAGAACGAGAATAGGAGATATCGAAAGAAGCAAAAACTTTGGAGAACATATTGATATCTGTATTGAAACGGATATTCAAACGTTCAAAGTTGTTGTTCTTGGCGGTTGCATCAGCGCCAGAATAACCTAATGACAGACCATAAAGAGCGACATCATCACCACCTTGTACATTCACCTTGAGATTTTTGGTATAAGCTGTGCTGTAGAGATCCTTCTGCCAATTGGTATTGTTATGATACAAATTATAGTAGGTATAATTAGGATCTTCATTCATGAAGCCCATCTTGGAGATGGATGCCAAAGCGTCAGCTACAGAAGAACCGTCGGTCGGTGTATAGGTTCCGAGAATATCGGACATATAGTTACGATATTCAGGACCATTGAGAACCTTCATACTGGAAGGTGTGGTCTCAAATCCACCATAGATACGAGCCTGGATGGTAGTAGCCTTGTTACGACCACGCTTGGTAGTAATCTCTATCACACCATTGGCACCCTTGGCGCCATAGATGGCAGTACCTGTATTCAGCACCTTGATGGATTCAATATCTTCCACATCAATAGCACTGAGAAGGTTGTTGAAGAAACCTACATGCTGAGTATAACGATCATACTGCATATCCATAATCACTCCGTCTACCACTATCAACGGCTGTGAAGTAGTATTGAGTGAAGTGATACCATTGATCATCATATTGGTTCCTATGGCAGGAAG
Organism: Prevotellaceae bacterium; assembly: GCA_022763905.1. Classification (GTDB taxonomy): domain Bacteria; phylum Bacteroidota; class Bacteroidia; order Bacteroidales; family Bacteroidaceae; genus UBA6382. The sequence goes on along the minus strand of JALERS010000135.1, from coordinate 20,475 downwards.
TCCACCACGGTCAATGGTACGGACATTACCTTCAAGCATATTACTGATTTCAGCATCTGCAGAGAGGTAGGAAGATTCATGGATATTGACTGACTTGTTAGTGAAGATATCGTTGCCATTCTTGTAGAAAGAATTGAATACAGAACTATACATATTGACAGTCTGAAATCCTTCCTTCACAGACAGTTGAAGAGGATTGTAATCAGGAGTAGAGATATACAATGCAGTAGTAAAAACGGGCACTTTGAATTTATAGCGACCATCTTCTTCAGTCATGCTTGAGAATCGTGCATCGGCCAAAGCTTCAACACGAACACCGCTAAGAGGTTTTTTGGTGGCAGCGTCCAAAACGACACCACTGACTTCCTTCATTTCATATTTAGGCAGGTCAGCTTTACGAGGCTGCTTCTTGACTATCTGGACGGCATCGTCCGAGGCATCATCCTGGGCATAAACAGAACCATTGCCTGCTAAAGCAAACATACAGAGTCCTAAGCCCAATACCTTACCCAAAAAATAGTTTGTTCTGATATATTTCATTGTTGTCATAATTTCAGTGTTTAGGCTTATTCATTACTCTTCGTCCGGATCTTTGGCCTTGAGGATGAACTTATCAATATAGAACGCATTGGTAGTCTGGTTCTTCCAAGTAGTCTTATACGTAGAGCTCAGTGTGATATAAGGCTTGGCACCGGGAAGGCCATAATATGCATACGGGAATTTGATGTCCTTGAACAACAGCACTGTATCAATCTGACCATTGGCATTGGCAATCTGCTCTTGGCACGTCCACTGCGTAGGATAGGTAACTCCATCGATAGTAGTGGTCTTGGTAGGCTTGGCCTGATTGTCAAAGTCAGCATACAAAGTAGCAGTAAAGCGTACGTTCTTCGGAGTAGTTATGGTAGTGTCAATGATATTCTCAGGAACCATTACCACATACACATCATAAACGCCAGACAGAATATTGGGAAGATTGTAGCAGACCTTAATCTTAGATGTAGGTCCATTGGGAAGGAACTGACGATATGCATTGCCACCCAATTTGCCAGTAACGGCAGGATTCTGAGTATTCTCAGTCACCTTGTTGTTGCTACCAGTTGGATTAGCTGCCAATACTGTAGATGTATTTCTATCATTGATATACCATGAGTTCTCAGCTTCCAGTTCTATATCATATTGCCATGAACGACTGGGTTTAAAGTTGAAATGGTCGGTAATGAAAGCATAACCATTACTGGACTCAACAGGATCCTTGCCTTCTGCCAACTCCCAGCACTGGGGGGCATACTGATGACGGAGATTACTGGTACTGTAATAAGCCGTAGACATCAGAGAGTCGCAAGTGCGGAAGAAATTGCCGACTGTCTCTACTGAAGCGGAGTTCACATCAAAAGCAGGCTGTTCATACAGACTATAGAACATGTTATTGAAGATGGCCTGAACAGTACGTGCCTCTCTTACAGAATCGGCTTTCAGCGTATCCATAGTAGGCTTCGTAGCTTCCTTACTGGTATAGTAAGCATAGGTCTTCTTGTAATTGTAATATTTACCGATAGTATTCAAGGCTTCTTCCCATGCCTGATTGGAGGGAAAGATAGCTGCACAGAGGGAGTCCTCATTAGCTGCAATACTTGGATAGACCTTATTATAACTACGGAAGAAAGAATCCACGTAGTGAACAATACCATCGATGGTAGTACCTGGAGTACTCAAGGACTCAATGAACTCTACGGTATCACGGCTTTCAACATAGTTGTACAAACTGGATAACTCTGGATACTGAAGCAGAATCTGTCTCAAGTTGGGCTTGAAAGGAGCAGGTGCTGTCAATACGTGCAAAGTACCATTGGCTGCAGGTACATTGGTGAACTTGTCTGAAATAGAAACATCATTGAAACTATTGTCTGCAGCATTGTAGTTGGTAAACTTCCCGTTGGCGAGGAGGATTCTCTGATTGACGGGATAACTACCGTTGTAATTGAAATAAGCGATATGATTGGCAACAAACTGGCTTTCCACATTTTCGTTAGCCTTTACGCTGGAACCGTCACCCAACATATCGAGCCACTTCTGTGCATCATAAGTTCCATCTTCAGGAGCCCAAATAGTCATCACCTTATTGGACTTGAGAAGGTCTTCATATGTCAGAGTAGCGGGTGTACCATAATCCTTTCGGTCAACAATCGTCTTGCTTAGGATCTTGGCGAAGTCGTTACATTTGCCCGTAGCGACCATCTTGTCCCACAGACTGCCCTGAGCAGTGGTTGTGGTATCAATATCGAAATGGTCATCTGTACAAGATGTGAATCCGCAGACAGCCAGTAATGCCAGCAAACCTTTGGACAACCATTTATTAAAATTTCTATTCATAGGATGAAGTTTTAATTATCTAACCTTACCCTAGCCGGGAAACCCCGGCTAAGGCAAAGGTCAAAATATTTATTGTCTCTCTGAGGATTCGTTGTCGGGCCATGCTGGATTCTGCTTGAGAGCAGTGTTGACCTTCATTTCCTCTCTGTAAATAGGATTGAACAAAGAATTCATAGTAGCCAGTTTAGCCTTAACAGCACTTGCATTGCCACCAAATTTAGGTGCCAACAGAGTCAGCATGGAAGAGGTTGTTCCTGTCTTGTAGGCATAAGCCACCAAGTCAAACCAACGCTTGCCTTCTCCATAGAATTCACGCTGTCTTTCTCTGAGGATAAAACTACGCATATCTCCCTTGACATTGTAGTTATCGTAGGTAGGAATAAATCGCTCTTCCAATTTGGGGTTGGAACGTCTGAACACGCTATTGGTAAGAATGAAAGATTCCTGACGAAGTGTATCCTGTGTATCACGAGCTTCGGACAATTCGTTCAAAGCATCAGCCAACATCAGAATTACATCTGACGCTCTGTAAACAATAAAATTGGCATCATTGGATTTGTATGTCCTTCTACTTCCTTCATAAGAAACAGCATTCTTACGAGTAAGGTCTTCTGGCTCATTGATAGTAATACCTGTATTCAGATATTTGGCAAAAGTCTGTGTGAAACTAGCAGAGGCAGAAGAATTTCTATAGAAGGTCTCTACTGCACGGATATCTGTACGATACCATCCTGTTTCATCTGGCAGACCACTGAATTCTGCTACAACAGTAGATGGGGCCCACTTGCCAGACTGGTAGTTGTTTCCACTATAGGCACCAAAGAAGTAGTCGAGAGCCGTATTGTAAGTAGAACTGGAACTATACTGGATTTCAAAAATGCTCTCTTGAGAGTTCTTTTCTCCAAAGGTCTGATTGTAGGATTTGTCCTCCATCTGACCGCGGGATTCAGGCATCAGCAAAGGAAGTTCAGGCTGGTCAGCTTCGGTCTTGCCATAATGTTCTGTACCTGTTTCATTAAAACGGTAATTCATGACATCAATCACATACCTACAGCAATCTACACATTTCTGATAGTCCTGTTTATACTGGTCACCATATACCCGAATGGAATCTGGAGAAGAATTCTTGGCAGCTCTCCACTGATATAGGTCGGCAAGAAGAGTATAGACAGCTTTACGGGTAATACGACCATGATTGTCTACCTCATTACCATAGTTATTTACAGCATTGTCCTTCACTTCTTCCAAATCATTAATAAGGAAAGTAAGGATTTCTTCAGAAGAAGCCTGTGGCATCGGGTCACGCGCTCCCTTACTGGTATCATTGTATTTTGTGTTGAGGGGGACATCACGGAAGGCTCTTACCAAATAGAAATAGGCTAAAGCACGCAATGTCTTAACCTCTGCTTCAATACATTTCCAGTCACCTTCAGAGAAACTATTGTCCTTCTCTACGATTTCCATTCCTTTGGAAAGAATCAAGTTACAATAACCGATTTCTTTATAGAAGGTAGCCCAGTTGAACCAACTATTGGAAGAAAGCAAGTTGGCATTCATAAGGTCAACTAAGTTCTGGTTGCTGGCATCTCTGGGGACAAAGTTGTCAGAACGTCCTTCTCCATACAGGTACATACGTTCAGACATGCCTTCGGTAGTGAACTGCTTATAACAAGAGAACAGCACACTCTCCAAGTCATTCTTATCTTCCCAGTACTGTTCGCCAGGTATCTTGTCAGTAGGGTATACTGTCAAGAAATCGTCGAATGCACTGCAAGATGACAACAAACCTACAACGGCCACACAAGCCGAGAGTATGATTTTATTGTAAATACTAAACTTTTTCATAATGATTCATCTATAGATTAGAATGAGATATTCACGCTGAACGTCACAGAACGTGAACGCGGTGTCTGAGAGGCGTCAATAGCGGGAGAATATCCTGAGGCGCTATGCTCGGGATCTACACCAGAGTACTTGGTGAAGAAGAAAAGGTTGTTGGCAGAAGCGGAACATGTAAGACTACGGATACCGAACTTCTTAAGCATCTCAGGCTTGAAGGTATAACTCAACTGCATGTACTGCAGACGGATGAAATCAGAAGACTCAACGAATCTATCACTTGCCAAAGAATTATAAGAAGCTGCAACACTTGAATTCATAGCACGTGGAATCTCTGTGATATCACCATTCTTACGCCACCTCCAGTTAACGGAACGGCTTTGGTTGTTGTTGTCACGCATTGCTTCAGCCAACATACGGGCCTTGTTGATAACTTTGGCACCGATACGGATGTTGAAGGAAGTCTTCAATGTCCACTTGCCATAAGTGAAATCAAGACCGAAACCGCCATTGAAGGTAGGATTGGAATTACCTAGATAAACGATGTCCAATTCATTAATTTGACCATCATGGTTGATATCTTCATAGATAGCATCACCACCAGAGAAGATATAATTCTTACCACCATAATTATAATACATACGAAGAGGATTGCCATCACCATCATAGATGATATTTCCCTGAGCATCGCGAGCGATAGGACAGGTAGCATTTTCACCACGGGCAGCAGCTGCTGCAGCAGTATTATCACCATAAGCAGTATTCTTGCTGTTGGGGGTTCCATCAGCATTGTCGGGGAAGTAGCCGCTGTGATCATAGTCATAACGGTATACACCGAGATAACGGAAACCATAGATAGAATAGAGGGCATTACCTACCTGAACACGACTCAAGTAGTTGTAGTTCGCGTAATTGAAGTCTGCATTGAGGGTAGATAGCACACTTGCATCCATCTTCTTGATACGGTTACGGTTCTGTGCAGCATTGAATTTCAACTTCATAGAGAACTTACCAGTCTTAAGGATAGGTTTGGTATAAGCATTCAAATCCCATCCGTAGTTATCCATTACACCTACGTTTGACCAGTCAAGTGTAGAATAACCTGTAGAAGAAGGTATAGATACATTCTTCTGCAACAAATCTGTGGTATGCTTTCTATATATATTGAAGTTGAAGCAAGCCAAATCTTCGAGGAAGTTAACATTGAAACCGAGGTTCCAAGAACTTGTCTGTTCCCAGCTCAAGTCAGTAAGACGGAGGTTCTGCGGGTAGATAGCTGAATGGTAAATGCCATTGGAACCATAAGAACCATTATTGGAGTACTTGTTGTAAGCGGTAGACTCAGTGTTAGGACTGTTACCGGTGATACCCCAACCTGGAGCAAATGAGAACATGTTGATAATCTTCTTCAAAGGACGGAAGAAATATTCGTCGCTGATATTCCAACGTGCGGACACTGAGGGGAAGTAACCCCAACGTTTATCTTTACCGAATACAGTAGAACCGTCTGCACGGAGAGTAGCATCCAATACATATTTAGACTTGAAAGAATAGTGCATAGATGCAGTGAAGTTCACATCATGGCCTTTGGAGGATGATGTAGTCACGTCTCTCAAATAAGCGCCTACTGTAGGATCGGAAATACCACCTACAAGACCAGAAGAAGAAATGTACTGGGATGTAGAACTTGTGGTCTGAACTTCTCCACGTACCAAAGCAGTAAAGTAGTGGTCTTTGGACAATTTAGGAGTAAAAATCAACTTATGGATAGTACTGAAAGTAAGTTTGTTAGTTTCAGTATTTGAGCTCAAGTTGATACCGTCAGCCCATGTATTGGAAGACAGAGAACCAGGATAGTAGGCATCAGTACCTGTATTCTTGGCATTGAGGTAAACCTCACCTTTGTAGTCCAACATTGTCTTGTCAGAAGACTTGCCCAACAACTTATATTCCAACTCAAACTGCGGGCTGATAGTATAGTCGCTTACTTTCTTCCAAGAAAGGTTGGCGATGGCAACAGGGTTACCATTGTCTACCATATCCTTCAAATAGTAGGAAGAAAGACCATCTTCACCAGTAACACCAGGTGAGGTAGCTACAGAAGAAGCTGCAGGGAACATCTTGAAATATTCGCCTGTATCATAATAACTATCAGTAGCAGGATCATATTCGTAACGGTTAACGCTCATGTTAGGCATTGCCTGATAAGCTCTTGTCAGAATATTGGCATAGTTCTGGTTGTTCTTAGTATAGGTCAATGAGAAGTTAGAGCTAAACTTGATACGGTCAGACACATTGTAGTCCAAAGTCATACGCGTACTAAAACGGTCAAGAGACTGCTTGATGATAGTACCAGTTTCGTGGTCATAACCACCAGAAATACGGAACTGAGCTCTATCGCCACCACCGGTGATACTTACATAATACTTGTGAGACTGTCCGAACTGGGTAACAGCATCAATCCAGTCAGTATTGCGATTGAAGTTGCCATAGTAGGCAGTACGGTCTCTCTTATAGGAGAGCTCGACCATATTGGAAGTAACATCGCTCTGTTTAGGATTAAAGTAAGCTTCTTTCAACATCATGGTATAACCATCACCGTTGAGCATCTTCATACCTGCAGGCTGCCAGCTACCTGTAAAGAAGTAGTTACCTGACACGCGGGTCTTACCTTTTACACCACGACGAGTTGTAATTTCAATAACACCGTTGGCACCTTTGGAACCCCATACGGCACAAGAACCTGCATCCTTCTTTACTTCGATGGACTTGATATCCTCTACGTTAACATTCAAGAGGTTGGCGAACTGTTCGTTGTTGTCCATATCTTGGAGATCCACATCCGTTGAAGAATAGTTGTCAAGAATATGACCATCTACAACGATAAGCGGTTCCTGATTTCCACTGATGGTTGATACACCACGTACACGCATACTCATACCCGAACCCAGGTTACCTGAGTTGGATACAACGTCAAGACCTGCAATCTGTCCCTGAAGAGCCTGGTCGGCAGATTCGAAAGACAGACCCTGCATTTCGTCCATATCCAGTTTTTGAGTTGCTACAGAAACCTCTCGTTCAGGAATAGTAAGACCATTGGAACGAGTTACTTTCTTTCCAGTTACCTTTACTTCCTTGATACTACGTGTATTGGTTTCAAGTTCAATCTTGAACACAGTCTGGGCACCAATCTTTCTTTCCCAGGGTCTGTAACCAAAGAAGTACACTTTCAGTGTATTATTGGGGTTCTTGATTGCTAAAGTAAAGTTACCGTTCATATCGGTAGTCGTAGAAGCTTGAATACGGTTATTCGCATCAATCTCTATGACATTGGCCATCATAATTGGGCCATCCTTAGAATTCCAAACGTGGCCTGAAATTCTCTTCTGTGCGAATGTAAAGGAACAGCTAAGGCACAGAACAAGGAATAATAGATACTTTATCTTATTCATAGTATGCTAAATTATTTGATTCCGTATTTGGCAAGAAAACGCTTAGCTGCACCTTGAGTAGACCACTGAGAATCATACCTGCCATTGGGCATCTCTTCAAAATTCAATACGCCATCAATCTGATGGATAACAGCATATGAGCAGATGTTGATATAGTTTAATTGTGTCTTTCTCACGCCGTCAGTAGCTGCACTATTACGTTTGTCGGTCAGACGAGTGTCGCAAGCAAGTACATTGTAGCGACCATCGGTCACCAACTTACGTGTGTGGTTATCATTATCAGTAATTTCAATCTGATGATTGCCCTTCTGGTTCACGCTCAAGGTATGATAACGATTGGTTTGCATATTGACACAAGCTGTTTCATAATTTACGTTCTGTCCAGCTGGAATGTCAGCGAAAACTGAGTTGTCCATGAAGTGATACTTCACAAAATTCATCAACATGGTACACATAGCCATAGCTTTTGTCTTATACTCTTCAGTAAAGGCATCCTCATCGAAGTTTTCATCATCGATATGAGCAGCTATGGTATCCTTCTTGTCCTGGATGTATTTATCAATAGCTTCCCAAGTAGGAAGACCATTACCGATAGCTTCCTGAACAGATTCATTGGTAGGAATGAAGATGGTATAATTGAAGTTATTGAAGAAGCGGACAGTATAGTCATCCTTACAAGGATACTTACCTGTGAAGACCGGATAACGGCTAAGTACCTTATCCTTATCTGATTGACCGATAACACCATCGGTGAATCCTGCTTCCTGAAGAAGGTCCTCACGTACTTGACAGAGAGAGAAGAAATCTCTGTAAGGAGAATCCGGATCGTCATTATCCTTCATTATGCTATACACAGAACTCTCTGTAGGTTGCATGATACCATCAATAATATAGGTCATACCATTACCATATCCGTTGGTTTCACGGGATTGGTCATACACCTTTGTCACATTGATGAACTTGTCGCGGTCAATCTGGAATCCTCCTTGTACCTGGAAGGGTACATGATTATCGGTACAATTGGTTACTTTCACAGGGGCACCTTCACGTGTTACATACCACTGTTTACCAGGAACAATACCAGTAGGTTCGATATCATTATCATGTATAATGGTCTGCGTATTCATGATATAGGACATACGGTCATAAATAATTTCATTACCGATAGCCTTGGTCAAAGCAGTAGTAGGCTCCAAAGTTTCCGAATCATATCTCCACGCCTTACCCACAACGTTGGATGTTGAAGGATCGAAAGTCATCTTCAACAGGAAGGGAGTTGAATAAGCAAGAGATACAGGATCGTAATACTTTTCAAATGCGCGGTCTGCAGGACAGAACAAACTGAATGTAGAGTTCATAGCCTTGAGGAACACTGACATAAAGGTACCCATCAAAGCGTTGGTAGGATTGGACAGATACTTATCGTCAGCATAGATACCCCAGTTCATGATATGGAGAGAATCGTTTACAAGTGTAGGAGCAGCAACGCAGGCATAGTCTGCAGGAGCCACAATCTGATTCATCACATAGATGACACCATTGGAAGCCACCAAAGCAGTATCAATCATTGCCTCATACTCCTGCAGAGTCTTGCAGTCTGCGAACATAACATCTTTGGCATCATTGGGAATATCCAGATACTTGGTAGGCACTGCATCCAAGAAGGACTCTTTCTGCAAGTTCCTTATCATCTTGGAAATAACGTTCTGAGGAATAAGGTCTATGTTCTCTTTAAGGCTCTCCATTGTGAGGGCGCTGACAGGTACATTAAAGTAGCGTTCTGCCAAGAACTTACCTCCACCTTCCTTAAAGAACTTCAGCAATGCTTCATCTGTAGGTACGAACATACAGCCAAAGTCACGGGCAATACCATTGCTTTGGCTATATTCTTTTGGATAATAACGATTCCATCCTGGATCGTACAGCAAGAAATATTCAATGGCCTTTATCTGATTGACATCATCAGGAGCATAGAACAACTGTGCTCCTGCGGCATTAGGTGACGAGTTACCATGAGACCATTCAGAGAAATAGCGTTTCTCAAATACAGAGTCTACAGCAGGATTCAACTGACTATAGGCTTCTGTCAGCCAAGGGCTATAGAAAGGAGCACTGAAACGGTCAAGCACATGACTGTACATATTGGTCAATCCATTGCTCTGAATCATGCTTGCCATACTAGTGGGAGGCAACATAACATCCTTAACTACATTGACATAACCATTCTGACAGGTCACATCCTGTTTGACAATCTTACTACTGTTGATGTACACATCGTTTGCCTCACGACTCTTACCCATGATGATACGAAAGTCTTCATCAGTAATCTTAGTCTGTTGCATATGACCATTTACCCAGTGGGTCATCATAGGTACGGAACCATCATCAGCGAGATAGATTCCACCACGGGCTTGAGTTTTGAATCTTGCCCAATAGTCCACATCATCAGGATTGTTAGAATAAGGCAACTTAGGATCATCCCACTTAAGGAAAGCAATGGAGTCTGTAGCAGCAGAAGATGTCGGTGACTTCAGACACACATTCTTCGTTACATAAGAACCATCCACATAAGAATTGGAAGTTGAATTGGGCAACATTTCCAGAAGATAAGCATTGTCCAGCATTGCACTATTGAGCAACATCTTCTTCTGACTTTTGGTGAGCTCACTATAATCGCGAACCCCCCAACTGTTGTTTTGGTAGAATCGGGCATACGCATCATCATCGGCAGCAAACAGGGTCTTACTACCCGTCTTTGCCAACACTTCTGCATAGTCCAAATCATTGATCAGATTAACGGTATTGGTGTAATTCTTCTGATCTACCAGATACTGGTAAATGCTCTTTCCCAACCACGAAGGCGTCTTATCAGGCAAATCGTAGTCGTCGGAGCAAGAGTACATCAATCCGCCCATTGACAGTACACACAATGCTGTTGCCAGCATTCTGCTTGATCTGAATAAACGGTCTCTCATACACATAAATTTTTAATATAATAGTTTTATTTTACTTTGTCATTCACGAGAGTATAGTACACACTATGCTACAAAATTAATCATTCTTGTGAAACCAAGTACACCTTGACATAACAAAAAACACACAATTAACCTTTTTTATAATTTCTGTTTGCCATCTTCACTTATCACTCTACAGTTAAACTGTCTTAATAACATCTCCTTTCACAACGTCCCTCCTCAGCTCCCTCTGACAGCCAATGACCTATTAATATGTTATTCTGTCATTTGCAATTGGCATCTACATATATTTAATCCAAGAAAATAAACACGACCGCCTCAAAATACCAGCCCCGAAGAGAAAATCATTCAAGAAACGTAACAAAATTTTTGTAGTTATGAATCATGTTGATCTTAATATGTTTTGATGGGGGAAGATAAATTTGAAGAAAACACACTCATATAGAGACATGCAGAGTGTATCCTACCTCTTTTCTCCTAAATTCAACAAAATAATCCGCTTCGACATCTATCCCCAGACAACTAGCAGGTAGAAGATCTGTCCATGCATTTATCCTCACAGCAAACAGAAATAATCCGCAGCTCTCAATTCAACAAAATCGTATGCACCAACAGCAGCATCCGTCATGCTATTTCATATGCATCATTCAGTTCACACAACTTCAATTGATGCATCACTTACCACAACGCGATACAATCAATAGTCCTTTTTCACTTATCTTTCCTTGCATTCCATCCCGACTATCATTCCCATGTCAAAGTATCGGTTCAGAAGATATTTCGTAGGGGAGCAGGAAAAATTCATTCATTGAAATACCATTTCCAGATGATTGGCACTGGATATTCTTATCATCCTGCTCTGTTTCTGTAAAGGCAGTTTATTCCTCATTTGCCATTTGAAATAGAGAACATGGACATCTCCTCATTTCCCTGCACCCAACTTGTTTTTGCGTTCAGCCTAGGCTGAACGCAAGAGACAGATGTAAGAGTGACTTCACCCTCCCTGTTGATATCTTCCGGGAAGCCAGAAGAGGTCTTTCCTACAAATATCTTCTCCGTTCTCAACGAGTGCCCCCCATTATCTACTGAGCCAAAGTATCCGTCTAAAAAGCAGATACCACAAATCGGAATGACCGATTCATGGTATCTGCATGAAAAATCCGTTCTCCCGTCTTGACTCATTTCTCAAAAATCTCAGACAAACGGATAATTCACTTACAAAAGCAATTTACACCTTAATTATAATATACCATATTTATATATTAACACGGGTATAATCTTTTACTTGATTTCCCATCCGAGCGCACTTGCTCCGAGAACAGCAGCACCGGCTCCGTCAAGAGTAGAAACCAGAAGTTTGGCATGTCCTTTGAAGATTGGCATCACATGTTCATTATATGATTTTTCGATAGGTTTCATCAACAAATCGCCAGCTTTGGTCAAACCACCGAAGAACACGATGGCTTCCGGACTAGAGAAAGCCGTAAAGTCAGCGCAAGCCTCACCCAGCATCTTTCCAGTAAATTCAAATACTTCTTGAGAAAGATCATCTCCTTTTTCTGCAGCAATAGCCACGTCCAAAGAAGTAATCTCCTCACGATTCAGTTCCCTCAACAGGCTCGGACGGGAAGAAGTCGATAACATCTCACGTGCAGTACGAGCTACACCCGTTGCTGAGCAATATGCTTCCAGACATCCTTTTCTTCCACAACCACACAGACGACCATTGCCTGACCTATCCATGGTAACATGACCCAGTTCTCCGGCAAATCCATCACATCCGTAAACCACCTGTCCGTTGATAACAATACCACTTCCCACACCGGTACCAAGAGTAATCATAATAAAATTCTTCATACCTTTGGCCACACCATAGGTCATTTCACCCATTGCAGCGGCATTGGCATCATTGGTCATGGCGACAGGGATTCCCAGTTTCTCTGAAAACATCTTGGCAAGAGGTACAATGCCATCCCATGCCAAATTGGCAGCATTTTCTATATTACCTGTATAATAATTGGCATTAGGTGCACCGATTCCCATTCCCTGGATTTTTTCGATACCGCCTGCAGCATAGATGATAGGATCAAGCGCCTCACATCCCGCAGTTACATAGTCATTGACATCAGGATAAGCCTGCGTCTTGATAGCAGTAGTAGACAATATATTGCCACGTGCATCTACAATACCGAAAACAGAATTGGTGCCTCCCAAATCAAGGCCGATAACATAAGGTTTTACTGTATCCATAAAAAAATACGATAAAGTGTTGAACATTTTCGCAAAGATACGAATTATTCCGTTTCGGCAATCTACAATAGAAAAAATTTCCCTTCTCCAACTTGCAACATCCTGTCCTTCTCTTCTGCTTTTCCCCTGACAAATGCACTCTCCTATATAGATTCAGCAGGTCCCGAGTAAGAAAATTAGCCCATATTAGTCTATATGTCGCAAAAAAGTGGCAATTTTGCACATTGAATTATGTTTGGAATAGAGCCAGTCACAACATTTGAGTTGGCATACAAGGGGTTGATTATCGGATTCATTGCTTCAGCTCCCACCGGACCCATTGGGATTCTGGGTATCCAACGTACATTGAGAAACGGTCCCCGTTATGGTCTAGTAACCGGATTGGGTGCTGTTTTCAGTGATGTATTATACGGACTGGTCACCGCATTGGGCATGTCTTTCATCATGGACTTCATGACTGACCAGAGGAACATTTTTTGGATGGAGATTATCGGTAGTGCGATGCTGTTCGTCTTCGGATTATACATGTTCCGCAGCGACCCGACAAAATATTTCCATCCAGATAGGATGAACGGCAACAAAAGTTCATATTTGCATCATTTCATAACGTCTTTGTTGCTCACTCTATCCAATCCGCTCATCATTATCCTCTTTATTGCCCTATTTGCCCGGTTTGCCTTTATTGTTCCCTGTCAGCCCGTACCACAAGTTGTCGGATTCCTTACTATGACATGCGGAGCCGCTTTATGGTGGGTAGTGCTGACTTATGGAGTGAACCGCATTCGCAAGACTTTCAATGTGAAGTATGTACGCATCCTCAACCTTTCTGTCGGAGGCGTGGTGATCATTGCTTCCCTATTGGGTTTTGTCTTCACCCTGATGGGCAAACTCTAACATCTTTCTCCTTATTATGTATATATCCAGAAAACTCAGAAACGAAAATATCGCAGAGTACCTTCTTTATATGTGGCAGGTAGAAGACCGTTTGCGCTCGTTCCACATGGACACGACAGCCCTCAGCAAAGCCTACCTTTCCCTATTTTCTGACTTGACGCCCGAACAAAAGCAGGAGCAGGAAGAATGGTATAGCCAACTGGCAGATATGATGCGGAGTGAGGGAATTACCCAACAGGGACATCTTCAAATCAACAAGAATATCATCCTCGAACTAACAGAACTTCATTCCCAATTAATAGCATCTGAGAATTTCCCCCTCTTCCGTTCCGCTTATTATAATGCGCTTCCCGTTATTGTGGAACTACGATCCAAGAGCGGCAATGCAGAAATTGGAGAGATAGAAGTCTGTTTCAACCTCCTTTATGGCATCATGCTACTCAGGATTTCCAACAAGGCCATCAGCCAAGAGACCGAGGAAGGAAAAGAGAAAATAGCCCATTACATAGGACTTCTTGCCGAATATTATAACGAAAACCGGAGAAGTCCACTGATGTTTGACTGACATCCCAACAGAAACACCTAAATAGCACATGAACGAAATAGAACGCCGCCGCACTTTTGCTATCATCTCCCACCCTGATGCAGGAAAAACCACCCTAACAGAAAAGTTCCTGCTTTTTGGAGGTCAGATACAAGTGGCAGGTGCAGTAAAAAGCAATAAAATACGTAAGACTGCTACCAGCGACTGGATGGAGATTGAAAAACAGAGAGGAATCTCCGTCACTACTTCCGTCATGGAATTTGACTATCAGGATTACAAGGTCAACATCCTTGACACACCTGGTCATCAGGATTTTGCTGAAGACACATTCCGCACACTGACCGCAGTTGACAGTGTTATTATTGTCATTGATGGAGCCAAAGGTGTTGAAACCCAGACCCGCAAACTTATGAATGTCTGTCGCATGCGGAAAACTCCCGTCATTGTGTTTGTCAATAAGATGGATAGAGAAGGCCAAGACCCCTTTGACCTACTTGACGAAATTGAAGAGGAATTGCAGATTAAGGTACGTCCACTCAGTTGGCCTATCAACCAAGGTTCCCACTTCAAAGGCGTATACAATATCTTTGAAAACAATCTCAATCTCTTTGTGCCCGACAAACAAAAGGTGACCGAAAAAGTAGAAGTAGACATCCGCTCTTCCGACCTGGAACAACATGTAGGTGAACAGGATGCTGCCAAACTACGGGAAGACCTGGAACTACTGGACGGCGTCTATCCTGAATTTGATATTCCCTCCTACCTCTCTGCTGAAGTAGCACCTGTATTCTTCGGTTCTGCACTCAACAACTTTGGTGTCAAGGAACTGCTGGACTGCTTTGTCCGCATAGCCCCTTCCCCCCGTCCCACTCCTGCAGAAGAAAGAGAAGTAAAGCCTGAAGAGAAAAAATTCACAGGTTTCATCTTCAAGATTACTGCCAATATCGACCCTAACCACCGCTCTTGTATAGCTTTCTGCAAGGTTTGTAGCGGCAAGTTCCAGCGCAATGCACCTTACAACCATGTACGTTTGGGCAAGACAGTCCGCTTTTCTTCTCCTGCCCAGTTCATGGCCCAACGAAAGAGTACAGTCGACGAAGCCTACCCGGGAGATATCATCGGCCTTCCCGACAACGAGATGTTCAAGATAGGTGATACCCTCACTGAGGGCGAACTCCTCCACTTCAAGGGTTTGCCCAGTTTTTCACCCGAACTCTTCAAATATATTGAGAACGCTGACCCCATGCGTACCAAGCAGCTCAACAAGGGCATCGAGCAACTTATGAATGAAGGTGTCGCCCAGTTGTTTGTCAACCAGTTCAACAACCGACGCATCATAGGCACCGTAGGCCAACTGCAGTTTGAAGTCATCCAGTACCGTCTTGAAAACGAGTACAACGCCAAATGCCGTTGGGAGCCTGTCAGCCTTTACAAAGCCTGTTGGATAGAAAGCGATGATGAAGCCCAACTAGCTGATTTCAAGAAACGCAAATACCAGTACATGGCCAAAGACCGTGAAGGACGTGATGTATTCCTAGCTGATAGCGGTTATGTGCTTCAGATGGCCCAGAACGATTTTGACCACATCAAATTCCATTTCACCAGTGAATTCTGACAACCACAACACCCTTCCCTCACCGTCGCCAGTGCGTCTGACCCAACTGGCCTTGGAAGATATCAGGGCTGCGCTTGACGTACTTCATAAGGGAGGCGTCATCCTTTACCCTACCGATACTATCTGGGGATTGGGATGCGATGCTACCAATCCCGATGCCGTCCGGCGCATCTACGATATCAAGAAGCGCTCGGACAGCAAGGCACTTATTGCACTCGTTGATTCAGAAGCCAAAGTGCAGTACTATGTGCCTCAAATACCTGATGTTGCCTGGGATGTTGTAGAGATGAGTACCCGCCCCACCACCATCATCTATGACAATGCACGCAATCTTGCCCCCAATCTATTGGCTGATGACGGGAGTGTAGGCATCCGAATCACACGGGAAGCCTTTAGCCGTCAGCTCTGCCTTCAGTTCAAGAAAGCCATTGTCTCTACCTCTGCCAATATAAGTGGAGAGGCTTCTCCTTCCTGTTTCAACGACATCAGCGATGCCATCCGCAGCCAGGTAGACTATATAGTACGTTATCGTCAGGATGAGACAGCCAAGGCACAAGCTTCCTCTATCATCAAGATAGGAGCCCACGCAGAAGTGAAAGTCATAAGATAACCCAGCCATGAGAGGAAGTACCGTAAACAGCCAGATGGGAGGCTTCAACAAATATGCCGAGTGGTTACACAACCGATTGACTAGCCGACAACTTATTCTGTTGCTTAGTCTACTGGTCGGTATTCTGACCGCTTTGGCCGCCTATATCCTGAAATGGCTTATTGAAGAAATCCGCCTGTTGCTCATTGAAGGTTTCAGTGTCAATGACTACCACTGGCTGTTCTTGGTATTCCCCGGTATAGGAATTCTCCTTACCGCTTTGTTTATCAAGTATATTGTTCGCGACGATATCGGTCATGGAGTAACCAAGATATTATTTGCCATATCCCGCCGTCAGGGACATATCAAGGCACACAACTGCTGGTCGAGCGTCGTAGCAAGTTCCATTACCATCGGATTTGGCGGTTCTGTAGGTGCCGAGTCTCCTATTGTCCTCACAGGTTCAGCTATAGGTTCCACCTTGGGCAAATTCTTTAGGGTAGACCAAAAGACATTGATGCTACTCATAGGATGCGGTGCATCAGGAGCCATCGCCGGTGTATTCAAGGCTCCATTTGCAGGATTGCTGTTTACTCTTGAAGTCCTCATGCTCGACCTCACCATGGCCTCTCTACTGCCCCTGCTCGTTTCATGCGTGACAGCCAGTATCCTTACCACGGTGCTTAGCGGCAATGCCACTATGTTCACCTTCAACATGGTACATCCCTATACAGTCAAGAGTGTCCCCGCCACTATCCTGTTAGGAATTTTCTGCGGTCTTGTCTCCCTGTACTTCACCAAAGTCATGAATGCATTGGAGAACCTTTTCCGCCAATTGGGTAATATGTATGTGAAGTTCATTATCGGCAGCATTACTCTGAGCGTCCTCATTTTCCTCTTTCCACCGCTGTATGGCGAGGGATATGACTCCATCAACATCCTGCTCAACGGTAATCCCACCGACCTACTCAACCAGTCACTATTTGCTGGCAACAGCAACATGCTTCTTCCCGTATTGGGTCTGATTCTCGTCAGCAAGGTATTTGCTACCACCACTACTACAGGTGCAGGAGGATGCGGAGGTTTGTTTGCCCCTTCTCTCTTCCTTGGATGCATCAGCGGTTTCGTATTTGCCCATCTTTGGGACAAGGCAGGATTCATCACGCAAGTCTCTCCCCAAAACTATGCCTTGCTGGGAATGGCTGGAGTCATGACAGCCATCATGCATTCCCCTCTGACCAGCATCTTCCTCATTGCTGAACTGACAGGTGGTTACAGCATGCTTGTTCCGCTGATGATTATCTCCGTCAGCGCTTATCTCACCAGTTATGCCTTTGAGCCTCATAGCATCTATGCCATGCGTCTAGCCAAGAAAGGACAACTCATCACCCACCATAAGGACCAGGCCATCCTTACCCTCATGTCTCTGGATGCCATCATTGACAAGCATTGTCTGCATGTCAATCCAGAATCCGACCTCGGCAAACTGGTCAATTCTTTCGCACGTGAGAAGGCGGAAGTATTCGCTGTGGTAGACGGACTCGGCAATCTCTGCGGCATTATCAATATCACCAACATACGCAAAGTCATCTTCAGGCAGGAACTCTACCATTCACTCAATGCCCGCCAGCTTATGGAAGAGCCACCTGGAGTAGTCTATATTGACGAACCCATGACCACTATCATGGACCGTTTTGAAAGTACCCGGGCTGATATCCTGCCCGTACTTGACAAGAGCAACAAATTTGTAGGATTTATCAGCAAGACCCGTCTCTTCGCCGCTTATAGACAGATGCTGGTCGACTTTTCAGAAGAATAACGACATGGACAAGAAAGACTTGAGAATTGTATACCTCGGTACTCCCGATTTTGCAGTAGAAAGCCTCCGCCAATTGGTAGAAGGAGGCTATCAAGTAGTAGGTGTAGTCACCACGCCAGACAAACCTGTCGGACGCCATCAAAACCATCTCCAGCCCAGTCCAGTTAAGGAATATGCCCTTGACCACCATCTTCCTCTCCTACAGCCAGCCAAGCTCAAAGACCCTGAATTCTTGGAACAGTTACGGGCATGGAAGGCTGACCTTCAGATTGTAGTGGCCTTCCGCATGCTTCCTGAAGCGGTATGGAATATGCCCCGCTTTGGTACCTTCAACTTGCATGCCTCCCTTCTCCCCCAATACAGGGGAGCTGCCCCTATCAATTGGGCGATTATCAATGGAGAGAAAGAGACTGGCATCACCACCTTCTTTCTTAATGAAGCCATCGATCTGGGCGATATCATTGACCAAGTACACGTACCTATCGGACCCGATGAAACCTTCGGAGATATCCACGACCGCCTCATGTCCTTAGGTGCCCAATTGGTCACCAATACCGTAGACAGGCTTCTTGACAACTCCATCAGACAGCGTCCGCAGGCTGAACTAGTCACCGAAGAAGAGACACTGAAACCTGCCCCCAAAATATTCCGTGACACCTGTCGCATCAACTGGAATCAGTCCGCCAATGATATTCACAACTTTATAAGAGGTCTTTCACCTGTCCCTGCTGCCTGGACCCTTCTCCTCAACAACGGAAAGGAAGAACCCGTCAAGATATACCGATCGCATTTAAGCGAAAAAAGCCTCCCAGCATTGCCCGTCGGTAGTCTGTATTGCCCCCAAGGGAAAAATACCCTGGAAGTGGTATGTTCAGAAGGATGCTTAGAAATACTTGAACTTCAGACAGCAGGCAAAAAAAGAATGAAAACAGCCGATTTCCTCCGAGGATTTCACCTGAATGACTCCCTAAAATTCATTTAAGCCCAAAAAAGTGAACTTTCATTTGGTCATTCCAGAAAAAATCACTTCCTTTGCCCAAGAATTAATAACCCTTAAACATTTTTGCCTATCGCTACATCATTACGCTATCAATCTTAAAAACTTGAAGCAATGAAAGACCTTAAGCATTTGACCGATGATGATTTGGTCAAAATGTATGCAGGTGGCGATAATGAGGCATTTGACGCCCTTTTGGAGCGTTATAGATATTCCTTATATTCCTACATTCTATTCAATGTACGTAATGAAGATGTTGCCAATGACATCTTCCAGGAGACTTTTGTCAAAGTCATCACCAACATACAGGCAGGCAACTACCTAGCTTCCAACAAATTTCAGGCTTGGATAACCTGTATTGCTCACAATATCATCATGGACAATTTTCGCAAACAGTCTAGTGACAACACCGTCTCCTGCGATGATGAAGACAATGCCATACTGAACTGCGCCAACCTGTGTGACAGCAATATAGAAACACAACGCATTCGGGAACAGAGCCTTTCTGATATTGTAACTCTCTACAAGCAATTGCCTAAGCCTCAAAGCGAGATAGTATTCATGCGGTTTTATCAGGATATGAGTTTCAAGGAAATTGCCGAAGAACTGAATATCAGCATCAATACCGCCTTGGGCAGGATGCGTTATGCCCTCATCAATATGAAGCGCATCGCTACACAGAAGAACCTGTTCTACGAATGGGGGTAATATCCTCTGATATCGCCTACCATTCTCATCCCCTGACAGGCTTAATTCTGCAGATATTTTTATCAGTTTCCGATAAATTTGAAATTTAAAATCCTATCACAAATTCGGACAAAAAACCGTTATTACATCCTTAAATGGCAGGACCTATTCCAATAGCAGTCGATTCGGATAATTCCTATTGCATCCTGATGTGATATATTTCATCTATGCTCCCCATTCTGAGAATATCCTGCCAAAATCTAAAAGCGAAAGAAATTATTCGTATTTCCAGTTACATACTAAACATTATTCCGTATCTTTGTACCAAACAATTACAACCTATTTGCACTCTATTTCATATCCAGATATCATCGAACGGTAGGAGCCATTTCCTACATAATAAAGAAAGGAGTAATTATGACAAAGAAAAGAGAAATGTAC
>JALERS010000124.1 GCA_022763905.1 Prevotellaceae bacterium | reverse complement strand
GTTGCGCAGGACAGGCTTTTCGAAAGAAGGGCGTCACAAAAACCCTCAGATAATCCTGGGGCTGTTGGTGAGCATTGACGGCTATCCGCTGGCCTACTGCATCCACGAGGGGAACAAGTATGAGGGGCACACCATGCTCCCTGTGGTGACGGAATTTGTGCACAAGTACAATCTTGAGGATTTTATCGTGGTGGCAGACTCCGGACTGATGAACAGCGACAACATCGCGGAGCTTGAGGCAAACGGCTACAAATACATCATAGGGGCGAAAATAAAGAACGAGGGCAAGAAAATAAAGGAATGGATATTGGAACAGCCCAAAGTTGACCGCCGGATGGTGGAGTACGGCAAGGGTAACGGCCAAAGGCTTTTGGTAGGCTACACCGAAGACCGGGCGCGCAAGGATGCATACAACCGCGACAAGGGCATACGCAGGCTTGAAAAGGCCTATAAACGGGGTACCCTCACCAAGGACAACATCAACAAACGGGACTACAACAAGTTCCTCACGATGCAGGGCGATGTAAAGGTCTCGATCAATTATGAGAAACTTGAGGAGGATGCCCGCTGGGATGGGCTCAAGGGATATCTTACAAATACCGTCATCCCCTCTGAGGAAGTCTACGCAGCGTATCATAATCTATGGAACGTTGAGCGGGCCTTCCGCATATCCAAATCGAAGATAGAGATACGACCCATGTTCCACTTCACGCGCCGAAGAATCGAGGCTCACGTCTGCATCTGCTTCGTGGCATTGAAAGTCTACAAGGAACTGGAGCGTCTGCTCAAACTCTCAGAGATAAGGATGAGCGTCGACAAAGTATTGGCGCTCGCACAGACAATCGTAACAATACAGATAAACCTTCCGCAAAACAAGGAGACAATCAGCAAAACAATGCTCATGAAACGTCATCAGCGCATCGCACCTCTCTTCACCGACGAATTTTGGGTGACACGTTGACGAAGTCAGGAGGAGGATAAGAAATAATACTTTTACTCAATCCTCTCCTGTTTTTTGCAGA
This sequence comes from Prevotellaceae bacterium, assembly GCA_022763905.1. Taxonomy (GTDB): domain Bacteria; phylum Bacteroidota; class Bacteroidia; order Bacteroidales; family Bacteroidaceae; genus UBA6382. The sequence continues at coordinate 5,999 of JALERS010000124.1, read as the reverse complement.
GACTCAAACTTTCTGCCCTTTCTGAGTGTCACTTCTCTTTTCTTTAGGAGGGAGATAGACTCTTCAAAGTAAGACTCTCTTGAAACAAAAAATGAGGCTGTGCCAAAATTGGCGCAGCCTCATGGATGTAAGTGTAGGTCTATGTTATTTCTCGTCTTCTGCAGCTTCAGCTTCGTGGGCTTTAATAAGTTTGTCCTGAACATCACCAGGTACAAGTTCATACTTGCTAAACTTCATGCTGAAGCTGGCTCTACCTCCAGTAAGTGAACTCAGTGCAGTGGAGAAGTTGGACATTTCCTTTTGGGGAACTTGTGCTGAGAGGGTTTCGTAATTCTTTCCAGAACTGATACCCATGATAATTCCTCTTCGTCCTTGGATATCGCTCATGATATCACCAATGAGGTCGGCGGGAACATATACTTCCACGTCATAGATAGGTTCAAGAATTTTAGGACCAGCTTCCTTGAATGCCTGACTGAAAGCGTTGCGTCCTGCAATCATGAAGGATATTTCATTGGAATCAACTGGATGCATCTTGCCATCGAATACGATGACACGTACATCACGGGCATAGGAACCTGTCAGAGGTCCTCTTTCCATACATCCCATGATACCCTTCAGGATGGCTGGCATGAAACGTGCGTCAATGGCACCACCTACAACGGAATTGACGAATACCAATTTTCCTCCCCATTCCAAAGGTATTTCCTGCGTACCCTTTACGGTGATGCGATATTCTTGTCCGTTGAACTTAAATACAGGCGGGATAGGTTGTCCTTCGGAGTAGGGTTCAATGATGAGATGTACTTCTCCGAATTGTCCGGCTCCACCACTCTGTTTCTTATGACGGTATTCGCCTATAGCACTGCGTGTAATGGTTTCACGGTAAGGAATACGTTGCTCGTAGAATTCAACAGGTATCTTGTCGATATTTTCCAATCTCCACTTGAGTGTACGCAGGTGGAATTCTCCTTGTCCATGTATTAGGAGTTGTCTCAGTTCCTTGCTTTGTTCGAGAACCCATGTAGGATCTTCTTCAGCCATACGGTTGATAGCGGCCACCATCTTTTCTGTATCTGCCATAGTGACAGGACGGATAGCACGTGTACATTTGGGCTGGGGGAATTTAACGAAATTGAACTGGTTGTTGCAATCCTTGCCATTCAGGGTATTGCCGGTATGTACATCTTTGAGTTTGACAGTACAACCTATATCTCCGGCACACAGTTTCTCCACTGGTTTCCTGTCAGCACCTGAACTTACGAAAAGCTGTGCCAGACGTTCTTTGCTGCCACGCTCTGCATTGGTAAGTTCGTCACCAGCTTTCACTGTTCCGCTCATCACCTTGAAATACTGGACTTCGCCGATATGCGGCTCCATACCTGTTTTGAAGAAGAAGAGAGAGGTGGGTTCATTGTCGTCAGTAGTCACTTCTTTACCCTCAGAATTGAGTGTCTTGGGCATCTCATTGACAAAGGGTACAACATTGCCGAGGAATTCCATCATACGGTCTACACCTATGTTTTGACGGGCACATACAAGGAATAAGGGGAAGATGCTACGAGTAATCAGTCCCTTGCGGATACCTTCTCTCATTTCGTCCTGAGTAAGAGAACCCTGGTCGAAGAATTTTTCCATGAGGCTTTCATCATGCTCAGCTGCAGCTTCAACCAGATTCTTGTGCATCTCGGTGGCTTTGTCCAGTTCTTCGGCTGGTATGTCTTCGATGGTGGCTTTTCCTCCATCAGCAGCATAGGTGTATTTTTTCATCATGAGTACATCTATGAAGGAGTTGAAGCCTGGTCCTTGGTTGAGGGGGTATTGTATAGGTATGAGTTTTCCTCCGTAGATGCCTTTCAGATTTTCTACAATGGCATCAAAGTCACATTTTTCGTCATCCAACTGGTTAAGGAGGAAAATGACAGGTTTGCCGAGTTTTTCAGTATATCTCAGATGATTCTGTGTTCCTACTTCCAGACCATACTGTCCGTTGAGCATGACCACGGTAGTATCTGTTACATTAAGTGCGGTAATGGCTGCACCTACAAAATCATCAGCACCCGGGCAATCAATGAAATTCAGTTTCTTGTTGTTGTATTCGGCATGGAATACAGTGGAAAATACGGAATATCCATATTCTTGTTCTACGGGGAAGTAGTCACTGGCAGTATTCTTTAAGGAGATACGACCTCTTCTCTGTAACTGACCGCACTCGAAGAGGATAGCCTCTGTGAGTGTGGTCTTACCCGATCCATCATTGCCAAGCAGTGCAATGTTCTTGATTTCGTTGGTTTGATAAGTTTTCATAGGGTACTTCTTAAGTTGTCAATCAAAAGTTGTCGCAATGTAGGAATTTTTTGCGAAAAATGCAAGGAATACGTTGCTTTTTTTTCGTTTCCTGTTGTTTCTTGTTGCTTCTTTGGCTCAAAAGAAGGGAAAAACGCAAGAAAAATGGTGTACCTTTGTATTATGAATGGTCTCTATATCCATGTTCCTTTTTGCCGCCGCCGTTGTATCTATTGTGGTTTTTATTCTACTACTTGTGGAGGGGAAGAACAGAAGGCCTATGTGAAGGCTTTGAGTCATGAGTTATCATTGCGTTGTGACGAACTACCCTCCCGTCATATTGATACATTATATATAGGTGGAGGAACCCCCTCTGTGTTGGCACCTTCGCTGCTGGAGGACATTTTTAAGGCGGTTGGCGATATCTTTTCATTGTCTTCGGCGTGTGAAATTACGGTTGAGGCTAATCCTGACGATGTTACTGATGATTGGTGTGATACCTTGTCGTGTCTTCCAATCAATAGGGTGAGTATGGGGGTCCAGTCGTTTGATGATAGCATTCTTCGTGCGCTCAACCGACGCCATACGTCCAACCAAGCGGTCAAGGCTGTAGAGCGACTTTATCAGAGAGGAACGGATAATATCAGTGTTGACCTTATCTATGGTCTTCCCTCACAGACATTTGAGGGATTTGCTTCCGACGTGGATACTGTTCTTGGATTGCCGGTAAGCCATTTGTCTGCTTATGCATTGATGTTTGAGGAGGGAACTCCCCTAATGTCCATGTTGCAGGGGAAAGTCATCAAGGAAGCCGATGAGGAATTGAGTGTCCGGATGTATGACTATCTGATGGATAAGTTAGCTGGTGCGGGTTGGGAGCATTATGAGATTTCCAATTTCTCCCTGCCGGGTAGAGCTTCTCGTCATAATAGCGGTTATTGGCAGGAGATGCATTATCTGGGTTGCGGACCTTCAGCCCATTCTTATGATGGAAAGCGCCGTTCGTGGAATGCCTCCAGCCTTCAAGATTATCTGAGAGTAGGTGGGGATGTCGTGGGAGGTGGCATTCGGGAAGAAGAAATACTTTCACGTTCCGATTTGCGCAATGAAAGGATTATGAAAGGGCTCCGTACGTGTAAAGGCATGGACTTGGATGCATTTGCTTCAGACTTTGACCAAAGCCAATTGGATAGACTGTTGCTTCAGGCCCGTCCTTCTGTCCGCGCAGGTTATCTGGCTATTGATAATGGTTTTCTCCATCTTACTCGCCAAGGTATATTCTTGTCTGATGGGATTATGGCAGACCTCATGGAAGTATAGGGATGTTGGGTTGCAGAATACCGATGTGGTAGTTTGGAAAAGAGAAGGCTTGTACGTTCGGAAGAATAGAAAAATGTGTATTTTTGCAGTAGATATACTAACGAAAGCAAAGATGGAAATAAAGAAACTACCTTCATTGCCAGATTTGGAAGCAGTGGTCAGGTCTGCAGCCAGCCTGATGGTGACTGACCATTTTGAGGTGACCCAAAAGGGAGGTTATTCCAATATTGTCACCTCTTCCGATATGGCTGTACAGGACTATCTGTGTAAGGAATTATCCCGTATACTTCCCGGGAGCGGTTTTTTCTGTGAGGAAAAAGATTTGAAATGTCCTTCTGAATATACTTGGATTATTGACCCTATTGACGGGACGGCCAATTACAGCCGTGGCATAGTGCATTGTGCTATTTGTGTGGCATTGGCACATGCAGGAGCCATACAGATGGGGGTGGTCTATCTGCCATGGTCCAATGAGATGTTTTCTGCAACAAAGGGGGGTGGCTCTTTCTGCAATGGCCAGCCCATTCATGTCTCCCGACGTATTTTTGCTGATGGTATTCTCTGTACAGCCCTCCCTATTTATCATAAGGAATATGCTGGTGTATGTGCAGAAATCATTTACCAAGCCTTTATGCGTTGTAATGATATTCGGCGTTTCGGAGCTTGTGCTCCTGAATTGTGTTATGTGGCTATGGGTAGGTGTGATATGTATTTTGAGTATATGCTGTCTCCTTGGGACTATGCGGCTGCTTCGTTGATATTAGAAGAAGCAGGAGGATGCATTGTCGGAAGGGACGGCCAACCTGTCTCTTTGGATCAACCAAGTGGTGTGGTAGCTGCCAACAATAAGGAAAACCTGAATCAATTGTTGGACATTGTTAGGGAATCAGTAAGTCGTCAGAAAGGAAAAGAGTAAGTGGAAGCCTCTGCAGGAGAGCATTCTTAGCTGTGGGCAATGACAGTAGTAGGATGACAACGCTGCATCTTACGCGCCAACATCTTCAGATAGTTGATGGTTCCCTCTTTGGGAGAGGGTATAGATAGGGTAGAATCTGTCATAGGCTTTTATGTGTTGTCTTGTTTCATAAGAATAACGAAAACCAAGGGATAATATTGTAGTATCTTTCTGTTTTTTGCTTCAGACGTCATTGCCCTTTAGCTAGTCATGGGCAGATAGACCCCAACGGCGTGAATCCGATGAGTGATTTTGAGGGGAAGGATTCGGCAGTTGTGTCAAAAAATCAAGTTATCTTTGTAAGAGAAATCACTGAAAGTATATTCGCAGGAAAAAGATTCCCCTGTCTTCAGGCTTATGAAGAGCGTAAGGTAGATGGAATGGTCATCAGATAAAAAGAGTTTCACTTTAATCCATTTTATATTATGATCAGATTCAACAATCCGGCATCCGTTGCTATTATTGTGGCCTTGTTATTGGCATTAGTATTTCTTTGCAGTTGTGCAGAAAAGAAATCCAGCCAGGATTCTTCTGTCAATCAGGTTATAGAGACCATTATGAGCCGGCACAGTATACGCCAGTATAAGCCTCAAGCAGTAGGTAGGGATACTATGCAGATGATACTACAGTGCGGAATTCATGCTCCCAATGCGATGAACAGGCAGTCATGGGAAGTGCGTGCCGTTGACAACCCGGCATTTATTGAAGGTCTTACCGAAGTATATAAGAAAGAAAACCCGGAAATGGCGAAGGCCAATGATTTTAGGAATATGTTCAGGAATGCTCCTACAGTTGTCTTTGTAGCCAAGGACACCTCTTCTGTCATGTCAGAGATAGACTGCGGCCTGTTGGGGGAAAACATGATGCTGGCTGCATGGAGCATGGGCATAGGGTCTTGTTGTATGGGGGGACCTGTGCGGTTTATTAAGACTCACCCCGAAGCCCAGCCCTATTTGAACAAACTAGGATTTGGAAAAGGATATGAACTTCTGTACTGTATTGGTTTCGGCTATCCAGATGAGAGTCCTGAAGCAAAGCCCAGGGACTCATCGAAAGTGAAGTTTGTGGAATAGAGAGATTCAGGACTGCATACTTCCGCCATTACATACCTCATCTGCTGAGATGAATTCGGTAGAGTGCATTTCTGTGTCAATAAGGATAACTCGTCAAAGAGATTGTGACCGACTGGTTTCTTTCTATCTCTCTTCAATGATAGGAGAGAGGTTGAGGCACCCTTCATAATCCATTTGAGTGGGGAGGAAATCCTACTTTGAATACTCAGGGCAAGTAAGTTGACTTTAGGCTCAGTAGAAAATCAGTGGGGATAAAAATGGCTTAGTAGAAATTGAGTGGGGATTGTATTGAATAATTTTGGCTCAGTAGATAATGGGGGACACTCGTTGAGAACGGAGAAGATATTTGTCGGAAAGACCTCTTC
>JALERS010000131.1 GCA_022763905.1 Prevotellaceae bacterium | reverse complement strand
TTTCTTTGTAATTCAATCTACTTTGCTTGAATAAGGAATCCTCGGCAGGTACAGATGCCGCCCAAGCTGACATATAGGAAATTAATGGTAAAAAGAATAAGATCTTTCTCATCATATATGAATTTATCTGTTTGTTGGATTGTAGTTAAGAGAAAAGGAAGGAGCGGTAGCAGCAATGCGCCGCTCCTTCCTTTTTCAAAAGTATCAATTATTATTGTTCAACCAAAGGCTGTTTATTCAAGAAGTCCTCAGCAGAGTTGTTGGTATCCTGATAGTATTTGCGACCATTAACCACCTTAGAAACCTTTCTACGCTCGCATGTTCCACTCCACATTTTGCCTGAAGGTATACCAGCCTTGTCGTCCTGAGGCAGGAAAGTTGGATAAGGATTCTCATTGTCGGGATCCCATACATCTACAGCATCAAGTGTATACTTGGCCGGGAATACCATATACTTGGTAGTAGAGGTGGTACCAGGAGTAGGCATACTGTTTTCAGGATCTTCTGCATATGCTTCTCCAGTCATTCCTTCCGGCAGGCGAGCCAATACATAAGCACGTGCACTAAGACCCAAACCGAAAGCAAACATATACTTATTGTTGGACCAGAGCACTTTCAGGTTAGGTGTATTGGGATAGTCAACTTCTGCTGCATGGTAATCCAGATAGATTTCCCAGTCGGCATTGGACAAATCTGCACATTTTTCATCACCTGACAATTCTTTGTGATTAGCAGCATCATTAGCTACGATAACAGACTGACCAGGGAGAAGAGGATGTTCTTTACCAGTACCAGGGAACTGCACAACGGCACCCTGACCTACAGGATATTTATCTAAACAACCGTTGGCCTGCCATGCATTCTCTTGAGACTGTCCACCTGCAGGAGCGTAGATAATCACACCGTCAAGATACTGTACTTCGTCACTGTTGTTGACAATTTCCAGAAAAGTATCTTTCAGATAACCCATCTTGGCACAATTGTTATAAATGGTCTTGATAATGAGAGTAGACTCCAAGACCTTTGCAACAGGCACTTCTACTGCCACTTCACCATAAACAGGTACATTAGCCTTGAGGCCGGAAAGATAAGCATTGGCTTCATCCTTCATTTTACCCTTTACGGAGAAACTGTAGGTTCCTTGTTTCAAAATAAGATCCAATGTGCCGGATGCCAAATCAAATGTATCTGTACCGATCTGAGAGGTAACAAACAATTGAACATGAGAAGCATCATCAAAACTCAAAGTATCTGCAAAGGTAAGATTCACCTTGACAGGATAACTCTTTGGACCATCATCGTCTGAACTACATGCGGAAAAAGCCAACACGCCAGTCAGTACGAATAGCACTGAAAGCAACTTTTGTAATGATTTTTTCATCGATTAAATTAATTAGAAGGTTAATAAAGGAAAGAATTAGAATTTCAATTTAAGTTCTGCGCCGAAATAGGAATCCGGATAAAGCTGGCGCATAGAAGTAGAATATTTGTTTTTATGGTACTTGCTCATCGCCAAGAAGTTGTTGGCCATGAAGGACACTTCTGCATGATCACCCAGTTCTTTGGTAAAGCGGAAATTTATCAATGCCCAAGGATTGACCCTGTCATTCTTAAATGCCCAGAGCATATATGGGTGAACCATCTGTTTGTAAATAGGGTAAAGAGGGTCACTAGTTATAGAAGGGCCCCAATCTTTCTTTTTGCCCTTGGTATCATAGAAATACAATGGTGCTACCACATAGCGTGTCCCATCATCTGACAATGTATAGAGATTGTTGCCGTCATTATCTTCATAGATGCTGCGTGTATTCTCGTACCATACCACCTGCACAGTTGTAGTGAATACCATGCTGACTACAGGAATATGGGTAACGAAACGGAAATTGGAGTTGATGCGGTCGCTGACAGTACCTGTGCCGGCAGGCATGACAGGAATATAATCATAACCATATTGGACATAGCTCAAATAATCCTTGGTATTCTTACGTTTGATGTGGAACCAAGCACCATCTACTACCAAAGAGGTCTTAATGGCGTCCCACTGGCCAAAATCCCATGAATATTCTATACCATATTTATCTGAACGCTGGTTGTTGTTAGGACAACCCCAAGTCTGGATTTCATATCCTGGACTCTTGGCGGCAGTCTTTAGATTGCCATCTTTATCTACATAAGTGACCTTACCATTATTGTATGCCAACTGAGAGGCACCAGTTTCAATAGAATATTTTGTATATGTCAAAGGAATGAATTCTGACTGATAACCGAATTCATTGCGATGGAGTTCCTTGAAGAAGTTGACATATCCCTTCATCTTGCCAATACGGGCATTGAGACCTATTTCCCACTTGGTACTACGGGCAGGTTTCAATTCAGGATTGACAGTATTATCTACAACGGTAGTAGTCATTACAGCCAAACGGGAGTCATCTGTTCCAAGAGCGCTGACACTTACATTATCAAAATATGCCTTGTCCGGATAGAGATAGAAGAGAGAAGGCATCTTGTTGGAAATACCAAAACCACCGCTGATACTCAATTGGTCAAAGAAATTGTTGTTTTCCTTAGTCAAGAAAGTGAATTCAGTATTGGCACGTGGTTCTACGACAAAGATACCACTCTGACCTGACTTTTCTTTATCCAGGAACAAATTGGAAAGTCGCACACCGGCATCAAACTGCCAGCTCTTGCCTGCACCCATCTTCAGTTTAGACACATCTGACAAGAAGAATGACAGATTATGGAGTGCAGGTATATCCTGATAGGACCTCGGACGATAGGACTGAGCTGAACCTGCCTTGGGAGGAGCTGCCATGTCAAAGGTAAGACCTTCACCACGGTTGTCATCCAAGCGATATTCCACACCAGCCTTTACATTGGTAAAATCATTCTTATGGCCCAATTTGATGTATTTATTGACTTTCACTTGAGCAAAGACATTCAAGGGAATGCCCTCTATACGATAGTTGCTGTAATAGGCTTTGTTCAGAATAGCGGCAGGGAATTCACCACTGACCATACTATTGCTGATAACACCGTCAGGACTGGGAACATAGTCCCTATGGTCATCCACTGTGCGAGAGATCTGACCAGAAACATCATAGTCAAGACCTGTCAAGAATGCTCCTGCCAACTGAGCATGTCCATGAGCTGACAAGCGACCACCTACATTGCGGTTCTTATACTCCAGCTGCATCTCTGTCATCTGGGGATCATGCTTATAATTATTGACATTGCTGTAGAAAGAACCATTGAGGTTGAAAGTGACGGGACGTTTACTGCCCTGACCCCAAATGGTAGAATAGCCCATTGTAGCTGTAATACGGTCATAACCTTTATAATGTCTACGGGTATCTGCATATGACTGTGACCAGTCAAGACCTACATTCATGGTACCATTTCCAAGGGAAAATCCTTTTCCTGCCCACAACAGTTTGGAATACGGATCAGCCTTTAACTTGGCTTCCAGTGGACTACGACCCGATTTGGTCTTTACAATAACCACACCTGAAGTAAGGTTACCATATTCTACAGACGGTATACCGCGAATCACCTCCATACTTTCAATATTGTCTGCAGAGATGGTACGCAAGTCTGCTCCCCTACCCGCAGTCGTCTGATTGTTCATATCAGTTGCATTGGGAGCAGAATTCTTGCCGTGCATAGTGGGTGCAATAGCTTGCAGGTTGGCATCATTGCTGATAGGAGTACCATCAATGATGACGGCAGTACCCATTGCATTATTATCATTACTACTTATTTCTCTCACCGTAGCCTGTCCCAAATCATTCAAAGAAGGATTGGATGTCAGTGAACCTGGAACCAACTGCATCAAATCTGATACACTCTTGGGTTGGATATGACGTACAGCCTGCTGGTCAATTAGTGACTTTGAACCCATGGCCTGCTGCTTGGCTGTAACAGTAACACCTGCCAGATTCAAAGCCAAACGTGACAGACGGATATCCAACTGAGTACGCTTTCCTTTAATGGCCACTACTCCTCTCTGTTCCTTGTAGCCAAGACAATTCACATAATATTCCACTTCTCCAGACGGAACACCATTTATCGCGAAACGGCCGTTTTTATCAGTTATCGTGGACAAGGACTTGTTGACTACAATTTGGGCTACTTCTACCGGTTTGCCCTGCTGGTCGGTTACACGACCTTCCAATATACTTTGGGCCATTACACTAATAGGAAGAACCCCAATAAACAGCATTGCCATCAATGCCATGCTACGTGTCAGAACGGAAATTCCAGTCTTCATGCTCCTTCTTAATTGGTTTCTATATATAATATTTGTCATTCTCTTCTATTTCTATCCAATAATTCAAATTGTTTAATCACAAGACAAAGTTATAACAAATTTATTAATCCAAAGAAAATTTATATACAAATCTACACAATCGTCTCGAAATTCATATCAATTTGGTATTACTTGATTTGCAATTACTCAATTTACAATTAGAACATAAGAAATATTGCCACTTTATTCATTTATAAAATTACCAACAGATATCATACCCTAGCGATGTCCTATTGTCTGTCTCTGGAGGTGTGGTTTCCTTGAAATTTACGATGCAAAATTATCATGAACGGCCCAATGGCCCAATACTACAATCGGGGTAATTCATATACCACAAACGAGGTAGTAATTTTTTTTCTACGTGATAAAGCACACTGTTTATCACGTAGAAAAAAAGCTACATCGCAATAACAGAAAAATGGTGGAAAGTCAATCGTTTCAAGAAAAGACAAATACATTTGTCATCTACATCATCACTTTCGCTCTATCTTATAACCTATCTTGGCAAATGCTTTGACAAAATCATCATAAGTGGCTTTGGCCTGCTGATATACTATTGTCACCTTCTGCTCTGACACTGAACTGACTAATCCATCCTGGCGATACATATGCCATACGCCACATACCATTCAACTGTTTCTGTTTGGGCATATCCATAAACCCATCACCGTCCGCATCATGGTCTGTCTGTCTGTTTTCTGCATGTAGAAGCAAACTGGTAGAAAGGCGTTGATTGAGATGAATGCTTCCATCCAGATTCAACTCCTGTTTTAGTTTGTTATCCAGATAGGCATTGGCGCGAAACCCGTCAATGCCTTGGGGCTTCATATATTCTATATTGATTTGCCCTGTTATGCTTTCATATCCGCTTTTCACACTGCTGGCCCCTTTGCTTACTTGAATGCTCTGCAACCAAGGTCCTGGGACATATCCCAGCGAATAAGGAAGACTGGCACCTCGCAGATTGGGCATATTCTCTGTAAGCAACTGAACATAGGTACCGCTCAATCCCAGTAATTTTATCTGCTTGGACCTGTAGCGGCATCGCTATAGGAAACATCTACTGAAGGATTGGCAGCAAACGATTCACCCAAATTACAGCAAGCAGCGCGTACCAACTCAGATTGTCCTATCACTTCTGTATTTGTAACACGTGACTGCAACTTGCCCCTTGACCGAGCCTTGACAGTAATATTTCCCAATACTCGGGTATTCTGAAGGGAATCCATATATAATGAGTCACGCATTTGACTGTCAGACTGATCGGCGGCAACACCATAAGCTGACATCAGAAATGATAATGAAACCAGAAAATGTATCATGTGTTTTTGCTAGTACTTATCTGCACTCTTCATGTCCACTAAAAAAACATCCACGAATGCAATGCCTTGAACCTCATCTGTATGGTTGACAGAAAAGAAACATATTATATAATTTCCATGCAAAGTTAGCAAGAAATCGTCTTTATCAGAATAGCCATCACCAGAAAATACACCTTAGACCATACTATAGGAGCTAATCTGCCTATCTGAAGTTACACCATATTATATATATATCAACGAGTGCCATTTTGTCATTTTACTATGACATTTATGACATCTCTTATCTATTGGCAATTGTTTTGATAGACAATAATTGCAACTCTAAAAACAAACAACAATTATGGATGCCAACAAATATACCATCAAAGCACAAGAGGCATTGCAA
>JALERS010000128.1 GCA_022763905.1 Prevotellaceae bacterium | reverse complement strand
AGCCTAGGCTGAACGCAAGAGACAGATGTAAGAGTGACTTCATCCTCCCTGTTGATATCTTCCGGGAAGCCAGAAGAGGTCTTTCCGACAAATATCTTCTCCGTTCTCAACGAGTGTCCCCTCCCCATTATCTACTGACCCTAAAATTGGTCAACTATTTACGGAGGAAAGTGGCAGTACGTCAATATGCTTTTTGAATCCTTTCAGGTTTCCATCAACAATCAGGCGTAGAGGCTTGCCGTAGTCTGTTAGATTTTCTTTTCCGATACCATCACACCTAGCAGGATGAGAACCAGTCCCATGGCGATAGACAGATTCATTACCTCGTCCATGAAGAGCATGGAAACCACAGCAGAAGCTACGGGATTGACATAAAGGTAGTAGGAAGATTTGAGAACGCCAATCTTTTCCAAAACAATGTTCCACCATAGGTAACACAGGAAGGAAGCCACTACGGCCAGAAAGAGCAGATTGGCTGTCACTACTGGCTCGGTCAGCAGGGCCATGGTATCTTTGAAAGAGTGCCCTCCCAAGAAAGGTAATATGGTTACCCACCCGTAGAAGAACACTTTCCGCGTGATGAAGGTTACACTGTAGCGTCGGGCAACAGGTTTGATTAGTAGGCTGTAGAATGCCCAGAGCAATGCAGCCAGTAGGGCCAGAGAGTCTCCTAACAGGGAAGGTTGCATCTGGAAGTCTCCTTTGAAGATAAGAAGGGTGATACCTGCCATGGCAATACACAGTCCTAATACAAATCCACGGGTAATTTGTTGGCGCTCTTGATGGAATATCCATGCCACAAGCGTAGTGAGAAGAGGAGTAAATGCAATGATAAAGGCTACGTCGGTACTTTGGGCATAATGGAGTCCGAAGTTCTCTGCCATGAAGTAAGCAGACCCTCCGGTGATGCCCAGCAGTAACATAATCAGTTCATCCCGCCAGTTGTCCGCCATCCATTTCCTATGGCTGATAGCTGCCAGAGGCACATAGGCAATGATGAAGCGTAGGAAGAAGATGTACACCTCCGGCATACCATGGACGATGAGCGTCTTGGAAGAGGCAAAGGTAGCTCCCCATATTGTCATGACGATGAAAGCCAATGCATGGTATTTGAATTGGGACGATGTGGGCATAGTGATAATTGGAAGTCATTTTTTGACGGCACAAAAGTAGATATTTTGCTTCACTTGTAATAGGTGTTTCAAGGGAAAAAGCGCTTTCTGGTATGATTTCGCAAGGAGGATACAGGGATGAGAGAAGAGATGGCGCAGATATGAAGTGTAGTATGAATATTTCAGGCAGGAAGCGCAGAAATCAGTGGAAAAATAGTAATTTTGTTGTGCTATATGCGGCATGCCGCTATACCATATATTATATAGAGAACAATTCCTACAGATTCATCCTATGGGCATTTGCTTGGAAGGATTCCGTACCTGTTTTAAGATAGGGCTTTTTACTTTGGGAGGAGGCTATGCCATGATACCCGTCATGCAGCATGAGATAGTGGACAGGCGCCATTGGCTGACGGAGAAAGATTTTCTCGATATCATTTCCATGGCTCAGGCTTTGCCGGGCATTTTTGCTGTCAATATGAGCGCCTATGTAGGTCATCGTCTGAAAGGATGGAAAGGTAGTCTGATATTTGCGTCAGGTACCGTATTGCCCAGTATTATCATTATCCTGCTCATAGCTTTGTGTTTCCACAATTATTCCCAATGGCATTGGCTGGAAGCCATGTTCAAGGGCATACGTCCGGCTGTAGTGGCATTGATTGCCGCTCCTTGTGTGCGTATGTGGAAGTCGGTAGGCATCAGTATGTCTACTGTGTGGGTGCCTGTGACCACAGCCCTGCTGATATGGATGGTAGGAGTATCGCCCGTATGGATTATTGTAGCTGTAGTAGGAGGAGCATTCCTCTATGGCAAGGTGTCTCAGATGGAGGATGACGGAAAGGAGGGTCACTTATGATATTCATCCAGTTGTTTGTCACCTTTTTCCTGATAGGCCTCTTCGGTTTTGGAGGAGGTTATGCGATGTTGTCTCTTATTCAGGGCGAAGTAGTCTATCAACATCACTGGCTGACCAGTGCCGAGTTTGCCGATGTGGTGGCTATCAGTCAGATGACGCCAGGTCCTATCGGTATCAATGCCGCCACCTTTGTGGGCTATAGAGCCGTAGCCAATGCGGGTTATTCTCCTTTTATATCCTGTCTGGGAAGTCTGTTGGCCTCCTTTGCCGAGGTATTGCCCCAGTTGTTGCTGATGGCAGTGGTTCTGAAAGTGCTGTTGAAATATTGGGACCATCCCGTGAAGAACATGATATTCGGAGCTTTACGTCCTGTCATTGTAGGTCTCATAGGAGCAGCGGCCCTTTTGCTGATGAATGAAGAGAACTTTGGCCGTCCCGATGTTACGCCCTGGCAGTTTGGTGTAAGCGTGTTTATCTTTGTTGCCACTTTTATCGGTACCAGTCATTTCAAGATAAGCCCCATCCGTATGGTCTGTTATGCTGCAGTGGCAGGATGGCTCTTGTATATCTGAAATACCCGTTGGTGGTTTTGATATAACTCGGTGAGAGAGGACAGGCAGTCAGATTTGACGGCTTCGCTCTTCGTATTCTGAAGGTGAGCAACCTACAATGGAGGTGAAGTTGCGCCAGGCAGATCCGCGTGAACGATAGCCTGCTTCATAGAAGAGAGATTGTAAACGCTCATGCTGTGGCTGAAGCAGTTGACGGCGGATGTATTCTACCCGTAGTCGGTTGAGGTACTCTTTGAAACCATTGTATCCCATCTGATGAATGCATTGAGTGACATAAGTGCGGTTGCTGCCCAGGCGCTGTACCAGGTCGTCCAGCATCAGTTCGGGTTCGCGCCACAGTTCCTGTACCTCCATAAGCTGACGTATCTGTTGCAGCAGAGGATTGTCCGCTTCATTTTTGGCGGCAGGAGCCGGGGGCAACACTATGGGCTCTTTCATTTCCGGGAGTGTCCCCTGTGCCTGATGCATCGGAACGGGGATGCGTACAAACAATTCGATGTACATGACATAGAGGATGTAGCACATATAGATGAAGGCATGAAACGAGCGCCAGGCCACATGGCGGGTCAGAGTATTTCCCACAAAAGCCAGGGCAATGAGGCTGACCATGATGGTCATCTTCCGTAACCAGCTTCGTCCTGCACTGCTCTGATGGCTGTCATAGGACAATGCCCAGATAAACTCCACGGGAAACATGAAAAGAAGCAGGACAAGTCTCATCACCACGTCAGGTTTGTCCAGATTCATCAGCAGGTCCTGAAAAGAGTGGAGTTGTGTCTGGTGAAAGCCCAGAAACAGGCCGTAGCAGGTCATGGTCAGTATCCATGGCAATCCGAAACCCAGCCATCGCCGCAGGGTGAGCCAATGGGGACGGGCTATTTCCAGTGGATAAAGGGCAAAGAGATAACGGCAGAACTGTCCGAAGACAAGTTCGCGCAAAGGGAGTATATGGAAGTAATTCTGGATGTCGGTCTCCCGCAACATGAAGTACGTCTTCAGAAGCAGGGCCAAAGAACTGACCAGGGCAAACAGTGCAAAGAAGATTCTCGACCTGTCCTGATGCACATGTCGGGTGGCTATCATGTAGACCCCGCAGACCAACAGAAAGAACCAAAGGATGCCAATGGCTATGAGTAAAAGTTGATTTGCCATACCCCAAACAAAGATTTGTCCCTCATTACGGAGGAGTCTGATATACATTTTGGACGCAAATATAGCAAAAATTTGTCCAACAGAAGCAACTCCTTCCTGTCCGACAGATTCCTCTGTCAGGACAATGCCGTTTTACCAATTGCAAGCGTCTGGGGATACGGGAGGACAATGCAGGTCAGAATCCTTGTTACTTGCGGAGGAAGGAAGATATTTTTTTCTTGGCTGCTTGACCTGTGGCCTTCCTGATTGTTGAACTGGAGGTCTTCTTGGTTGTTTGAGGAGAGGTTTTCTTCTCCACTTTCATGCCCTTGTCCAGTCCCTTTGACTTATAGAAACTGTTGCTTTCAGACTTTCCGATGGGTTGCAGGGATATTTCCGTCAGCCGCAGGCACTCAGTATCTGCCTGTCGCCTCCGCCGAGGGCAGGTTGTTCATTCCTGTCAGTTGTCTGCTTGCTGGCATTCTTGCTGGTGTTCTTGCCAGCTTCTTTCCTGATGCTCTTGCTGATTTCCTTCTTTGCTTCAGCCTTTATCCTGTTCAGCAGCTCTCAGTATTGCTTCCGAAGGAGAGCAGCAGAGAGAACATGGTCAGACGTATCGGGTAGGTCAGTGAAATCATGGTTGTATTTATTTTCCGTTGTCAGCAGAGGCGTTGGAACTCTTTTTGGGAGCGGTTCACTTGTTGTTTTTCTTCTTGAAGAGGTTCTTGCCTTTGTTTAAGAGGTTCTTCGCATTATCCTTTATCGATTTTGTTCCTCCATCGACATTGGCTTCGTTGGCTTCGTTGGCAGATGGGGCAGATGGGGCAGATGGGGCTTTGATGTCACCTTTTTCGTCACTTTTTTCGTCAACTTTCTCCTTGATATAATAGTTCTCTTGGGGAGCGTTTTGTTCGACTATATTGATAGTAATCTTTGAGTTTTCAGGATTCTTGTCATCAATAACCAAGACGATGCGTGCAAATTTTTTGCTGGGCTCGTCTTTGTAGTAGGTGTCAAAAGTTTCGGTATTGCCCTTCTTTACGTAGTTTTTGATGAGCATTTCGTTGTCGCTGTCCCAATCGAAATGAAACTCCATGTTCTTTCGGTCCATGAAGTAGTGGGTAAAATAATTTTTGTGCTCTTTGTCGGTAAAGGCGTTATACCAGACACTGCTTGTAGATTGGGCAATAGCATTAACGGTCATTCCCAGAAGGAACAGGGTGGAGAAAAGCAACTTTTTCATAGGTATAAAAATATGAGTTGATAAGATTGTGTATACAAAGTTGCAACCTTTGTCCGAATAAATGGTTTGATAATTACAAAAAGCATGTTTCAGAATTGCAATCTACAGTAAATCAGTAAAACATATTCCTGTTTTGGAGGCTCACAGCTGGTGTCATTCCATTGTAATCTCCTTTTCTGTCAATGAAGCTAAAGCATTTGGCGACCAGGAATTACCTTGACGGTGCTGTCCAGAGAGTAAGGAGGGGAGGAGTACCAGCTTGTCATTAAGTTGTAAAAATTGTAAAACCTATGTGATATATAAAACAATTCAGTAACTTTGTTCACGAGGGTAACAGCGACAGTTGACAGTATTTCTTTCAGATGGTACAGATATCCCCAAGATTACAATGTTTTTTCGTGCTCCCGTTTGTTCCCGTTTACTACAAATTTATAGTATCTTAGTTTCAACAGCCGTCCTTCATGAATAGCAGATTGTCCCATATAGGTAGGGAGGTAGTCAGGAAATTCCATACAGGCAAGTGGCAACAGCAGGCAGCCTCATTTCTTGCTGACCAGAAGAAGATGAAGACCCTGGTACTGGTATTGACAGTTTTTTTTCGCAAGCGTTCTTTGGGACCCCTACTCAAGGATGCAGTAATGCTCTTCCATTATGTCCGCGACATCGTCTCCGGACGTTATAAAGGATACAATGGCCGGCAACTGACGCTGGTGGTCGCTGTATTGCTCTATGTGGTATCCCCTTTGGACCTCATCCCCGACTTTCTGGCAGGGATTGGTTTTCTGGATGATGCCGCTCTGGTGTCATATGCCATCCGTCTGGTAGATAAAGAACTGTGTCGCTATCTTCAGTGGAAGGACAATACCGTAGCTTCTGATGAGGAAACCAAGGTGTAGTGACAATACGTCATTTATGCAGTTTACACTATAGTCAATACAAATAAACCATTCGCAACATACTGAATACTGATGAAAGTCCGTTCTCTAGCTTCTGTTGTCTGTTTTTGCCTTACCCTGATGGCAGAAGCCGTATCCTATTCTCCCAGTCAGATGACTGATACCCTTAAGATAGCCTATTCCTATCCATCCGACGGTATGGTAGAAGGCCAGGTCACCAATGAGGAAGGAGCCCCATTGGGTGGGGTTATCGTTAGGGCATTATCATTACCCGACAGTGTGGTACGTGGAGGAGCTGCTACAGATACATTGGGACGTTACTCCATTGGTCCGTTGGGTGAAGGCCGTTATTGTATAAAGTGTGATGCTATGGGTTATTCCAAGGCAGTTCAGAGTTTCGTACTGGATGCTACCAGTCCGTCAGTCACTCTGAAACCTTTCCGTCTGGTACTCAATGACCAGCAGTTGGGTGAAGCCATTGTAGTAGGTACTGCCCCTCTGGTCACCGTAACGGAAGACACGGTGGCTTATAATGCCAGTGCTATGACAACTACAGAAGGAGCCATGGCAGATGAACTCATTGAGCAGATACCCGGAGCCGAGATTACGGAGGAAGGCAAGATAAAGATCAACGGAAAGGAGTACAGTAAGATACTTATTGACGGAAAGGAGTATTTCGGCAATGATCCTTCGGCTACGCTCAATAATCTTCCTGCCAACATCATCCGTCGTATCAAGACCTATGACCGTCGTTCCGACAAGGCGCGCCTTACAGGTATTGATGATGGAGAAGAGCACAATGTCATAGATATTGAGATTAAGCGCAATATGTTCAAGGGAATGGTAGGCAATCTGGGTATTTCAGCAGGCAACAAGGACCGTTATGCCGGTCGTGCCAATGTCAATCGTTTCCGCAGTAACCAACATGCAGGTCTGGTGGTCAATATTAATAATGTGAACAATCCTGCCTTTTCCGAACGGGGAAACGGAGCCTCCAATGCTTCCCGCAATTCGCGTACCGGATATACAGCCGCCAAGTCATTGGGTTTCACCTTTGCCAAAGACAAGAAGAAGGTCTATAAGATGTCTGGTAATGTGCGTTACAATTATACCAATGGGGTGAATGAGTCGGACCGTTATACCGAGACCAAATATACCAATCTGACCGAAAACTACAACAATAACCATTCCGGTAGTGTTCGTCGCCGTCATGAACTCAATGCCGAACTGGAATGGGAGTGGCATCCCGATACACTGACCACCATACAGATGCGTCCCAACTTCAGCTACAACAGTACAGACAACGAGTCATCCTCTCGAGGTGTTGTGACCCGTTGGAACGGTAAAGAAGACGGAGATACCGTCAATATCAACAATACCAATTCGCTGAACCTCAACGAAAGTAACGGATTGGCCACGAGTGCCAGTATGCTCCTTTTCCGTCGGTTGAGTCCTGAAGGCCGTAATGTATCCTTTAGTGGTTCGTTTTCTTACAATGACAACAACAGCAATTCATCTGTCCGAAACTTTGCCACCTATAATCTTCAGCCCCTGCGCAACCGCAATTACGACCGTTATTATAATGGAGGCAACTATAGTACGCGCTATTCTTTGGGATTCAACTATACTGAGCCCGTCTTCAATAAGACCTATCTGCAGTTCCGTTATAACTTCACTTCCCAGCATTCCCGTACCAATCGTTACGGTTTTGAATACTGGCATGACTCCACGGAAACAGATTTGACCATCAGTGATACCGTCGGAGTGCATCTTCCTATAGACTCTACCTTGAGCAATATCACAGCCAACCAGTATACCTCCCATGTTTTCAATCTCAGCATGCGTCATGTGACCGAGAAACTCAATCTCAGTTATGGCGTCCAGCTCAATCCCCGTCATAACGAGTCCAATTTCATACTCGGACAGAAGATGGACCGTGGACTGGTGAAGCAGGACCTCATCAACTGGGCACCGAATTTCCGTTTCAAGTATAGGTTTACCAAGCGGAATAGTATGGAGATAGTCTACAATGGCAACAGCAGTGAACCCAATGTGGAACAATTGCAAGAACTCATAGACAAGACCAATCCACAGTTTATCCGTTATGGAAATCCCAATCTCAAGCCCGCTTTCCATCATAATGTCAGGGCCAATCTCAATCTTTACGGAGAGAAATCTCATAGGAGTCTGGTGACCAATTGGGGCTATTCTACCTCCAACAATACCACCTCCAATATGACATTCTCCGAGTCGGCCACAGGATTCCGTATCTCCAAACTGATGAATGTCAACGGACAATGGAGTGCCAATGGTAATGTCAATTTCAATATGCCGCTCGACAGTATGCAGCGATGGAATATCTCTACCGTTACCTCAGGCAATTACAGCAACAATACCAATTACAATTCCACTCCCCTTTCCAACAAGCAGCTTAACAAGTATGGTATAAGTTCGCTCCAGGATATCCTCTATGAAGACATAGATAAGCTGAAGGACTTGGCCCGTATCAATCATACCCATGCCTTCCGTCTTAATCAAGGTATTGACCTCCGTTACCGCAATAAGGTGTTCTCTTGGCGTATAGGAGGAAGGGTTTCCTATTATAAAGTGTCCAATAGTGTGAAGAATGGTCTGAAGCGTGAAACATTCGACTATACTGCTCTTGCCAATGCCCAGGTGGAATTGCCTTTCAATGGTCAGTTGTCCACCAATGTCAATTTTGTGAGCCGTCATGGTTATTCTTCCAGCATCCAGAAGAACATCTGCATATGGAATGCGCAAGTCACCAAGCGGCTCTTTGCCCGTGATGCCGGTATGTTGTCATTCCAGATATTCGATATTCTTCATCAACGTACCAACGTAACCCGTACCATCAACAACATCAGCATTACCGATACTCGTCAGTTGATGTTACAAGACTATTTCCTTGTTTCCTTCCAGTACAATTTCAATACTCTTCGCAAAAAGGGAAGAGGTTTCAACAGAAATGGCTATCGCCAGGGAAATTTCAATAATATGCGTCGGCAAGGCAACAGCGGCTTCAATCGTTCCCGAATCTAGTTGGGAAGTTTTTACCAGTTCAAGCAGTTTTCATTAAGCAAGAAATCAAACAGTCCAATAGATAGAATACCCTCCTCATTATGAAGAGGCGT
>JALERS010000120.1 GCA_022763905.1 Prevotellaceae bacterium | reverse complement strand
GGAAGTATCATTGCCCGTGCACACAATCTGACAGAAACCTTGTCTGACGTCACAGCCCATGCGGAAATGCAGGCCATCACTTCAGCCGCCAACCATTTGGGAGGAAAATATCTAGACGATTGTACTCTATATGTAACATTGGAACCATGCCCCATGTGTGCAGGAGCAATAGGATGGGCACATATAGGAAGACTGGTCTATGGTGCTTCCGACCCCAAACACGGCTATAGTGTATTTGCACCTTCTGTACTACACCCGCGTACAGAAGTTGTGACTGGCATTTTGGACGAAGAATCTTCCTCCCTACTCAAACGGTTCTTCAAAGGCAAAAGATAAGCCTATGTTTTTGCATTCTCAAACAGGTCTGGAAGGAGAAGAGGCCGCAGCACGTTACATGATATCCAAGGGTTATCATCTTATAGAGCGTAATTGGCGTTTCAAGCATCTTGAAACAGATCTCATCATGTCACGTCTAGGTCTTTTGGTATTCATTGAAGTCAAGACATTATCCCATGAAGGTCAGAGCGACCCTCTCATCCATGTCAACAAAGATAAGGTAGTCCATCTCCTAAATGCCGCCCATGCCTACATGAGAACGAACCAACTGGATGCTCCTGTACGTTTTGATATCATCTCTGTTATCAAAGACGGCAACTGCTACAAAGTCAACCACTATCCTGACGCTTTCGACATGTTTGACAAATCTTCTTCTACTTATGTCACAGGCTGATTCCTTGCAAGAACAGAACATCTCTGTTCCATCCACATCCATCCCTTACCACACCTTATATCTTCCTCAAACAGACTCCACCAACAACGAATGCCGTCGCTTGGCTGCAACAGGAAACATCAGCCATGGCACCTTGTTGTACACAAGCTACCAAACAGCAGGACGTGGACAAGGTAGCCATGTATGGGAATCCAGGAAAGACCAAAATCTGCTGTTCACCCTTTATCTCACACCCGTCTTCCTACCTGCCAACCAGCAATTCTTTTTATCAGAAATAGCCAGTCTTGCTACAGCCCAAACCTTGGACAGCATCCACAAAGGGTTCTGTGTCAAATGGCCCAATGACGTCTATTATCAAGAGAAGAAAATTGCCGGAATGCTTTTGGAAAGCGTCATACACGGAACCCACTTGGCAAACACTCTTATCGGCATCGGAATCAATATTAACCAAAACCATTTTGAAAGCGATGCTCCCAATCCTATAAGCCTCAAGCAACTGACAGGAAAAGATACCCCCCTCCTCCCTGTACTGGAAATCTGGATGCAGAAGTTTGACAATCTGTACCATTTGCTGCAAAGAGGACATAAAGACACCATCCATTCCTTGTACCGTAACCGTCTCTTCCGAAAGAACGGCTACCATCCTTATTCTGACAAGAACGGCAGATTCCTTGCCCGTATCCTAGATGTGGAGCCTAGCGGATTCCTCCATCTTGAAGACCAAGAGGGTACTCTGCGCCGATATGCTTTCAAAGAAGTGAAATTCATTCTTCCCTAAAAGCCCCAACCTGTCAATACTCTATCTTGTCGGTCTTGTTTTTCCAAGCTGCAAAAGCCGCATTGGCCTCTTCCTGCATGAACTGTTCCGTAGGAAGCAGACGATGACTGTAAGGCAAAGCTATCTCCTTATAGATAAACGCATCATCAAAACCAGCATCTGCAGCATCATTCTTGTCTGCAGCAAAATACATCCTGCGCAATCTTGCCCAATAGACCGCTCCCATGCACATCGGACAGGGTTCACAAGAAGTATAGAGTTCACAATCCGACAAATCATATGTTTGCAACTTGCGAGCAGCCATTCTAATAGCTTGTACCTCAGCATGGGCTGTAGGATCATTATTGGCAGTAACCCTGTTGACCCCTTCTGCAATGATTTCCCCATTGCGTACAATCACCGCTCCAAACGGTCCTCCCCCGTTAGCCACATTGTCTACAGACAATCCAATAGCTCTATTCATGAATTCCCTGTCAGTCATACTCTTGATATTTTGAAATGATTGATAATGCAAAAATAGTTTTTTCACCAGAACAGACATTATTTTTCCTGTAAAACATAACAATAGTAAGAGAAAAAATTGTAATTTTGCACCGTTTTTGCGTAATCGCTGGCAGGATGAAGAGTTCCCTGTTTATGTTGCGCGTAATATCAACACATTAAGATACCATACAAAATGGCAGATTTGATGAAAATTGCAGAAGAGGCATTCCAGACAGAAAAGAAGGAATACCCTGCGTTCAAAGCCGGTGATACCATTACCGTAGCTTACAAGATTATCGAAGGCAACAAGGAGCGTATCCAGCTCTATCGTGGTGTTGTCATCAAGATTGCCGGACACGGCGACAGCAAGCGATTCACTGTCCGTAAAATGTCAGGAACAGTAGGAGTTGAACGTATTTTCCCCATGGGTTCTCCCAACATCGCAAGTGTAACCGTCGAGAAGGTAGGTAAGGTACGTCGTGCCAAATTGTACTATCTCCGCGATCTCACTGGCAAGAAAGCCCGAATCAAGGAGAAGAAATTTATTACCAAAGAAGCCTAATTATAGACTTCACAGGATATTTTCCTGCAATAAAGGGACAGCTAATAGCTGTCCCTTTATTGCTTTTTACAGAAAAATACCCCTTCCCGGCAAGACTGTCCTTTATACGGAATTCCAGAAAGTCTTCAGTGCTGTTAACCCTATTCCGATTTCTTTCCTCCTTTTTGACAGACAGTCAGAGAGATAGAGAGAAACTCCCTTTAACCAGTTTCTATCATTTCCTTCATGAAGAGACATGATATTTGTCGTTAGTGACAAGTGCATCATTACGCTACGTGATACCCCAATGGACCATCAGCCTAATATGTGCCAACCTACAGCATGATGACAACATCTTTGTAGATATTGCTTTCTTTAAAACGGAGGAGACTGGCGAGACCTATCTGACAAGACGCATTGCCACGAATATCAAAAAGCTAATTATACTCATCGGGAAGGACTATCGGATTCATTATCAAATCATCCAATTTTTATTGGCCACTCATTTCTTCACAACAGGAAGTCGCTATCATCATCACGCTCATGAGCGATTGGGATTGAAAAGCACTTATAACAACACGGCTTCACCTGACTCTTCACAACACCCCATCAAACGGTACTGTCCTCTACAATATGCAGTAGCAACGCACAGCCTTTCTTTTTTTGCCCATTCACATGATACCGAAAGCCATCACCTATCAATACTATCGGCATTGACAATATATAATATATGGTATATATATAATAATGATAGGAGCCGTAACAACACCTCCCATCCGACCTCTACCCATAAGAAGTCAGTCATCGGAAGGTAGGGAATCTTTTCAGAAAACCTATTTCTTGCCTACAAACGTAGATAATGCCCATTCCACATCGTGTTCATTTGCCAATTAAAGATTATATTTTGTATAGCAAATACAACGAGAAATGTCTATTTGTAAACTTTTATCCTGTCATTTGTTTATTCTGTCAAGTTTTTAATTGTGTTTTTCTGAAATGTGGTAATTTTGCAGTGAGAGAAAGATACAATTATTCAAATATAAAACAACCCAACTTAAAAGCGTATGAAAAAGATTGAAGCGATTATCCGCAAGACCAAGTTCGACGAAGTAAAGGAGGCTCTTTTGGCTTCCGATATCGACTGGTTCGAATACCATGACGTACATGGTATCGGTCAAAGCCGTCAAGAACGCATCTATCGTGGTGTTGCCTACAGCACCGATGTGATAGAACGTGTAGCTATCAGTATTGTATGCCGTGAGTACATTCTTGAACAGACCATCAAAGTATTACTAAAAGTCGCCCACACTGGCGAGGTAGGTGACGGACGTATATTTATCAGTGACGTGATAGACACCTACTCTATTCGCACGGGTGAGAACGGCGACACTGTTCTTAAAGACAAGAAATAACCCTCTTACAGCTCATTCCTACATTTAGAACCAACGAAAAAACAAAGCTAAGATTATGATTACCTCATTGGAAATAATGGCCCTGGCGGCCGAAGTGATGGAACAGCCATTGGAATATGTCAATGGTTTAGATACCCTGTGGGTACTATTAGGTGCCATGCTTGTTTTCTGGATGCAACCAGGATTTGCCTTGGTAGAGGCAGGACTGACACGTAGCAAGAACACTGCCAATATTTTGATGAAAAACTTCTGTGATTTCATGTGCGGCAGTGTACTTTACTGGATACTGGGATTCTCCATCATGTATGGCGCCGACTTTGGTCTATTAGGATGGAGTGGATTTGGCTTTATCGGAGAAGACAGCAATATCCCAGCCGAATGTACATTTATCTTCCAGACTGTATTCTGCGCCACTGCAGCCACCATCGTATCAGGAGCCATGGCAGAACGCACCAAATTCTCCATGTATTTCGTTTACTCCATGCTGATTTCTGCCTTTGTATACCCTATTGAAGGACATTGGTCATGGGGAGGTGGATGGTTGTCCGAAATGGGCTTCCATGATTTTGCAGGTTCCACTGTTGTCCACCTTTGTGGTGGTGCATTGGCACTGGCAGGAGCGATTGTACTAGGTCCACGTATCGGCAAATACGACAAAAATGGCAAGAGCCGTGCTATTCCTGGTCATAACCTGGCACTCTGTGCCCTAGGTGTATTCTGCCTCTGGGTTGGATGGTTTGGATTCAACCCCTGCTCTACAGTTGCGGCAACAGGCTATGCCAATGCCGTTGCCATGTCACACATCTTCGTTACCACCAACATGGCAGCAGCCACAGGCGGCATCTCAGCCATGCTGTATACCTGGATAGTTGACGGGAAGCCCTCTCTCTCCATGCTTTGCAACGGTGTATTGGCCGGATTGGTCGGCATCACTGCAGGATGCGATTGTGTAGACATATGGGCCAGTGCCGTCATCGGCATTATCACTTCCACCATCATGTGTATGTCTGTAAGTTTCATTGACAAGAAGCTCCACATTGACGACCCTGTAGGTGCAGTCAGTGTACACGGAGTAGGCGGCATCGTAGGTACCATCCTCACAGGTGTCTTTGTCAATCCCGCCATCAACGGTACCGAGTGTTCCATAGGTGTACAGACACTGGGAGCAGTAGTAGTAGCCCTCTTCGCCTTCGGCTGCGGAATGGCCATATTCTTGGCTATCAAATATACACACGGACTCCGTTGCGACAAACGCATTGAGGAAGAAGGTTTGGATATCTACGAACACGGAGAAACCTGCTACAACTAATACCTATTCCCTACTTAGTACAAGCGAGTAAAAAGATATAGTGTTTATTGTGTTTTCGATGAAGAGGGGGACGGGAAGTGTCCCGGAACCCTCTTTCTTCTTTCCCCTAAAAAATCCCTATTCAGCGAGTTCCCTCGTGTTCCCGCATTGTTTCACTTACTTATACACTTACAACAAATGAAAAGAATCATGACATGGGTAATTAGCGCTATCATGCTGACACCCGCAGCAATGGCTCAAGACTCCTTTGAAACTACCATTGGAGCCGATGTAGTCAACCAGTACATCTGGCGTGGACAGAAACTGGGAGAAGCAAGCCTACAGCCCACACTGGGTATTTCCTACAAAGGATTGTCACTTACAGCCTGGGGAAGTGTAGGCCTTTCCAAATTTGATGACGTGCAAGAATTTGACCTCACCTTAGGATATACCTTAGGCAAATTCAATATAGGAATCACCGACTACTGGTTCAACACCAGCGACAACTATTTTGACTACAAAGCCCATAGCACCGCTCATGTATTTGAAGCCAATTTGGGATATGATTTTGGACCGCTGCAATTACAATATTACGCCAATATAGGAGGTGCCGACGGTTTTACCAAGAAAGGGAGAAGAGCCTATTCATCCTACATAGAACTGACTGCACCCTTCCAATTGGGTGGATGTGAATGGACTGCCGCTGTAGGTGCCTCTCCCTATTACACTTCTTTCTATACCGACGCTTCAGGTTTTGCCGTCATCAACGCCTCTCTTAAGGCTAGCAAAAGTATAAAGATTTCCGACAGCTTCAGTCTACCTGTCTTTGCAGGAATCGCATGCAATCCCAGCGATGGAAAAGCTTATTTCAATATCGGTTTTACACTAGTTCCCTAACACATAAATTTCATAAAGCACTTCCCGCAAGTGCCCAAGAAGCCCTTTCGTTACCGGAAGGGCTTCTTTCGGCATATAGAGAGATGCTCTTCCAGCACATCCTCCTTCATCACACCATATTGGAAGTCATATATATAAATCTAGTCAAGGATTTTGATTAAATTTGCATCCAATTCCACCATTCTGATACATCTAACCACATCAATACATACATATCCATGGACAATACAAAACAGAAAGGATTGCCAGAAAATGCATTCCGCGAGTTGAAAGAAGGAGAAGAATACCATCCCGTGATGGATTCCCAATCCCGTCCCCACGAGATTACCGCATGGTCCCTGACACTGGGACTGATAATGGCAGTCATTTTCTCTGCCGCCTGCGCCTACCTGGGATTGAAGGTCGGACAGGTATTTGAAGCAGCCATCCCTATCACCATCATTGCTGTTGGTTTGGCAGGAGCCACTCGGCGAAAGAATGCATTAGGGGAAAACATCATTATTCAGAGCATTGGCGCCTGCTCCGGCATGATTGTAGCAGGTGCTATCTTCACCCTCCCCGCCCTCTATATCCTACAGGCAAAATATCCTGAAATCACTGTCGACTTTATGAAAGTGTTTCTTTCCTCTCTATTGGGAGGTGTGCTCGGCATCCTTTTCATGATTCCTTTCCGCAGATTTTTCGTCAAAGACATGCATGGTAAATATCCTTTCCCCGAAGCTACGGCATCCACTCAGGTACTGGTTTCTGGAGAAGGAAGCGGCAACCAGGCCAAGCCTCTGCTGGCAGCAGGTCTGATAGGAGGTCTGTATGACTTTGTCATCGCTGCATTCGGAGCCTGGACAGATACTTTTACCACAAGCGCCTACCATTGGGGAAGCCTTTTGGCAGAAAAAGCGAAACTGGTTTTCAAAATTAATACCGGTGCGGCCGTATTGGGCATGGGATACATCATAGGCTTAAAATACGCTACCATCATCTGTGCCGGCAGTATGCTCATTTGGTGGATTATAGTACCCGGCATAGCTCTTTTGTTTCCCGGAATTGACATAGGCAATGGCATCACAGCCGCTGCCGCTTCACCGGAAGACATATTCCGTTACGCCAAGAGCATCGGTATAGGCGGAATCGCCATGGCAGGACTTCTCGGCATCTGGAAGAGTAGAAACATCATTGCCAGTGCCGCCCGCCTGACCAGCAAAGCGTTCTCCAAGTCAGAAACTACAGAGGTACGCACCGACAGGGACATATCGATGAAAATCATCTTCTTCGGCACACTGGCTACTCTCATTGCCATATTTCTCTTCTTTTTCTTCGGTGTCATGCAACAGAATCTCCTTTTCTCTATAGTAGCCATTCTACTGGTAGCTTTCATCGCTTTCCTCTTTACTACCGTTTCTGCAAATGCCATTGCCATCGTAGGCAGTAACCCCGTATCAGGCATGACTCTAATGACTCTGATTCTAGCCTCAGTCATCATGGTGGCTGTTGGGCTCAAAGGGTCAGCAGGCATGGTAGCCGCCCTGCTTATGGGCGGAGTAGTCTGCACCGCATTATCTACCGTAGGAACCGTAGTAACCGATTTAAAAATAGGCTATTGGTTGGGCGCCACACCCCGCAAGCAGGAAACACTGAAGTTTCTTGGTACCTTGGTAAGTGCCGCCACTGTAGGAGGAGTCATCATGCTACTCAACAGCACCTACGGATTCACTTCCGGCCAATTGGCAGCTCCGCAAGCCAATGCAATGGCTGCTGTCATCGAGCCCCTTATGAGCGGGCAAGGAGCTCCCTGGACACTCTATGCTATAGGAGCCGCCATTTCTTTCCTGCTCAACCTATGCGGCATCTCTGCACTGGCTTTTGCCCTCGGCATGTTCATCCCCCTTGACCTCAACTTGCCTCTGATAGTGGGAGGATGGATTAACTGGCTAGTCACCTCCCGTAGTAAGGACGCATCTGTCAACAAGCAAAGAGGAGAAGCCGGCACCCTGCTTGCTTCAGGATTCATAGCCGGAGGTGCTCTTATGGGAGTAGTCAGCGCCATTCTAAGATTCGCAGGATTTGATCCCACAGATGCCACATGGATGAACAGCATCTGGAGCCACACGCTTTCCCTGCTCATTTACATCCTGCTCATAGGGTATTTCATCAAGGCATCAATGAAAAAAAATAAGGCTTAAAATATTCATATTTGCATAAAAACCTGTAACTTTGCACCCGCTGTCACGAGATGACGGCATTTCAAACCTATAAATTACATTATTTAATTATGGCAACAAAAATCAGATTGCAGCGCGGCGGACACAAGGACTATGCCGTCTATCGTATCGTCGTAGCAGATGTAAACGCTCCACGAGATGGAAAATTTGTTGAAAAATTGGGAACTTATAACCCCAATGTAAATCCAGCAAAAATAGATTTGAAGTTCGACAGGGCTCTCTATTGGCTGGAAGTAGGCGCCCAGCCTACCGACACCGTCAGGAGCATCCTCTCCAGAGAAGGTGTACTGCTTATGAAGCACCTCCGTGGTGGAGTGAAAAAAGGAGCTTTCGACGAAGCAACAGCCCAAAGTCGTTTTAATGCTTGGAAGCAAGAGAAAGATTCCAAGTTGAACAAGATTATCGACGGAGAAGCTGCTGCCAAGAAAGCCAGCAACGCTTCACGCATCGAGGCAGAAAAGAAAGTAAATGAGGAAATCGCCAAAAAGGTAGCAGAGAAGAAAGCTGCCATTGAAGCAGAAAAAGCTGCCGCTCTGAAAGCAGCTGAAGAGGCTGCCGCAGCTGAAGCTGCAGCCCAGAACGCTCCAATTGAAGCTCCTGCCGCTGAAGAAGCCCCAGCAGAAGAGGCTTAATCAAGGCATCTCCGGAAGTAAATCACTTCCCTTCGTAGAGGAGAGGACATACATCATGTCCTCTCCTCTACATTTTCATTCCCTTCTAAACCCACAGAACAGACATGTAGAAAATCTCAAAACTCGGCTCAGTAGAAATGAAATAGGGGGTCAGTAGATAATGGGGAGGGGACACTCGTTGAGAACGGAGAAGATATTTGTCGGAAAGACCTCTTCTGGCTTCCCGGAAGATATCAACAGGGAGGATGAAGTCACTCTTACATCTGTCTCTTGCGTTCAGCCTAGGCT
>JALERS010000070.1 GCA_022763905.1 Prevotellaceae bacterium | reverse complement strand
TGTATGATATGCAAGGTCGTTTGCTTACCCATGTTCGTAGAGTAGTCAGTATGTCTGTTTCTCATCTCCATCGTGGGGTTTATGTGGCCAAGGCTCGTAAGGGTAAAGAAACCGCTAGCCTCAAGTTTTCGCTTCCATGAGATTATAGGTTGTATCCTCAATCGGGTCATTAGGGTTATGATGATAATGACCTGAATTATTGAACAGATGTTTTTGCGTTTTAGAGCTCAAGGGTAGGCTTGTAGCTGTAGTTGATGAAGAGAAAAAGAGCCTGGAGAAATAAGGAAAAGACTTCTTTGGGAAATGAAGTTGATTGATTGGCCCAAGTATTCATGGTGCTCAGCAAAAGAGTCAACGGTGCTCGGCAAAAGAATCGACGGTGCTCGGCGAAAGAATCGTCGGTGCTCGGCAAAAGAATCGTCGGTGCTCAGCAAAAGAATCGACGGTTCTCGGCAAAAGAATCGTCGGTGCTCAGCAAAAGAATCGTCGGTGCTCAGCAAAAGAGTCGACGATGCTAAGAGGAAGCAGTCAATATACTTTCAGAAATCACTTAACTGCTATGCCGTGGAAGGTAGTAATATGGGACCAAAACATAGTAAAATCATAGTTTTTCCACTTGGGTTTCGGTGAAGCTTTCTCTCTGTTGCCTTCCTGTCTGTGGATTCATCTGGAGCAACATCATAAAGATGGGAGGATTCGGAAAAGATACTTGTTTTCCCGATGAGATTCTGTGCCCTTATGAGGACCCCTGCGAGTCTCTGAATCATTCATGGCATAGGAAGGGGAGCACTTGCCATATACTCCAATTGCCACCCATGTAGGGATAGAGTTATTCAATACAATCCTAAGTCAATTTCCAATGAGCCGATTGGGGGGACACAGACAGATGAACTGGACAGACAATCCAATAATCTCTTAGGGGAAGGTTATATATTCTCAACCTCCTCTCCCATACCCAGATAATCATGATAAGCAATAGAACTCAAGCAGGAAATCTATTGCTCTTATTCCGCAAAGACTTGGGTCTTATTGGGGATTTTGTAGTGTGTTACTTTTGTGAAAGGTCAGATGAGACGGATGCCTTTTTCTGCACATTGTTCCCTCATGACATCTGGCCATATGCTAGCCTGTACTTCACCGATGTGAGCCTTGTGAAGTAGATACATGCATAGACGGGACTGGCCGATACCGCCACCGATGCTTAATGGCAACTCTCCAGCCAACAGTTTTCTATGGAAAAACAATTGAACCCGCTCTTCCTTACCGCTTTCCTTTAACTGATGCAATAAGGCTGCCTTGTCCACACGGATACCCATGGAGCTCAATTCCAATGACTGGCCCAAAACGTCATTCCATACCAAGAGGTCACCATTGAGACCAGGTAAACCATTCTCTGCTAGGGTTGAATAGTCATCATAGTCGGGTGCACGGAGATCATGGGGCTTGCCGTCACCCAAGGCACAACCAATGCCGATGATGAATACACTGCCCTTGTCACGGGTAATGAGGTTTTCGCGTTCTTTTGCTGTCTTGTTAGGATACAACTGACGCAATTCCTCTGCATGGATAAAGTAGACATCTCCCGCTAACTTGGGGCGCAACATGCTATACTGTTCGCATACATTGAACTCTGTCTGTAATAGGGCTTTGTAAATGGATTTTACAATGTGTTTGAGATATTCCAATGTACGTTGTTCTTCTGTGATAGTCTGCTCCCAATCCCATTGGTCTACATATAGAGAATGGATATTGTCAAGTTCTTCATCGGCACGGATGGCATTCATATCGGTATAAATGCCGTATCCAGGGAGGATATGCTGGTCGGCCAATGTGAGACGCTTCCATTTCGCTAATGAATGAACTACCTCAGCCTTCTTGTCACCCAAGTCTTTGATGGGGAAAGTAACGGCACGCTCTACTCCGTTGAGGTCATCATTGATACCCATGCCCTGCAGGACGAAAAGGGGACCAGTGGTTCTGTGTAAACGTAAAGAAGTAGAGAGGTTTTGTTGAAAGCATTCTTTGATGAGTTTGATGGCCATTTCGTTCTGATGGACATCAAGGAGAGATATATAGTTTTCGGGTAATAGCAATTTGCTCATAAGTATGAATTCAGAATATTTATGCGTGACAAAATTACACATTTTTGCTTGAAGGAATATAAGAATTGCGAGAATATTTGATTATCAGATGTGCAAATTGTCGGAAATTTAGGGTTGTCACTTACAAATCAGTAGAATATTTTCCAGGAAAAATAATTATTGCTGTTTGGTAAAATATTTTTGTGGAAAAGAGTCAAACTTAAAGAGGTTATTTCTCCATAAATCTTCCATCCTTTTTGAGGAAAACATAGATTGCACTGAGAAACCCTCATGAAGTCTATTAAGTGATTAGGAATATTTTTCGTGAATACTTCCACTTTCTACCTTGAATACTTTGGTAAGTAAATTTTCATGGAGGGTTCATTCTCTCTTGTGGAACAGAGATATTATTTGAGACCGAATGACTTCCCTATCTCAATAAAAAGGGAGGAACACTTCTCAAGTGGTATAGTGTATTCTCTTAGTAGGTAATCATGGTATGATTTATGCCAGGATACTACATTGATTATATAGTATTCAAGGAAAAACTTGAGAAAACAGGGGATGACACCCTTGCAAGGCTGGTGCATGAAGTACCTATGTAACCCAACCATTTTGCTTATGGGAGACTTGTTTTGAGAAAGCCTGAAGTTTGATTTGACAGGGCTTCGGGCAGGATATTGATACTCTTGTGAGTTTCTACGGATGGCAATAAGTTGGGAAGGAGTTTCTTTACATTCCTTACCTCATCAAAAGAGAGAAAGCCAATAATAGGATTAACTAAATCTACAATTTATTGCCCTCTTTTCGGCCGCTGCATACATATCTATAGAAGTCATAAAAGGACTATCGGATGAGGGAGAATCGCAGACTCATTCCAAAATCGCGGGTTGTTGTGGGGTAGGAGCTGGAGGTGAGAAGGGGCTTAGTGTTCTGATAGTCGTAGTACATACTCATGGTTAGGAGTTTGCTTACGGTATATTCGGCATTGAAGGAAATCTTGATGGCTTTATTACCGCTGGTAGCTTGCGACAGACCCGTCATGATGTCTCTGTTGATAGCGCTTTGGTCACGGAGAGAGAAGTCCATGCGGAGATTGAGAGCATTGTTCATGCCGGTTTCTGTGGAAGATGTTGGAGTGTTGGTCTGTTTGTTGGCTTCGTTTCTATTAATACCCTTGACGGTATTTTTCTTCACATTGCGTCGGGCTGCTGATGCTTTCTTATTGCTGTTACCGAATAGCTTGATATCATTGATTTTGTAGCCCATACCTATGATAATGTCTTTTGATAATGCTTCGGTTAGTTTGAGGGCAGACATACTCAGTGACAAAACGCGTGTGCGGTTGTAGCGCAGGGAGAATGTGAGGCTGTTCTGTAGGGTAGCTGAAATACCGATTAGAGGTGAGAAGGCTTCGTTGATGGATACCATGTTTACATTGTACATACTACTGGGTATGACATTGCCAGTAGAGGCTTCGGTGATGAAGCCCATACCGCCAATGTATTCCATAAAGGTGCTATAGGTGTTGTAAGAACCCATGGAGAAGACACTTTTGTAACTATGGTCAATGGTGAAACTCTTGAAGCGTTGTTTGAACCAAGGTAGTTTGGCTAGCCCACCATAGGTGATGGTCCAGTTGGGAAGCATACGGGTGATAGCGGGGAATATATCAAGAGAGGAAGAGGTATTACCTCCGCAGTAGGCAGCGAGGAAAGCAGGAATCATGACATCCGAGCTATATGTTTTCACCGTACCGTTGGCAGGGTCAAAGGGTTGACCTGCTAAAGGACTGCCTTCTGGGTAGACACTATTGGCATAACGGGCCTCCAGGCGTTTTTGGAAAGCAGGTAAGAAACGTACGAATTTGTCAAAAGTCTTGCTCTTGTACCCATTGTCAGCATTGCCTCCTTTTTCAAATGCAGAACCGATACTGATGGTAGTCATATTGAGAGAGCCGCTCTGTGTGGTGGGCATACCGCTGAAGGTGTAGAAGATGCTTTTGGAACGGCTAGTACTGTGGGAGGCATTGAGGTCAATCTTGAACCCGTTGATGGGTTCAAGTACCGCATTGATTTGCAAATCTTTGTTTTCTCCGATGGCAGCGGCTGTGGAAATACTGTCGTTGTCAAGTAGCCATCCCCTTTCATAAGCCTTGTTGATATAGTTCTCGCCTGTCAGACCGAAGGCGAAGTCAAGTCCTGGAGCCATGTTGCTACCTCGCCGCTGACCGAAGAAGTCACCCACATTAGGCAGGAAGCCTGGTAAGTTGGTACCGTAACGGGTGGAGTAACTGATATTGACGCTACGCACCATCATGGCCAAACGAGCCATAAGGCGGGCTGTTTTGTATAGGGTAGTCTCCTTCTGCACAGAGTTGATAGCTGTGACAGTCACCTTGACGGCAATGGTGTCGCTATTGAATATCTTGATGGTGTTGCTGTTGCTAATCTTGTATTTGAGCGGATATCGTTTTCCTTCTCGGGTGATAGCCTTTATACGCAGCTGACGACTCTTAAGCCCATGTTCCAATGCCAGTACGGTATCTTTCATCAGTTGGATTTCCTTCTCTATCGATTGGGGCTTGACAGGGGCTGGTTTCTTGTTGCGTTGTGCACTGACACTCCTGCCGCTTCCTTTGCTGGCGAAATATTTGTTAACCTTCTGCAGATAGGGAACCATATTATATAGTTCCTCCAAGTTAAACCGTGAGTTGATACGGATGTTGCGGTTGTTGTTGATGGTATTGCCTAAGGTGGAATTGTCTTCCAGTACAGCTCCTCTTTCCCATCCATAAGTGGCATCATATGCGAAATCAGCAGAAGCCCACTGGAAGGCAGGAATGAGGTCAATGGGCACTTTCCAACTGAGGTTGAAGGACTGGGAATAAGCGAGAGGACGACCAAAATGACTGATGCTTCTCCATACGGAGTCCTTCCATACGGAATACTCATCAGGATAGAGAGACTTGTTGACAGGTGAATAGGGTTGTTCCACTTCGGCATTGGTGCCAGTAGACAGCGATGCATGGATGTTGTTGGTGAGGTCCCAGTTGATAGACATGTGTCGGTTCCATAGGAAGTCACTACTGAAGCTCAAAGGGATAGATTTGTCGCTAAGGTTATCCATGTCACGTTCCTGAAGTTCATAGTAAGTACGGGTCATGTCACTACTTAGACTGATGTTCTGTGGTAACCAGTTAAGACGGAAATCCTGTATTATCTTAAGCCAACCACTCTTGTCCTTGATGTTCTGGAAGGGGCCGAAAGGCTCGTAGACGGGTGAATAGTCATAGCCTGCATCCAACTTCCATGTTTCTGTCTTTTCCCACATGGTGGTTTCACCCATACTAAACTGGCTGCTATGGGCATAGTTGAAAGAAAAGTTAGCAGGGTCATAGGGCATAGGATGGCTCTCAGTTGAGATGTCAATCTTGGCATTGCTGATGCTGAAATTTTTCTGGATATTGGTGGTAGTTACAATATTCTTCAGCGAGTCCTTCTCTTGTTGGGTTGCCAGGGCGTCAAGAGCATCATCAAGAAGCATGTCTGAGTCAAGAGGATTGTATTTGGGGACAATCTTGTTTTTGCTATAGGAATAATAGAGAGGGATGTTGACTTTTGCCTTTTCGGGGAAGAGTTTGCCAATCTGTACATTGGTGGTGATGCCGTACTGGTAGAGATTGTCATTGCGTCGCTCATTGATACCTTGCTCCAGTCCGCCGAATCCGCTAGTCTCTATGCGTCCGTTTACAGAGACCGTGGCTAGGTCGGATGCTGCAATATCCAAATTGGCCCTGGCAGCCAAACCGCCTTCCTCTGTGTAGCCCTGTAGGCGGAGTTCGTTAATCCATACCTCTACATTTTTCGCAGAACGGGAATTATTGCGTACACCGACCATAAGTGTTTTGATATTACCTAGGGAAGGATTACCCATTACTGTAATTTTGTTGTTGGGCTTGTCTTGGTCGTAGTCGGAGAACGGGATGCTGTAGGAGGCATGACCCATGCTTTTCTGCCGATTGCGTTCCTTCTTGAGAGTAGTGAAGAGAGAGAGGT
This sequence comes from Prevotellaceae bacterium, assembly GCA_022763905.1. Lineage (GTDB taxonomy): Bacteria > Bacteroidota > Bacteroidia > Bacteroidales > Bacteroidaceae > UBA6382. Next base: position 14,337 of record JALERS010000070.1, on the reverse strand, counting down.
CGATGTCAAGCATATTCTCCTCTGGCCATACAAGTCTGCAGTCAGTGCTACTGTAGCGGTCATAATGGCCCGGAGCAGTAAGTTTGAGGGGAATCTCGTATTCGTAATAATTGTTTTTATAGTCGGAACCTATCCTGATGAAAACACTGGTTTCGTAGTCTCTTAGCAGGTCATCGCCTATCAATGCATTTGCATGGGTAAACATTTGGATGTGTTTGTACTGGCGTAGGTCAAGGGCATAACTCTTATAGACAGCACGGCTTTCATTGGAGGGGAGCGACTTGACGGTAATATTGAGTGCCTGCTCGTTGTTTTCTGTCAACTGGCTTTGTGTCCTATCAATAACGGGAGATATCCCTGGTGGCAAGATGTAATTGACAGGGGTCTTGGTATTATTTTCCTGAATGTTGACAGCTGCTACATCTAGTGAACCTTGTGCAGGCTGGTTGGCTCTTCCGTTGAGTGACATGTCATAGTTGCGCCATTCACCTCGTACAAGCTCAAGAGTGCCGAAACGAAGGATGACAGACTCTTCGAAATCAGTAAGATACATACGCATGAAACGAATGCTGGAGAAGTCATTGATATTACCTTCCTTCTTTCTGTAATTATCTAAGGGAATACGGAAGAGATACCAATTGACAGTTTCCTTGTTGCCGTTTCTCAATGATACTTTGGCTTGTCGGCTGTCCACAATGAATCCCTGTCCTACTTTCATGCTGTCGGGGCTTAGGTGAACACGATATTCATAGTAGTTGTCATACTCGTTGAGGGTATAGTCGTGGTTGATGTCTTCAGCATCGGGGATAGTCTTGTAGGCAGTGCTGTATTTTTCAGGTGAGTCTTCGGAGGCCACTGAATTTCCCTCAGGGTTATTGATGCGCTTGTAACGTTCCAGGATGGACACTTTCTTTTGGTCATAGTCAGTGCCGCGGAAATAGTGATAATCATCTCCGGCAGGGTCGGCGGAGATAGAGTCGTAAACGCTGGCAGAAACCTTGGAACGAATAGCTTCCAGATAGGACAGGTAGGTAGGATAAGAAGCTTCTTCTGAACTGGTTAGACCATTAAGTCCTACGTCCTGTCTTGCACGAGCACCACTACTGGTATTGAAGGCATAGGTGACAGTATTTTCGGTGGGAATTCGTCCCCATATGCTTTCAGTGTAGCCAGAGGATGTGCCATCAGTAGGCATGCCACTCTCATAGTATTTGTTTCCATCCTTGAGGATATCTTCGCTGATGTCACCTAGATTGATGTAGAGGTCGCCACTATGGTTACCAGGGGTATTACGCTTGTATATGAAGGGGTCCATCATCCAGAACTCTACATACTCGATGTTTGCCATCTCAAAATCGGTGGTTTCCAGCGAGCGCATCATGCCTCCCCAATGCTGGCGTGGATAGAGAAGATGACCATAGGTGTCTAGGTTGGGGTTGAGGTTGTAAGGTCCTCGCTCATTGGGATAATATGCGAGATTGAGTATGTTGAGTGTGGAGGATTCCCCCACAGTGAGTTCCTTGTTAGGAAAGAGTTCAGTGCGGTACACTTCTCTAACATAATGGTTGCTAAGTTGTTCAAGGTCACTCTTAATATGACTGGGAGTAAGGGATGAACTGCGTCGTGTGAACATGGGATCAATGTTGTACCAGCTGAGTAGGGAACGATTGTATCCATATTTGATATCCTTGGAATAGGAAGATTCGGGAAAACTCTTAGGGCAACTGCTTAGAACCCAATCGGAGGGTACACTGATATCAATGGAACTCTTGGTGTTCTCGAAATCATCAATGTAGGAAGCCTTGCTTTGGCTCTGATTATTGGCACCGGTGATGAGTTGAGCGAATTCTGCCGTGAAATTAATGCTGGAGGGTTGGGTGAGATGGACAAAGGGAATCTTGTCAAGAAGATTGGTGAGCCACTGGCTATTCTGCTTCCAAGAGAGACTAAGTCCTACGATAGTATTGTTGAGCGGTTCGTTGCCCATACTGACCTTGGAAGTCAGCGATTGTTCGGTTAGATGCATCAGGGTGCCGCCTAGAATGAAATGTTTGTTGAAACTATATTGCCAGTTCATTCCCAACATGGTCTTCCGCTCCAAACTCTCCCCTGTGCTTTCCAGACTGACATTGACGGGTGTACCTGCATCAATAATGTTTTGATTAAGGATGGTGACCTCTCCTGTACCATAGTTGACACTATAGTCTACATTCTCCGTCAATGTGACTCCTCCAGCTGTTACTACTACGCTGCCTCGGGGTACATTGACTGCTCCTAGCGAGATGACATTGCCACTTGCATTGCCCTTGTACTGACCAGAGAGGATGTATTTGTTTTTTTCTGTCATCTGTTTCGCAACAGTACGGGTGGAGTCATATAGTTCTTGGAAAAGGTAGCGGTCACTGATAGTAGGATCACCGATGGCCCGCTCCATATAACTGCCAAATGGTTCCACAGCGGGAAGGAATATCCTACCTGAACTTTTGTCAACAGTATAACCATCAATGAAGTCGAAGTAACCATTGGGGTGGGCATTGTTGCTGTTGTCCAGGCGGTCCATGCCTAGTAATTTAAGGAGAGTGGTGTTCTTGAATTTCTCAATGGGGAAATAGGTCAGGTAGACACCACTGGTATCACTGAGGTACTTGATGTCTAACCGAAACTTGGATGCCTCAATGGAGGAGGCTCCTAAGGAATAGACATTCTTCATCATAAGATTCCAGTTGGCCATGGTGGGCGTGTTGGTCGCATTTTTCAACGTCTTGACAAAGAGACATTCTGCATTGTCTGTTCGGTCGGTGGAGAACTCTCCAACCTGAAAGGTCTGACCTCGGTAGGTGTATTCATAAGCTACGGCCAGGACCTGGTCGGCCTGGAGTGTACTTTTTAGGGAGATGTAGCCAAGACTGGAATTAACGGTGAATTCAGATGATGACAGCAAACGTGCACTTTCCAGTTTTTCATAGTCCACTCCACCGAAAAATCCTGGTAATGCTTCAAAAGTAGATTGTACCAGACTGATGGAACGAGCATCGGGGTATCCATTGCTGATAGTAGAGTAGAGGCTGTTGGCACCATTGGATGGTGGAGTAGAGGTGCCAGAGGTGGTCCAAAGATGATTGCCTGTGTGAGAGCTTTCTCCGATGTCAGTAAAACCGATAAGATTACGAGTATTGGTAGTGGTGTTATTCTTGTTGGTTACCCATACTTCAATACGATTGATGGTGATTCCTGTATTGACATTAGGCAATCGGGACATGGCATCATCGTAATTGTCGCGGAAGAAATGACCTAAGAAGAAGTGACGGTTGGCCTCATAGTTATCAGCAGTGATTTCAAAAGTAGATAGCTGGTCTCCTCCAGAGGATGAAACAGACTTGCTCACACCTTTCTTTTGAGATACAACAGTCTGCAACTGAAGTTTCCCAAACTGCATATCGGTTCTTATACCGAAGAGCGAACTGGAACCTTGTACGAGAGAATTGTTGGAAGGAAAACTTATATTGCCAGCTTCAATGAGTTTGACGATTTCGTCCTCCTTACCTTGATATTGTAACTTAAGGTTTTTGGTGTCAAAATCAAAAGTGGCTTCGGTGTTGTAATTCAGATTGAGGTTCATCTTGTCGCCTACTTGTCCCATAACTGCCAGATTGACCTGTTCGTCAAAATCCAGTGATGATGTCTTGCGATTACGAATGGGCAAACTAGGATTGTCAACTTTTTTCTTGTTGATACCAAATTTGATTTCTGCAGAACCTGATGACTTCAACTGCACTCCACCAGGACCGAATATTTTCTCGGCAGGTCCTAGATCAAACTTCATATTTGAGAAACTGAACTCGCTGGTTCCCTGTTTCTCGAAGGCTTCTCGATTTTTCTGGGCATAATATTGGTGCATAGATTTCTGAATGCACCATTGCTGGTACTCATCAGCTGTCATGATGACAGGAACATTCAGAAAACCGCTTGCCATGTAGTTGCCAATCTGGTAATAACCTGATGTTTCGTCATACTCCTCTTTCTCCTGGGCATTGACAGGGTCTTTCAAATCAATGAGTTTCTTGCGTGTGTCATTGATATTGTCGGGAGATGTTTTTCTGACGGGATAACGTGTGTTGTGTTGTTGTCTTATCTCTTGGCTGTCTTCCTGCGCAGGTGATTGCAAAGAAGAGGGATGAGGGTCGGCCCACAACATGCCGCCTGCCAGTAGGAATAGGCTGACAGGTACAACTAGGCGATTGCCCATCTTCCTTATGACGCTACGCAAAGGGTTGCTCATGGTACACTGCTAGGAGTAGGAGAAAGTTTAAATGGCAGTCAAAGCTTTCTTGATCAGGTCTTCGGTAGTCATCTCTGGATGTTGATCAAGAAGCGCACAGACCATCTTCTTGGAAGGAGCAGGAGCAAAGCCAAGCATAGTGAGTGCTTGAATGGCTTCATTGATTTTTTCTTCCGCTACTGCGTCCCGAATGGTAGGTTTTATTGGTGTATAGGCATCGGTGATAGCGACCATCGAAGCAGGAATCTTATCTTTTAATTCTACAATGATACGTTGAGCTGTGCGTTTCCCTATCCCTTTTACTCCAGTAAGCAACCTTTCATCGCCATTGCTGATGGCTTGGCAGAGGGAAGTGGGATCGATGGAGGATAGAATAGTTCTAGCCGTATTACCTCCAATGCCACTCACTCCTGTGAGCAATAAAAATAGAGAACGCTCCTCTTGGGAAGCGAATCCAAATAAGACCCAGGCATCTTCGCGGATGCTTTCATAGATGAATAATTTTGCTTGCTGACAATCTTGGAGGGCCGTGAACGTGTTGAGTGAGATATTTATGTCAAAGCCTATTCCGTTGACGTCCAACACTACTTTGGTGGGAAGTAAGTCAGCTACCTTTCCATATAAATAGTCAAACATGGTATTTTCTTAAAGTCATAACAATAGTTATTTAATAACGTATGAGTACTATTATTATTGTGCAGGAAGGAAAGGAAAAGAGGATTTGGAGGAATCTGATCGTGAAAATGCATGTCATCAATGGTTCCCTTGTGGAGACAAAGATGCTGAAAGGCCACGAAAACCACCATATAACTATCTTGATATTCTGTTAGCTATATAGGGCGGCAATGTTGTTGGAGGGGTTGATGGCAAAAACATATCGCCCTTTCTTGCCTAAGCGAAGAAAGGGCGATGGAGGTAAAAGAATGAGGTAATGGATTTCATCATTTGTTCAAAAAGTGATGGCTCTGCGAGTCTATGTTTTTCTGATAGTCAAGGAAAAACCTTGGGCTGTATCATTACTCCAAAAGACTCTATCTGTCTTCTAACGGAATATATTGACAAGGAGACAGTACGTTCTTGTAAGCTGGACGAATGATGCGCTTTCCTTCAAAATTGAGTTCTTCAATTCGGTGAGCCATCCAACCTACAATGCGTGCCATGGCAAACATGGGAGTATATATCTCTACCGGAAGACCGATAAGCTCATATACAAAGCCTGAATAGAAATCCACATTGCTGCAGACTGGCTTTTTGCTATGCTTGTGGAGAGTGACGCACTTGATTGCTTCTTGTTCCAACAGACGAATGAAGTTATACTCTTTTTCTTTACCCTTCTCCTTAGCCAAATCGCCTGCCAGTTTTTTGAGCTCTACTGCACGAGGGTCGCTGAGAGTATAGACTGCATGGCCGATGCCGTAAATAAGGCCACTACGGTCATAGGTCTCCTTGCGTAGCATACGATTGAGATAGGTGTCAATTTCATCTGAATCTGTCCAATCATGGATGGCTTCCTGTAGATGGTGGAGCATGTCTATAACCTTGATGTTGGCTCCTCCGTGCAAGGGCCCTTTGAGTGAACCGATGCCAGCAGCGATGGATGAGTAGGTGTCTGTACGGGTAGAACTGGTGACACGTACTGTGAATGTGGAGTTATTACCTCCTCCGTGCTCTGCTTGGATGATGAGTAGAAGGTCAAGCGTACGGGCTTCTAGAGGTGTGTAATCCAACTTTAGCATATAAAGAAAATTCTCGGCGAGCGAAAGTTTCTCTTTCGGATGTCGAATGTGGAGTGACCTTCCCTGACGGCTATGTCTATAGATGTTGTAAGCATAGGCGATGATGGTAGGGAATCGGGCTATGAGTTCTATGGCTTGTCTGACAAGGTTTTCTCTGGAAACATCATCGGGGTTGGGGTCAAAAGTGTACATTTCCAATACGCTTCGGGCAAGGATATTCATGATGTTGCTCCCTTCTAAGTCTACAATATGCACTAGGGTCTTGTGGTCCAGTGGCATGTTCTCGTTGATGAGCATCTTGAAGGCCTGCAATTCTTCTTTGTCAGGGAGTGTGCCTGAAAGCAGGAGAAAGGCGATTTCTTCAAAACCGAATCGCTTTTCTAGCAATAGGGGAGTCACTAAACTATCCAATTCGTAACCTCTATAAAAGAGTTGTCCCTCAATGGGGGTAAGTCCTCCTTCGTCATTTTTCTCGTAACCTACAACATTTCCAATATTGGTCAGTCCTACGAGAACTCCTGATCCGTCTTCATTGCGCAAACCCCGCTTTACACCATATTTAGGAAAAAGTGAATTGTCTATTTTACATTGTTCCTTAACTGCATCCGTCAGTTTATATATAAGATAGTCTTTCTTCATGTTTTTGTTGGTTGTTATTTCTTCATTTCTTCTACCAGTGCATTGCCGAAGGCTTGAGTGCCCACAGGATGTCCATTCTCCATAAATCGGGCAAGGTCAATGGTGGCAATACCTTGCTGGAACAACTGTTCCATAGCATTGGTAATGAGTAGGGAAGCCTCGTTCCATCCTATGTATTCTAGCATCATGACTGCCGATAGTATCAGAGAAGAGGGGTTAACTATATCTTTGCCTGCTATATCAGGCGCAATGCCATGGGTAGCTTCAAAAATAGCGCATCCGGTATTGTAGTTGATGTTGGCTCCAGGCGCAATGCCAATGCCTCCGACCATAGCTGCCAACTGGTCGCTTATGTAATCACCATTGAGGTTGAGGGTGGCAATAACCTGATACTCTCGTGGCTTAAGAAGAGTGTTCTGCAGAAAAGCGTCGCAGATACAATCATTAATTTCCAGTTGTCCGTTGGCTAAAGCATCGGCAAACTCGTTGCGGGCGAGTTCGTATCCCCATTCTCTAAATCCACCTTCTGTATATTTCATGATGTTCCCCTTGTGAACAAGAGTTACCTTACGCTTGTTGTTTTTAAGGGCGTACTCGATGGCACTTCGAACAAGACGTTCTGTTCCCTGACGACTGACAGGCTTGACGCCAAAAGAGGATGTTTCAGGGAAACGTACCTTGTCAACTCCCATTTGCTCATGAAGGAATTGATAGAACTTCTGGGCTTCAGGTGTTCCTGCTTTCCATTCAATACCTGCATAGATGTCTTCAGCATTCTCGCGAAAAATACACATGTCTACATCCTCAGGATGCTTGATAGGACTCTCTACACCTCTAAACCATCTCACGGGACGTTGGCAAACATAGAGATCAAGAGTTTGACGCAATGTTACATTGAGTGAACGGATGCCACCTCCTACGGGAGTCATCAAAGGACCTTTTATACCAATGAGTGCATCTTGGAATGTCTGAAGGGTGGAACTGGGCAACCATTCTCCTGTTTGCGCATGGGCCTTTCCTCCAGCCAACACTTCCTGCCAGATAATACTTCGTTCGTGATGATAAGCAAGGTTAACGGCAGCGTTGACTACACGTTGACAAACGGCTGTGATTTCTGCTCCCACTCCGTCTCCTTCGATGAACGGAATGTCTACATTGTCGGGTACTATGAGTTGCCCGTTTTGCTTGGTGATATACATGACGGGATGTTTTTAGCTGTTTTTAGATGTCTGATGTAGTGATTTGAGATAGTTAAGAGCACTTCCGGCACGTAGCCACGCAATTTGTTTGTTGTCGTAGGTGTGACGTGCTGTGAATGATTCGCTACTTCCATCTTCATGAAGAAGTGTGATACTTATGGTGCTTCCTGGACAGATATGTTCTAGGTTCCCAATAGTAATGGTGTCTTTTTCTCGGATTTTGTTGTAATCATCTTTGTCAGTAAAGATGAGTGCTAGCATACCTTGTTTTTTCAGGTTGGTTTCATGGATGCGGGCAAAACTTTTTGCGAGTACGGCTTTCACACCCAAGAAACGAGGTTCCATAGCAGCATGTTCGCGGGAAGAACCTTCACCATAGTTTTCTTCAGCTACAATGATGCTGCCAAGTCCTGATGATTTGTAGCTCTTGGCAGCTGTGCTGATGGAGGTATATTCGCCTGTCAGCTGATCCAAAACCATATCCGTCTTGTCATTGAAAGCATTGACAGCTCCCATGAGAAGATTGTCGGAGATGTTTTCCAAATGACCTCTGAAGCGCAACCAAGGGCCAGCCATGGATATGTGGTCAGTTGTACACTTGCCTTTCACTTTCACAAGAAGATGCAGATGAATCATGTCTTTGCCGTCCCATGGAGCAAAGGGTTCCAACTTCTGAATGCGATTGCTGTCAGGAGCAATGGAGACAGCAATATCCTGGCTATTGGCACTTGGAGAAATGTAACCGTTGGAATCTTGACTGAATCCCTGTGTGGGGAGTGTATCAGAGACGGGAGCTGGAAGGAAAAATGGAGTGCCGTCATCTGCAATAAGACTATCACTAGAAGGATCAAAATCCATTCTTCCTGCAACGGCAAGTGCAACAGCAATAGCTGGTGAGGCAATGAAAGCATAAGTGTTGGGGTTGCCATCAGCACGTCGACGAAAATTACGGTTAAATGTGGTGATGATAGAATTGGGGGCTCCTTTCTCGGCTCCCTCCCTGTCCCATTGACCAATACAAGGACCACAGGCATTAGCCATGATGACTGCTCCCAATTGACGGAGTGTATCCAGTAATCCGTCACGTTCAGCAGTGCGTCGTACTTGTTCCGAACCTGGACAGACAATAAGATGAGTCCGTGCTTTCAATCCCTTCGCTAGAGCTGACTGTGCTACTGATGCAGCCGTGCTGAGGTCTTCGTAGGAGGAATTGGTACAACTGCCTATCAGTACAGTAGAGATTTCAGTGGGCCATTCTGCTTGGTGGGATATTGCTTTCATCTTAGGAAGAGGTGTTGCCGCATCTGGGGTGAATGGTCCGTTAAGGTAGGGTGACAACGTAGACAGGTTGATGTCAATCACCTGGTCGTAGTATTTTTCGGGATGATTTATAACCTCTTGGTCAGGGCCCAGTTCTTGAATGGCAGTTGTGATGGATTCTTCTAAGTCTTCCCTGCCCGTGGCTTTGAGGTAATCAAGAGTATTGCCATCACAAGGAAAGAGGGAACATGTAGCACCAAGCTCAGCACCCATATTGCAAATGGTGGCACGTCCTGTAGCAGAAATAGTAGAGATACCAGGGCCGAAATATTCTATGACTGAATGGGTGCCACCCTTGACGGTAAGAAGGCCGAGTAGGTGTAGAATGATATCTTTAGGAGAACTCCAAGCTGGTAGTGTTCCTGTGAGTCTTACTCCGATTATGCGGGGCATTTTGAGTTGCCAAGGTTCAGCAGTGAGAACATCCACTGCATCGGCTCCGCCTACTCCAATGGCCATCATGCCCAGACCTCCGGCATTAGGAGTATGTGAATCAGTACCTATCATCATTTGACCTGGCAATGCGTAATTCTCAAGAATAATCTGATGGATGATACCTGCCCCTGCTTTCCAAAAGCCTATTCCGTAGCGTGCTGCAGCTGAGCGTAAAAAATCATATACTTCTGCATTTTGACGGCAGGCTTCCTGTAGGTCTTTATCAGCTCCTTGATGTGCTCTGATGAGGTGGTCGCAATGTACGGTGGTAGGAACAGCCACTTTATCTCTGCCTGCATTCATAAATTGGAGGAGAGCCATTTGAGCCGTAGCATCCTGCATGGCAACACGGTCGGGGTGAAGATCCACATAATCTGTTCCACGTTGTGGAGATGAGGCTGGGTCAAAGGAGTATTGGTGTACATAGATGATTTTTTCCGTGTACGTAAGATGTCTGTGTTGGCATGCTCTGATAGAAGCCAGGCGTGACAGATAAGAGGAATAGAATGTTTTACTCATGTCAAAATGGTTAACGTCTGTCACACATATTTAATGTGCGAAAACAATGTTTTTTCATTAGTCTTGTACAAAGGTAATCATTTTTTATTGACATTTTCTCGTAAAACATACCCAATGGTTGCCAAATTGGTAGAAATCAGTTGTAAAACCAATCAATTTGGTATATTGAGGTCAAAGGGCATTGCATTTGTAATGCCAAGTCAACAAAAGAGGTATAGATTAAAAGGACGCACTTAGTGCATGTCAGGGAGTTGGATGTCTGTTAGCCATTTTCTCACAGGAATGGGGAATGCCAATTGTGACAGACTATCAATAGGCAGGTATTCATAACCATCAGGGGCAGGGGGGAGGGATATATCTGTTTCCCACGAAAAGATAACAAAGTCAATCAACAATTGCCTGTGAGTGAGCTGGTGGGGTATGTTGCGAGCTATTATGTGGATATGTGGATGGAGGCTTATGGCCTGTTCCAGCCAAGGATGGTTGATAGTAAGAGGGTCACAGGGGTGTGGGCTTTCTATCAAGAAGGGTTCATAAAGTCTTTTCCAGATATCTTGGTCGTTACGTTTGTGTAAGAGCACTTTTCCCTGTCCCATGATGAGGTAATAGTGTAAATACCGTTGTGTAATTCTAATGGTTTTTGATTTGACGGGATATTGTTCTTCTTTTCCTTCTGAATGTGCTATGCAGTGGATGGCGAGTGGACAGGAGAGACATTGAGGGGATAGGGGGGTGCATTGTAGTGAACCGAAATCCATGATGGCCTGGTTGAAATCTCCGGGCCGTTCTGGAGCAATCATGCTATTAGCTAGTTGTTGATAAAGATGTTTCCCGACGGTGGTGTCAAATGGAGTGTCAATGGCAAAAATGCGTCCTAAGACACGATAAGCATTGCCATCAACGGCTGCAATGCATTCGCCAAATGCTATACTACTGATTGCAGCAGCAGTGTAAGGTCCTATGCCTTTAAGTCGAATCAGTTCTTGGGCACTGTTGGGGAAAGCACCTTCTTGAGCAATAATCCGAGCAGTAGCATGCATATTGCGTGCTCGGGAGTAGTATCCTAATCCTTCCCACAGTTTCAGTATTTTGTCTTCAGAGGCAGCGGCCATGTCTTCTACGCAGGGAAACTGCTCAATGAACCGCTGGTAGTAAGCCATTCCTTGGGAAATGCGTGTCTGTTGAAGTATGATTTCTGAAAGCCATATTTTGTAGGGGTCTCCAGTGTCTCTCCATGGCAGAAGACGCTTATGGGCATCATACCAGGGAAGGATGATGTCAGATAGGAAAGTGGTATTATTTACCTCATTTTTCATTAGGGTAATGAGGCTTTGTATTGAATTTGGGCCAAGGGGCTTGACTGTCTAGGTGTTCTTTCTTGACAATTGTCCACATTTTTTTTACTATATCTGGATGTCGGGTGGATATGTCATGCAATTCCTGTGGATCAGTTCCTAGGTGGAAGAGTTCCATTCGGCTGTTTCCTTCGTGGACTTTTTTACAGATGCCTTTCCAGAGTCCCATCCTTACTGCTATCCATCCTTTTCCACCAGGGAATTCCCAATAGAGATATGGATGTTTCTTTTGTTTCTTTTTGCCTTTCAATGTAGGGGCGAAACTGATGCCATCTCCTTTTGGGGCTTTAGTGCCAGTAAGTTCGGCAAATGTCGGCATGAGGTCTGTGAAAGATGTCATGATATCAGTAGTTCCGGCTGGGATATGATTGTTCCAAGAGACTATAAATGGCATGCGAATGCCTCCTTCATGAAGAGAAGATTTGCCCCATCCTTTCCGACAGCGGAATAATCCACCACTATTAAAATATTCCATTGGGGAATTAGGGTTACATGCTGGTCCATTGTCGGATGTGACGATGATGATGGTGTTGTCATAGATGCCCATTTGTTTGAGTTGCTCTACAAGTTGCCCCACTTGGCGGTCAATATGGGTAATCATTGCAGCATAACTGGCATGAGGATATCGACAGGGATAATACATGCCAGGACGAGTGATAGGAGCTTCATCGCCTAGTTTGTCTACGTAGTATTGTACTTCATCCTTGGGGGCTTGTACCGCACTGTGAGGTACGGTTGTGGTCCACATCAGAAAAAATGGGTGTTGAGCGTTCTGGGCTACAAACTGCTGGATTTTGTCGAACATGAGGTCAGGTGAATAGTACTTGTCAGAGTAGCAGTCGTAGTTGCGTGCGTCCAAGGAATCTAAGGATGATGGGAATTCCTCTCCAGGAATAATCAATCGGTTACCAGTCTTTACCAATTGGTTGTTTTCCCACATTACATGGGGATAATAGACATGGGCGACTTGTTGACAAAGGAAACCATAGAAATAGTCAAATCCCATCTTGTTAGGGATGGCTTCTGAGCGTGGACCGCCAAGTCCCCATTTACCAATCATAGCTGTACGGTAACCATTGTCCTTCATCATATGACCTAGTGTGTAAGTATTAGCCTGTAAGGGTGCTTGTCCTTCATAGTAGGTGTTGAGGAACATGGAATTGTCACCATATTTGCTTACCAAACTGTCGGGGATATCATCGAAATAGGGATTGACATTGTTGCGTATTTGGGCATGTCCCATGTGCATCCCAGTCAGAATGGCTCCACGCGATGGGGCAGAAAGAGGGCAGGCTGTGTACATGTCGGTGAAACGTAGTCCGTTGGCAGCCAGTGCATCAATATTTGGTGTTTCTATCTGGGTTTGTCCATAACAGCCTAAGTCTCCATATCCTAGGTCGTCAAACATGAGGTAAATGATGTTAGGCTTGGTATAGGTCTTTTTGCAGACGGCTTCTTGGGAGGAAGCCGAGGTTATAAGGGTTAGAATTGAAGGCAGTGAGATGTACATGGAATGCCATTTGCTTGACGGGCGGATGGATGGTAGATGGAGACGCTTTGTTGACATGTTTGTCTTGACTTGAGGTTGCTTTCTACAAAATTACTGAAAAATCCTTTTACTGATTTTTTTTTGCGAAAATAAAACAGATTATCTGTGGGGAGTCACATAATTAATTGAAATTGCCAATTTAGTTAATTGACCCATACAGCCTGGGCTGAACACAAAACCAGCTTGATTTGGGTTTATTGTCGGATTATTATCCATGAAAGTGTATGCCTGCCAATTTACTACCAATCCCAAGTCCAATCTATTTAAAAGGCTCAGTAGAAAATCAGTGGGGATTGTCTTGAATGACTTTGTCCATACATTGTAGCAATTAGGGTATATGGCAAGTGCTCCCCTTCCTATGCTATGAATGATTCAGAGACTCGCAAGAGTCCTCATAAGGACACTGAATCTCATTGGAAAAACAAGTATCTTTTCCGAAACCTCCGATTTCTATTGTGTTGCTCAGGATGAATCCGCAGAGGCAGGAAGGCAACAGAGAGAAAGCTTCACGAACTCCAAGTGGAAAAACTATGATTTACTATGTTTTGGTCCCGTATTACTACCTCCCACGGCATAGCAGTTAAGTGATATCTGAGAGTATATTGACTGCTTCCTCTTAGCATCGTCGCTTCTTTTAAAAAGAATCGACGATTCTTTTGCCGAGCACCGACGACTCTTTTGCTGAGCACCGTCGATTCTTTTGGAAAGCACCGACGACTCTTTTGCTGAGCACCATGAATACTTGGGCCAGTCAATCAACTTCATTCCCAAAAGGAGTCATTTCCTGCTTTCAACGGACTCTTTTTCCTTCATCAACTAAAACAGCAGACAGCTTGGTAGAATCATACAGAATCCACAGACACAGTCTACTAAGACCCTCAATTTTTTTTGTTGACAAAACGGTCATGCCAGAGATGCTGGACCCAGGTGATTTGCAGGGCCGTGCCAAGATATGTGCTTGCGCTATTGGAGGATGGGCATCAATGAGACGGAGTCTCTCTCTTGACTGTCACCCTGCAAGAAAGGAGCCAATAGTGTGATTTATTCTGCCTGTCACTTTCCATCCTACATAATAATCTACTGATTCGCTTTCCTTATGTCTTTTCCTGGCAATAATTCTAGACAAAAGAAGCAATCTGTCATTGCGGCAGATTGCTTCTTTGATTGGTTGTATCTAATAGATGAATGGGTATGTCTATCAGTTGTTCTCTGGACGGAGTTGGCGTACAACTTCAGCAGTGCGCCACATTTCTGATTCGTGAAGAGCTGCCAGTTCTTTCTCTAGACCTACACGATAATCAGGTTT
>JALERS010000068.1 GCA_022763905.1 Prevotellaceae bacterium | reverse complement strand
TAGACACAGTCGTCCCCGATACGCTCAAACTCGACCATCTCACAGAAGGAACACTAGATGACCTGACTATCATCTACAGTGGCAATTCCGAGAAGTCATCTTCCAAAGGTATTCTTTGGCCTCATCAAGATGCAAGTCTGCTCTTCTCCACAGCCAAGGTGAACGGATGCCGTGTACGACGCTATCTGGCCGTATTTGACAATGCCAACGGATACAAAACACTACTTCCCCAGGAAATCAACACGGGTGTGCTCTGTCATGAAATGATGCATGTGTTAGGCGCCTATGATCTCTACACATCATCGGGAGACAATTCAGCCCCTGTTGGCACTTGGGACCTTATGAGCAACAACCTCAATGTACCGCAAGGCTTCACAGCCTATTCACGTTGGCATTGGGGAGGATGGATGGACCAGATTCCCGAACTCACAGATGACGGTGTCTACACACTTTATCCCGTTGGAGGCAATTCGCCTGAGAAGGTGGCTTACCGTATCGTTCCCTCCAAGGCATCCAGCGAATACTTCATGTTGGAATACAGAAAGAAGGAAGGAACCTTCGAAAGCGGCATTCCTGCTTCAGGACTCATCTGCTACCGCATCAGCAGGCAATACCAAGGCAATCTCTCTCCTGCAGGACATGAGTTGTACATTTTCAGACAGAACGCCACCGCCAACTATGCCAAGGCGGTCCTCACGTCGGACATCGGTCTCACAGAGGGCAATACTGATAACAGTCCCATCAAATACACCTATAGCGATGGTAAAAGAGCACCTTTCTCCATCACAGAAGTAGGCACTTGCGGAGACTCCATCACTTTTCGCATCAGCGGACTTCCCACCAATGGTATCACTTTGAAGGAATCCGCTTCAGATATTATGGTTTATCATGCAACCCAAGCCAGACTAGAAGTTGCAGGAGTACCCTCTGCCCTCATCATTTGCTATGACATGAATGGCCGTATAGTCAGCCAGGGACAGGATGTCTCCCATCTTTCACCAGGTATCTACACCGCTGTAGCCCCACTACCTTCAGGAAGAAAGGCGGTCCTCAAGTTCAAGCGTTGACAATCTTGCAATACCAACAATAAAAGATACAAATCCAGTTATTAACCTTAATCATTCACCTTAAAATCATTACAACTTATGAGAAAATTTCTACTCATTCTTTGTGTAGCATTTGTGACATTGGGTACAAATGCAGTTGCAGACAAGGTGGTAACATTTGATTTCACTAATCCCACATCCGTTGGATTGAACGAAGCCAATTACTACCTCACTGCCAATCAAGCCATTACCGTTGATGGCGTCACTCTGACATTCAATGGTACTAAACCCACTTCCGCAAATAGAGTTTTCAATTCTACCGCTGCAGCCACTCCAGGTTACGAAATGCGTATGTACAAGAGTGCCGGTGCTGACATGACCATTACTGCGGGCGAGTACTTTGTCAAGAAGGTAGAAGCCTACTGTTCCACTTACTATACATGGACCTTCGACAAAGGTATGTCCTTGGTTTGCGGTCAGAAAGAAAACAATTTGTTTCCCGTCACTTGGACTGGAGATGACAGCAGTGTGAAATTTACCTGCAATGCAGGCAATGTCTTCATAAAGAAACTCTTGGTTACTATAGGAGAAGCACCTGCAGTAGCTTACCCCATAGCCAACATCAATAGCGGCACTGTCTTCAAGGGATTCAACAACACCATCACTGCTACCTGTTCCACAGAGGGAGCTACCATTTCCTACAGTTTTGACAATGCCACCTGGAGTACCCTACCAGCTGAAGGAATCAACCTCTCTGAAAGCTGTACCCTCTATCTGAAGGCAGAGAAGGACGGACAGTCATCAGCCATCAGCGCGAACATTTACACTGTCATTGATGCTACTCCTATCACCAAGGCATCTGAACTTGAGGCCAGCAATGACAAAGACTATGTGCTGGTCAATGCAGACTGGACCGTTGTAGCTTATGATAGTTGGGAGGGATATGCCATCTTGGGCGACAATGCCAACAAGGAAAATATGGCTGTCAAGGTGTCTTCCCCTTTGACTCCTGGCGATGTTATCAAGGGAGGCTGGATAGCCCAGCTCACCAAGACAGGCGGCTACACCTATGACCGTTACATCACCCCTGTTTGTGGAACTCTCGAAGTAAGCGGCAATGCCACTGTTACCCCCTTGCCTGTCAAAGTGGCAACAGCACTCAACGAAAAATCCTATGAGTATACCCTCGTCACCATCAGCAAGGTTTCTGGTGTAAAGACAGCTAACTACAATTTTGACTTGACCGATGCCACAGGTACTATTCATGCCTATGACGAATTTGATATAGCTATGGCGGTTGAAGAAGGAAAGACCTATGACGTTACTGGTATTCTGCTTACCACTTTGGGTGGTCGTCAAATCTATCCTACAGCCATAGTTGAGCACAGCGACGATGTTGTCTTCGATTTCTCCGACCCCACAGCATTCGGCTATGACGCTCCTACTGCTGATACCCCCACCCGCTTGGCAGATGGTAATACCATTACCAAGAACGGAGTTGTATTCACCAATGTCACTACAGGATACACAAGTAGTTTCTTCGGCAAGATGTACCACTGGACCGAGTTCGTCAATGAAGGTGGCCAGAATGCATTGGTAATCAAGAATAAGACCAAAGTGACCATCGCAGCTCCTGAAGGTGCTACTATCCGAAAGATTACCTTCAAGGGCTCTGCCCTCAGCGGTACCCATACCTTCGACAAAGGCTACTATGCCTTACTGAGCGATAATGAAGCAGAATGGACAGGTGATGAAGCTGTTGTCACCCTTACCAATAAGGACACCCTGAGATTCCACACCATGATTGTTACCCTAGGTGAAGCTTCTGACGTAGCCTATCCTGAATTCTCCAGTACAGGCGATGTGCTGTATGACGGATTCACTACTCCCAAGACTATCACCCTTACCTGTGCCACTGAAGGTGCCACCATCATGTACCGCATGGATCCCGCAGCTGATTGGGCTCCCGTACCTGCAGAAGGTATCAAAGTAAATACCACCTCTGTCATCTGGGCAAAGGCCGTACTGGACGGCAAGGAATCAGCCGTAGTCAGTGCCAACTACATTGTAACCCCCGTAGAGGCATTCAATCAGGTAGCCCAATTTGAGGCTCTGGCTGATGGCAGCGTCGCCGGAACCTCTGCTGCCCTCACTGTCATTCATCACTGGAAGACCTCCTATTACAGCATGATTTATGCAACTGATGGAGAAAGAGTCCTCAACATCAACGATGTGGATTGCAAAGTCAATAAACTGGAAGATGGAACCATTATCAATGCCGGCATCTTAGGCTCTAAGAAGGACAATGGTTACATGAACTTCAAGCCTTCCTTCCAACTCATCCTTCCAGAAACTATTGTGGCTAGCGGTACTACTACAACCATTACACCGACTAAGGTGAACATCAATGACATTGTTGCCAATCCCGATTTGTATTACAATAGATACCTTCAGATTGACAAAGTCACCATGACCTTCACTAAAACCAACAATTACACCCTAACCGATACCAACAATAACACCTTGGCCCTTTATGACCGCTTTACTGTAGTACCTTCCAACTTGGAAGACAAAACCTACACTGTCAAGGGTATGATTATCAACGACGGCACCGTTAAAATCTATCCCGTCAGCATCACAGAGTCAGAGCCTAATGGTATCAATAATGTATCTGAAACCACTGAATCTTCCGCCGACCGTTGGCAAAAGACCATCAAGAGTGGAAAGATTGTTATCACAAAGGGTAATCGCATATACACTACAGAAGGACAGTTAGTCAAGTAAAGATTATTCAGGATATATCCTAACTTCATTTCAGGATGGCAACTGTCAAGTTGCCATCCTGTTTGTTTTTATGGGTGTCCTGTAAAAGGCTTTAACCTCAATCGGTCATTAGACTGTTATGCGCAAATATACTTTTGGTTCAGTAGAAATTGACTGGGGATTGTATAGAAAATAACTCTATCCATACATTGCGGCAATTGGAGTATATGGCAAGTGCTCCCCTTCCTTGCCATGAATGATTCAAAGACTCGCAGGAGCCCTCATAAGGGCACTGAATCTCATCGGAAAAACAAGAATCTTTTCCGAATCCTCCCATCTCTATGGTGTTGCTCCGGATGAATCCAGAGACAGGAAGGCAACAGAGAGAAAACTTCACCGGAACCCCAATGGAAAAACTATGATTTTACTATGTTTTTGTCACGTATTACTGCCTCCCACGGCATAGCAATTGATTGATATCTGAGAGTATATTGACTGCTTCCTTTTAGCATCGTCGATTCTTTTGCTGAGCACCGTCGATTCTTTTGCCGAGCACCGTCGATTCTTTTGCCGAGCACCATGAATACTTGGGTTAAAAATAGGCTCAGTAGAAAATCAGTGGGGATAAAAATGGCTTAGTAGAAATTGAGTGGGGATTGTATTGAATAATTTTGGCTCAGTAGATAATGGGGGACACTCGTTGAGAACGGAGAAGATATTTGTCGGAAAGACCTCTTCTG
>JALERS010000067.1 GCA_022763905.1 Prevotellaceae bacterium | reverse complement strand
CATCGGAAAAACAAACTTCGGGTCAGTAGATAATGGGGAGGGGACACTCGTTGAGAACGGAGAAGATATTTGTCGGAAAGACCTCTTCTTGCTTCCCGGAAGAAATCAACAGGGAGGATGAAGTCACTCTTACATCTGTCTCCTGCGTTCAGCCTAGGCTGAACGCAAAAACAAGTTGGGTGCAGGGAAATGAGGAGATGTCCATGTGCTCTATTTCAAATGGCAAATGAGGAATAAACTGCCTTTACAGAAACAGAGCAGGATGGTAAGAATATCCATTGCCAATCATCTGAAACTGGTATTTCAATGAATGGATTTTTCCTGCTCCCCCACGAAATATCTTCTGACCCCTCTTTTCGGCCAACAATCTCTATGGTTTCATTGGTCCTTTCCCACTGTTTGTCTGCTGTGCTGAAATTATCCCCAATCGGTCATCAAACCGACATATGTTTTCAATGCTTATCCCCAGAGGAACTCTGTTCAGTGTTTTTCAACACTTTGCTTCCTCTGTTTACTGCCCATCTTCTCTCGCCGTAGTCAGCTACGCCTTAGAGAGGGGGATGGTAAACTGAAAAAGAGAACACAGAAAAACATCAGAACTCTAATGACCGATTGGGGACTAAGCCAGTAGGATATGGGTATAAATCAAACCATCCTGTTGCCTGTGGGGCAGCAGGATGGTTTGAAAAAGAATATATGGAAAAGGAATAATCAGTGCTTACTGATGACGTGATAGGTGTCTTGGGCCACGAGGAGTTCCTCATCGGTGGGAATAACGGCCACTGTTACCTTGCTGTCGGGGGTGGAGATGACTGCTTCTACACCGAAAGCGGCTTTGTTCTTTTCTTCATCTATTTTGATGCCCATGAATTCAAGCCCTTCTGTACAACGCTGACGCATCTCCCATTGGTGTTCACCTACACCAGCTGTAAAGAGGATGTAGTCAGCTCCTCCCAATGCTCCCATGTAGGCTGAGATATATTTCTTGATACGATAATTGTACATGCGGTTAGCTACGCGGGCGCGTCGGTTGCCTTCAGCTTCTGCCTTGGCTACTTCTGCCATATCGGAGGAAACACCGCTCAAAGCTAACATACCGCTTTCCTTGTTGAGGAGATTGGAAGCTTCGCGGATACTCATTTTCTCCTTATCCATGATATAGAGAATGGCCGACGGGTCAATGTCGCCAGAACGTGTACCCATAATCAGGCCTTCCAATGGTGTAAGTCCCATCGAGGTGTCTACGCATTTGCCGTACTTGATTGCAGCCAGTGAGGCTCCGTTGCCAATGTGGCAGGAGATGACTTTCTTCTCTTCTACGTTGAAGCCGAGGTATTCAGCAGCACGATGGAGTACGTATCTATGGGAGGTACCATGGAAGCCATAGCGACGGATGTTGTATTTCTGATAATATTTGCGGGGTATGGCATACATGTAGGCATGCTCGGGCATGGTTTGATGGAAGGAGGTGTCGAATACTCCTACCTGGGGCATGAAGGGGAGTTTTTTGGAAACGGCTTCGATGCCTAACAAACTCGCAGGATTATGCAGAGGAGCCAGATCGCTGAATTTCTTCCATTCGCGCAATACAGAGGAGGTGAGTTCTACGCTTTCCGTGAAAGTGCCGCCGTGAACAATACGATGGCCTACGGCATCAATCTCATCGAGTGTCTTGATAGACCCCAGGTCCTTGTCGGTCAGCAGACGGAAAAGCAGTTCCAATCCTACTTCATGGTTGGGAATGTCATGGTATACTTTTCTTTCAAAGGGCACTTTCAGCTTGAGATGGGCCCTGGGCAAACCGATACGTACGATGTTGCCGGCTGAGAGAACTGAATTGTCATCCATGTCATACAACTTGTACTTGATGGAAGAACTTCCGCAGTTCAGTACGAGTACTTTCATATGCAAATTGGGTTTATAGTGAATAATGTGTTCTGTGTCTGTTTCTCTGATGCCAAATGGCAGAATTTCTGTCAGCAGGAGCGGGCATCAATAGCTTGGTTGGCGGTGATGGCCACCATTTTGTAGATATCCTCCACGGAACAACCGCGGCTGAGGTCATTGACGGGACGGGCGATGCCTTGCAGAATGGGGCCTATGGCTTCGGCTCCTCCTAATCTTTGTACCAGTTTGTAGCCGATATTTCCCACTTCTAGATTGGGGGCTACAAGTACATTGGCCTGTCCAGCCACTTTGCTTCCAGGTGCTTTCTTCGCAGCAACGGAAGGTACAAGGGCTGCATCGGCTTGTAACTCACCATCGATACACAGTGTGGAGTCTATCTCTTGGGCCAAACGGGTGGCTTCAACTACCTTATCCACTACTTCATGAGAGGCCGATCCCTTGGTGGAGAAACTCATCATGGCCACTTGCGGCTCCATGCCTGTCAGCGAACGGGCTGTGCGAGCAGTGCATACAGCTATCTGGGCCAGTTGACTGGCATCAGGCATGGGGGTCACGGCTACATCGCCCATTACTACTACGCCATCTGCTCCATACTGCTTCTCGTGGGTGATGAGGAGCATGGCTCCGCTCACACAGGTGATGCCGGGAGCGCACTTGATAATCTGAAGGGCAGGGCGAAGTGTATCACCTGTTGTACTCAAGGCGCCGCTGATTTGTCCGTCGGCATCTCCGCTCTTGATAATAAGACATCCGAAATACAGAGGATCAAGTACTTTGGTGCGTGCCTGCTCAAGTGTCATTCCTTTCTTCTTGCGTAGTTCGTAGAGAAGTTGGGCATAGCCTTCCGTCTTGTCAGAAGTGGCAGGGTTGATGATGGTGGCCTTGTCGATATGTTTGAGTCCCAATCGGGAGGCCAGATTCATGATGTCGGCAGGGTTGCCGATGAGGATAATATCTGCCAGATTGTCTTGCAGACATTTGTCGGCAGCTGTCAGAGTGCGTTCTTCCAGACTCTCGGGGAGAACGATGCGTTGCTTGTTGGCTTTGGCTCTCGCCACAAGTCTTTCTATAATGTCCATATTAATATAATAATGTATAAAAAGATGTCTTGTCAGTTCAGGTACTCAATATCCCAATGATAATCCCACTGGTCGAAGTAGAGATTGCCTCCCTTCCATTCTACTTCACCACGCTGGAAGTCGACGGTTTCACTGCGGGGGAATTGCTTCTTGGGGTACATCTCCATGCCGTAATCTTGATTGGCTACCAAACGCCAGGAGTCAATGCCGCCTAAGAAAAACCATGTCTCTGCATCATTGCGGGCATAGACCGGTATGCCAAACGACTGGTCTACGGGTACCCATCCTATGCCTTCAAAATAGATTTCGCTCCAGTCGTGCATGTTACTGCCATGTGGATGCATCATCAGACCACTTTGGAAATGGGCAGGAATACCGCTGATGCGGCACAGGGTGATAAACAGCAGACTCACTTGTCCACAATCGCCGTGCCTGTTTTTAAGCACATACATGGGAATGTTGTCGATAGTAGAGTATTCGAGAGCGGATGCCCAAGGGAAATTGGCTGTGATGTAGCGGAATATGTTGCGGGCCTTTTTGAGGGGATGGGTTTCTCCCTCGGTGAGTTCGGCTGCCAGTTGGCGGAGTTCTGGTGTGAAGAGGATGTGTTGCGACCGCTCTGCCGTGTAGGTCTTGTAGAGGGCTGAAGTGGTGTCATAGGGCTTGATATCTTCTTCTTGCAGGTTGAACCATGCGCCATAGGAGGTGTATTCGAATGTTTCACTGAACACGGTGGGTTGACCTGCTTTGGCTTTCTTTTCCATGTATACAGATGAGTGTTGGCAGGTTTCGGGTGCGAGTTGGTATTTCTTCTCACTGACAGAGAGGAGTCTTACGTCTTTCTGTCGGGGTATATCGGTGCGTGGGAAGGGTAACCAGCATCTGATTTTCTCGCCTGCCGGTACAGCATCGGCATGGACAGAAAGGGTGAATGTCACCCGCATGCGCTTCGGGGCTCCAATACGGTAGGGACCTGTTGCCGATGAGATGATTTCAGGGATATTGATGGCATCATCCCGTTCGCTGCCACTGAGGCTTACACCATCCTTTAGCGCCTTGATACGGGCACATGACGGATCGATACGAAACAGGTTAGGGGCTGCATTCCTGAAGTATTTCTTCTGACCATTGACTGTCATGCATTCCAATGCGCCCGACTGTTCCCAAGCGCTTATCTGGCTATCGGTGACCTTGGGGATGTATTTTTTGATATAGTTCACCACTTCCTCACGTGAGCGCGTGAAATCGCATGCCTTGCGGTGTTGCAAATCCTTGTCCCAGCAATAGTTCTTGTGGTCTTTGGCCTTCAAGGAAGTGAGGGATGCAACGAGTGCTATGATGATGAATAATGTATTTTTCATGGTTGCAGAGTAGGGGGATTAGAGTTTGACAATGCCGATACCCGGTCGGTCGGGCAGTGTGATTTTTCCGTTCACTACCTTCATGCCGTCAAAGCGGTCGTTGGCAATGAGCAGGTTGCCATCCAAATCGGCAAAGTCTACGGCAGGGGAGAACTGTGCAGCAGCTGATGTGGCACAACTTGTTTCCGTCATGCATCCTACCATCACCTTCATGCCAAGAGCCTTGGCTGTAGTGAGCATCTTGTAGCCTTCCCGCATACCCGTACATTTCATGAGTTTGATGTTGATGCCACTGAAGACACCTTTCATCTTCACTACGTCTTTCAGACGCTGGATGCTCTCGTCGGCAAAAACAGGAAGTGGACTGTTTTCTGTCACCCAGGCGATATCATCAATCTGTGTCTTGGGCATAGGCTGCTCTATCATGACGATGCCTTTTTCTTTTAACCAGTGTATCATATCTAAGGCATACTGCTTGTCTTTCCATCCCTGGTTGGCATCAATGGCAATAGGGAGTTGAGTCACCTCACGAATGGTCTCTATCATCTCCTTGTCATTGTCTCTGCCCAGTTTGACTTTGAGGATATTGAAGCGGTTGGCACATTCACGGGTCTTTTGGCGTACCACATCAGGAGTGTCAATGCCGATTGTAAAGGTTGTATTGGGAGTCTTGGCAGGATTCAGTCCCCATATGCGGTACCATGGTTGACCCATCATCTTGCCTACAAGGTCATGCAGGGCAATATCGACAGCTGCTTTCCCAGCGGCATTGCCTTCGTCCATTGTATCAATGTAGGAAAGGATATCTTCCAGTTGGGTGGGGTCTTTGAAGTCTCCGATAATCTTCTGTACTCGGCCAAGAAATTCGCATACGCTGGCTACCGTACCTAATTCTTGAGCCAAATAGGGAGGCATGGATGCTTCTCCATACCCAATAAGGCCATCATATTCTATTTCTACCTGTACATCAGGGGTGGTAGAACGTGAATAGGAAGCTACGGTGAATACATGCTGAAGTTTCAGTTCGTAGGGAGCGAAACGTAATGTCATTTTTCCACTATACCCTTTTTTACGGGATGCAGGGACTGATAAGGGAGTTGCTACTGCACTGGCACTTCCCAGCCATGCGCCGGCTGCTCCCAAAGCTGCTGTCTTGAGGAAGTCACGTCTTGTGGTCATTGTTATTTCGGTTTTTGTTTTAATTAGGTTGTTCAGAATTCTAAATGAATGGAGTAGAACGGATTCTTGTCGGTGGTAGAGAGTCCGTCCTCCTTGTTGATGAAGGGGAGTACACGTCCTGCAAAGAGCAGGCGTCCCCAATTGTAGGCATCGTAGTCTTCGCTTTGAGGGTCAAAGCTGTTTTCATGAACATTGCCCAAAGAATGGATGAAGCGCTTGTTGCCCAGGTAAAAGCCTACATGACTGACACGCTCCTTGCCAGTCTCCTTATTGCGTGAGCCGAAGAAGAGCAGGTCACCGGGCTGGAGGGTTGAGAAATCACCTATTTCCAGTCGTTGGCCCTTGTGGCACATTTGGGATGCATCTCTGGGGATGATGATGTCATGCATGAAGAGAGTGGAACGTACAAAACCGCTGCAGTCGGCTCCTTTGGAGGAAAGTCCTGCCCAGATGTAGGGGATGCCTATCAGTGATTGCCCGGTCTTAAGAATGGCAGCCGCACTGTTGTCCAGTTGTTTTCTCCACTTATTCTGCTCCATAGCCAGAGACAAGGGGAGGAATCCTTTGCGTCCGTCAGCATATTCTACATGAAAGAATTTTCCCTTCTTTCCGATGAGCTTGAGTCGGTTGCCTGCCACTACATCGCCCATAGCAGCAGATTGGTTGTCGGGGGCTGTCAGTACTTGTCCCCAGAGGGCGGTCACTACAACTTTAGTGGCGCTGTTCCATGCTTCTAATGCTGATTTTGTCACTCGTTGGATGGCTGCGTTCTCTACCCAACCCAAGTAGCCATCGGGTGTCTGTATATGCAACCATCTGTTTTTTTCCAAAATCCGAACAGGCATACCCATCAAACCTTGGGTGACGTTTTCGGCTCCGTAGTCTGCAGCTGAACGTATGTTGCATACAGAGTTTTTCACAATGCCCCAAATTTCTTCTCCCAATTGAGCCTCGTCGGGTAATACTTTCATGCAGTTGATGACTGTATATCCCTTCTCTTTCAGCTGTTTTTCGAGCTCAACAGATGCATTGCGTGAGGTGGTCTTTCCACATATCATGATGTGTTGTCCATCTACGGTGTAAGAAGGGAGGAACATGGCTACTCGTCCATCGGGAGCATAGGAAGCCTTGACAGATTCGTGAATGCTGGCTACTGCTTCAGGCAATGCAGGCGACTGGGCATTCATGGCTGTGGCTATCAGCAGGAATGCCAACAGATGGAGATATTTCATTCTTGTCATTGTAATGGATTTATTATCTACAAAAATAAAGAAAAATCATTGAAAAGTCTTTTGCGTATAGCCAAAAAATAGCAATGATTCCAGCAAACTTCCTTATTTCCTCTCATAAATCTGTTTTTCCTTCTGTTTTATGTCCATGAAGGCATGATTTTGAAATAAACGGAGAACAATCTTGAGGCTCAAATTAGTTTTTCAAATTATGAAGAGGGAAAGGATGAAGAAGCCTTCCCTCCTGCTGCTCTCCAAGGCGAAGGGATGACAGGTGCATCCCTTCGCACGATTGGCAAGAACAGGACACATAGTCTGAAGAAGGAATAAATGGTTTTATTCCTTTGAAAAACTGAAGGATAAGGATATTATTTGTTTTCTTTTAGAAACGGATAAGTGACAATCTCAACGGGGCCTATGAGACCAGAAGATTGCAGTTCGCTGTCCGCTTTCAGGTAGGTCACACTTTGGTGGGTGATTCTTTGGTTTTCGGGCAATTGGAGGTCACCGATGATTCTATTTCTCCAGCAGTTGACTACTTCGATTTCCACTGTGTTGGTACCCTTGTGCAAACAGGAGGTTATGTCTAAACGGTAGGGAGGTGTCCAGACGCCTCCTGCTTCCTTGCCATTGATTTTTACCTTCGCCATGACCATTACCTTGTTGAGGTCAATGAAGACAGGGGTGTTGGGTAATTTTCCTATTTTAAAGGTATTGCGGTAGACGGCACTTCCTGAGAAGTACTTGATGGCAGGATTTGTATGGTGAGTCCAATCGGTGAGCGAGTCGAATGAGATTGTCTCCTGTGGTCCGCCCCGTTCTTGCTGGAAGTCAACTTGCCAGGGAGTTTTCAGTGTGGTCAATAATTGTCTTTTCGGGTAGTTGACAGCAGTGTATTTTTGGGCAACTGCATGGCGGAACACGATGAAAGCGCTCTCATAGGGCTCCAATTGGATGGGAAGTCGTGTCATTTCGCCATCATCCATATATTCAGGCAGTATCCTGATGCTGGCATCCTGTGGATTCCAGAGTTCCGGTTGGCGTTCTGTAATGCGGAAGGACGCATTGAAGCTGAGGTGTTGGTCTCCTTGGTTGGAGATGAAGTAGATGTCTCCCTCCTTTCCATGCCGGTGGAGGAATGTCACGGGTAATCGTGGGTCATCGGTCAAGAAATCAGGTAATACTTTCAGGTCATTCATTACCTGTTCAAGTGAGGCATCGGGATAGATGCGTCCTTGCCCGAATTTTCTTTTGACGGCAAAAGGCTTTTCTTCCGTTTGCCACATTTCGCCGGCCATTCGTTTTACCCTTTCATCAGCTTGTGGGTAGTTCTGCAAACTGGGTGATGCCTCTGGGGCAGGTCCCAGAATAACCAGTCCATCGTTTACCAACTGACGGATGATAGTAAGCAGTTCGGGGCGCATGGTCTTCTGACGAGGCAGTACCAGTACCCTGTACTTCATGCCGCTGGGCAGGCACAGGTATTTGTCCTTAACAAATGCTTTCTGTAGTACTTCTGCGTTGATGTAGTCAAATGAAAATCCACGTGGTAGTTCGGGGGTGCGCACACCTGTCATCTTGGGTGCATCCTCTCCGATGAAGTAGGCGACGTCAGCCACGTATTGTCCCTGCTGGAGCATGTAGTTGCATCGTTTCAGGTAATTGGCGAATACATCTATTTGGGAGAACCAGGTGTTGTGTCGGTTGAACTCATTGCCAAACCATGCGTTGATGCCTGGTACCTTGTCATCAGGTTGCTGGATGTAGAGGTGAAGCAGGGTGGCATTGATGCCTTCTGCGAAGAAGCGGTCGCCCCTTTGCTTCATCTGTCCGGGATATTGTGTGAAGTCGGGGCCTCCACAAGTGAACGACTCTGCCCATATTTTGGGCTTACCATAGATGTGTCCGCAGGAGGAAGCTACCCGATTCTCTATGTCGCCCAATGTGCCGAAGCTCCAGAATTCACCTGCTATTTCGTCACTTTGTCCGCCATATTGAAGGAATTCGCCAGGGAATCCCCAGTGGCCGTAGTTCTCGAGCCAAGTGGTGAGTCCGTGTTCATGACTAACTTTGCGTAGTCCTCCTACGTAGTTGTAGGATACCTGATCAGCAATCAGTCGGCGCAGGTCCCATAGAAATCGATCGGACTGGTCTTCGCTACCCACTACGGTGCCGCTAAGAACAGGCAGGAAGGGAACGGGATCATAATGATAAGTTTTCTTGAAGTCTGTAATCAGACTGTCAGTCCAGTTCTGTCCACCTGTCTCGTAGCTGTCCTCTACAACGATGCGGAATGTCTTGCGGTCAGCAGGAGGTATGCGTCTTAGTATCTGGCCGATGTATGCGTCGAAGTGGGCACGGATATGTGCCTTGCTCATCTTGTCGGTTTCATAGCCAGTTGCTTCCTTCGGAGCGGGAGCATTGGTGGTACCCGTAGGCAGCATTTCGGTGTGCATGATGACATATTGTCCCTTGGGTACATTCCATTGCAGTACACCCTCTTTGTTGATGTGTGAGGTGATGTCAATTACCTGTGTTGGACTTACGCATAGAGATGTAGAATACTGCGGTTGCTGTCGCCAAAGGTAGGCATCCCACATGGGGTGTGGCGTCGGCCACATCTTGGCGAAAGTTTTTTCAGCATATTGTTCCACTACAGGTACATCACTCAGCGTAGCATGGTGAATCCATCCTGGTTGGTCTATGTCAATCATAAACTCGTTTCCTTCCGTTTCAGGCAGGGAGATGGCGATGGGAGCATAGGGGGTGAAGCCTACGTTAAGACCTGCGTTGCTACGGTCTATCTTGCATTTGTGGATAGAAACGTAGCCAGTATCAGTTTTTACTTGGATGTCAGCATGCGCACTACCGGCAGAGGCTGGATAGATAACCAGACTGCGTACGGTGGTTTTTTGCTGGGCGATGAAATGAATAGTTCCCTCTTTGCTTATTTTCTCTGAAGAGGAGAAGGAGCCTTGGCTTTGTGTGAGGGGATATGCGATGACCTTCACTGTCTGTCCTTCTACAGAAGAATTTTGGATGGGTATCTCGAGTTGTTGAGGACCAGTGACGGTATCTTTGATACAATGCAGGTAACGCATGGCTTGTTCCGCCTTGACCCAGGGGCCACCGCTTTGACTCCATCCAGGGCAATTGAACATCCCCACTTCGATATCCAGCTCGCCAGCAGTCTTAAGAGCCTGATGAAGGATGTTCCACCATTCTTCCGACATGGTTTTTACAGAACCTTCCTTAGCACCTTGTCCTTCACCAATCATACCGATTTGTACGCGGTTGATACCTGCTTTTTTCATGGCATGAAGGTCTTTGACTACTCCTTCTTCCGACATGTTGCCAGCTATCCAATACCAGTACACGGCTAGTTGTTGGGAGGAGGGGATATGACGGAAATGGGATTCCTGTGTAGTCATGTTCTGTGCTGAAGCCCATCCTGTTGTGATGATGACCATGCAGAAGAATATCAGTTTTTTCATCGCCTTTGGAGCTGAAACTTATTGCAAAGAAACTTGTCAGTCTATGGTGGGCAGATCGTCTTCTTGTCCCATAGCTGTCTCTAGGGCATTGGCATTCTGTCCGAGTTTTTCTGTAATGCGCTTTTCCAGTTCTTCCATCAGGTCAGGGTTGTCCTTGAGCAATGCTTTGACAGCGTCTCTTCCCTGAGCCAGTTTGTCACCATTGTAACTGAACCATGACCCGCTCTTTTGGATGATGTCCATGTTGATGGCTAAATCAAGTACTTCACCAGTGCGTGAGATGCCTTCGCCAAACATGATTTCAAACTCTGCGCGGCGGAATGGAGGGGCTACTTTGTTCTTCACAATTTTGACGCGGACTTGGTTGCCTATTACCTCATCGCCTTTTTTCACACTAGTAACGCGGCGGATGTCCAGTCTGACGCTAGCATAGAATTTTAGTGCATTGCCGCCAGTGGTGGTTTCTGGGTTGCCGAACATTACTCCGATTTTCTCTCTCAACTGGTTGATGAAAATACAGGTGGTATTGGTCTTGCTGATTTCTGAGGTGAGCTTGCGTAGAGCCTGACTCATGAGTCGAGCCTGGAGACCTACCTTGTTATCACCCATGGTGCCTTCTATTTCTGCTTTGGGTGTGAGGGCGGCAACTGAGTCAATGACTATGATGTCGATGGCTGCAGAGCGAATGAGTTGGTCGGCAATAGCGAGGGCTTGTTCTCCGTTGTCAGGTTGGGAGATGAGTAGGTTTTCCACTTGAATACCTAGTTTTTCAGCATAGAAACGGTCAAAGGCATGTTCTGCATCAATAAATGCAGCGATGCCTCCTTTCTTCTGAGCTTCGGCGATGGCATGGAGGGCGAGGGTGGTTTTACCAGAACTTTCAGGACCATATATCTCTATGATTCTGCCTTTGGGATATCCGCCTACACCTAGAGCAATGTTGAGGGTAAGGCTACCGGATGGGATGACATCCACTGTGTCAACTTTCTCGTCTCCGAGTTTCATGATGGAACCCTTGCCGAAATCTTTTTCTATTTTGGCCATTGCCATTTGCAAGGCTTTCAGTCTGTCGTTGCTCTCGTTGGAGGCAATTGTCTCTTTCTTTGCCATATTTGTCAGTATGTGTAATTAATTTTTTGTGTAAAAATGATTTATTCTTGTTTCAGTTCTTTAGCTTCTATGCCCAGTGTGGCCATGATAGAGTAGGAGAGTATTTCCTGTCGGCATTTGAATCCTGCTACTGGTTCCGTGGTGAAGAGGGTCACGTCCTTGCCGTCCCATTGTATGTTGTTCATGTATGTCTTCACCAGATGTCCGTAGTGGTCGAGTCGAGGCACCAACATGATTCGTTTTACCTTGGGAGAGGAGAGCAGGGCTTCCATGCATTGTGCGTACATGTTGCCAGCATCCACGAGGTCTTCTTCTACGGGAAGGGTGAAGAAGGAGAATTCACCAAGGTTGTCTTTAAAAGCCATACCATCCAGTTCGTTTGTGATGTCGGCTGGTATCCAGTTGTTAAGTTGATGTCTCCCTGCCTGGTGGAGGAGAATGACCTGTGTCTTGTTATTGCCGGGTCGCAGACCTCCATCAAGGGATAGGAAGTCAGTCCATCGGTCAATGGATGCTTTGGGCAGTGGACGTTCCAACATGCGTTCGAAATTGACTGTTACGTCAAACACGAAGTCGTCCATCCAGGTAGCATCAGCCAAAATGATGTTTTCCTCCCAATGGGTGCTTTCCAACGGGCTACCAATATGGGCGGTTTTCATTTCTGTATATTTTTCATCCATTTGTTTCTGAGTTTTTCAGCTGCTTTCGCCCCTTTTTCCTTCAAGGTAGAGGTAAAGAGGCGTGCCAGACTATCGGCATGAGCTTCCTGTTCCGGTGAGGCAAAGGCATGCCGGAAGCCCTTGATATCGTAGCAATGTCCGCGTGTGAAATCGGGGATGGTTACAGACGCATTGTTATTGTCCATGGATAAGGCCCCTAGTTCTGCCAAACAACACCATTCGGCCAGGTCATAGACGTCCACGTCCATGGGAAGTCCATTTTGGAGACAATACACCAGTCGGCTATCCATAATAAAGTCCATTCCACCATGTCCCCCTACCTCTTTGGCCTTTTTGCCATAGATGTCCAGAATGGGAGACTTGTAGTGCTCTACCAAGGCCTTGTGATCCTGTTCTTTCAGGAAACTGTGACCTGAGAGGTCTTCCAGTTGGGGTTTTACCCCTGAATCTTTCATTTGCTGGCTACTGAGAGCATAGCCCTCAATGGGATATTTGTTGGCGAATCCCCGTGTGCCGGTCAACTGATATTTGCGGTTGTAGGGCTGAGGGTTCATTACGTTGTGCTGTATTTCTATCACCTTTCCTTGTTCTGTGCGAATGAGGGTGGTGGTGTGGTCTCCGTTGCGGAAATCTGTGGCATCTTCACCTGTACTTTTCTTGATGTATTCTGGTCCTGCAACTGCTTTGGTGTCCATCGCTACCAGTGTCTTCATACGGTCGCCACGGTGGATATTCATTACCTGTGCCACGGGACCCAGTCCGTGGGTAGGATAGATGTCGCCTCGATATAGGCGGTTGTAATCCATGCGCCAATTGTGCCAGTATTCATTCCAGAACTCATCCAGGCAGTGTATATAGGCACCTTCAGCATGGAGTATTTCTCCAAACACTCCCTGCTGTGCCATGTTGAGGGTATTCATCTCAAACCAGTCATAGCAGCAGTTCTCCAAGATGACACAGTGTAGGCGTCTGCTTTCTGCCAGGTCAATGAGATCCCAGCAGTCCTGCAGGTTCATGGCAGACGGTACTTCGATGGCTACATGTTTTCCGTGTTCCATCGCATATTTGGCAATGGGTACATGGTGTAGCCAATCAGTGGCAATGTAGACCAAGTCTATGTCGTTGCGCTGGCAGAGTTGCTTGTATCCTTCTTCACCCCAATAGGCAGCGGCTTGCGGGAATCCTTTTTTCTCTAATATTTTTTGGCAGGACTCTACACGTTCCTTTTCGTAGTCGCACAGGGCCACTACCTGTGTGCCTGGTATGTAGGTCCAACGTTTTACAGCACCAGGACCTCTCATTCCCAATCCTACGAAGGCTGCTCTTACGACGGGTATTGGAGCACAGGTCAGTCCAATGGCTGGCTGTTGTCCAGAGGGGCGTGCAGGAGTATCAACCATGATGGTTCCTTTCTGCCAATGCCATGTGGTGGCGATGGCATAAGAGGGTACACTAAGATGCAGGATGACGGCAATAAGCAAGATAAATGTCTGTTTCATAAAGGGAAATTGATTGGGTTAATGATAGGAAAGTACGATTGTACTACAAAAATACGGAATTCTTGTGAAATCCGTATCTTTGATCTTAAATAATAAATGGATGGTTGAAATGGGGACTATTATCTCTGTTTAATAGGAAGAATCGTGCTTTGCCACCTTCCCTTCTGTGAGGGTTGTAGCGAGGTGACGTTTTCTCTCGTTACTTGGATGGGAGACCGATGGGGCTCAATCATTCCAAAATAGGATGAATCCATAAGCATAAGAATGCCAGCAGAAACAACATCATATAAGAAGAGAACAAGGCCAATACGGTGTTCCCTACTAATCTCAGGTAGGATTTGCCATCGCTGAATTCATCAAGCAGGGCAAGGGATACATCATGCCAACTATGTCTCTTTTTCTATTCATCCCATCCACTGCTGACCATAAAGCACAGAAGGAGTACACTTACCATGATCAATGCCATTAGTCCTACCCAAAGACTGACTTTGACACTTGATCTCAACCATTCGTAGGAGTCTGTTGGTTGGAAATCTTCTGTTAGCAGGTTCGTCGGCATCTCGAAGTAGCGCAAGTGTGATACATTGATGTTTTTCAGGTTGACATAGTCATTACCTTTATCTGACCACTTGTCTTTTAAAAACCTGCTTTCTGCATCATTCAAATTTTTTAATGAGTTGATTGACGATACGAAATGTATAGTTGTTGGATAATCCTGTTCTTTTGCTTTATGTTTAGATTGAAAAATTGCAAATTATCAGACTATATTTCTACATTTTTAGGTTCAATCTGTTTTGTGGTTTCAGAAGGACTGATATAGAGAATCAGATAACAAGGCAGAAGACAGAGACCCTAGGGACTTGCCTTCTGCCTTGTGAGCAAAGAAATGGAAGGAATTACAGACCTGGCCAAGAACTTCGGGTGTATCTGGCTTCCACTATGTTTTCGATACAATCAGGCACATTGCAGAAGAAATCTATGCCTGTGCGCTCTTCCAGTTCGTCAATGGTGCAAGCTGCTGCCTGACGTATTTTTTTCAGGTTGCTGAGCGAACTGTCTTTGAAGTCTTTGTGTTCTATCCAGAATCCTATGGCCTTGGCTTTGCCTTCTGACGAGAGGGAAAGTACTGCGATGTAGTAGTATTTGGGTACTGCCATCTGCACAGTTTCGCCCAAGGTGTTTTTCACTGTGGTGGTAGTGAGCAGACTATCCAGTGTACCTCCCTTGACCACATATAAGGTGTCGCCTGCACCGCAATTTCTACCCCAGTTGCGTACCAATGTTTCTATTTCACCCCAATAGATGGAATTGAAGTTGCCGTTCATGGGTGACATGTTGGACATGTAGAATGTCTGGACGTTGGCTTCGTGTGAATAGAGTCTTTCTGCTGAGCCTACCAAGTGTCCTCTGTTGTACCCACCGAAAAAACCAGTAGCTATCTGGTAGGTTTTGTTATTGTTGTAAAAAGGTTCAACTCCCCATTCGTCACTGCGGCTAGTGACTTGCGCTTTCAGTTTGGAGTCGTATCGGTAGGCCACCCAGCGGCTGTGCATCTTTTCCTTGGAGTATTCCATGGCGTAGTTGAGCAGTCCGTCGCTAGTGTAGTGGGTGATGTAGTCGCAGGAAGTGTCGGTAGCTGGCATTTCCCATCTGGCCAATGATGCGTCAGTAGAAGCATCATTGGCATTACGATTCTCGTCGGTAATCTCTATTTTGCCGTTGAAATCATTGTCATCATCATCGCAGGATGTTATGAAGAGACAAGAGCTCAGCAGACTGAGAGACAGTAGATATGATTGGATTTTCATGGGTGCAGTAATCAATTGGTAGGTTCAGTACCGATGGTTGTTCCCTCGATAATAGCACAGGAAGTACTCTTGACACCCAGTACACCGAAGTAGGTAGTAAGTTGTCCATAGAGTGTCACTGACTTTTTGTAGTAGTTTTGATGGGCAAAGAGTTCCAGTCCAGTTCTCACTGCTCCAGAAGGAAGTTGTACGGGAATGCATTGTTTGTAGTCAGTTTCATCGGGGCTGTCTGCGATGAGTACTTCGGTTTCTGCCTGTTCGGGAATGCCGAATTTGGCGCCAGAGGCGATGGAAGTACCACTGACATATCCTACGATGTATCCTTTTACCCATGCAGTACTATTGGTAGCACCGGCAGCGATGGCGGCATTGCAACTATAAGGGTCATCTTTTGAGCCTGCTCCAGTAGATGGGGTGTCAGTGCCACCTCCTGTACCACCACCTGTACTTTCACCCAGACTCACGTTTTTAATTTCCCATGTAGGAGCACAAGAACTGGTGGAAACATATTTGAATGCTACGGTCACCTTCTTGCCTTTGTAGGCTGAGAGGTCTATGGTAGATATTACCCAATCCCAAGAAGATCCCGAAGCTGGATTGTTGATGGAGACAGCTGTCCATTGGGCTGTGGAAGGATTGCCTTCTGTATAGTTGGTAGATACATACACTCCGATATGGTCGGTCAGTGTGTTGCCGTTGAGGAAGTTCAGTACGTTCTCGATGGTGAGAGTAGCTTGCTCGCCTATCTCTACAGATGGGCTGATGAGCCATGATTCAGCAGCCACGTTGCTACCGCTTACAAAGGCAGAAGCCTTCATGCCGTAACTACTACTTTGCTGCCATACATATGAGAGAGAGCCTTTTTCCACATCCACGATATTCCATCCACCCTGTCCAGAGGTGAAGTCCATATTGAAGTCATTGGAAGGAGTAGGAGGTTCAGGAGTATTGCCACCGGAAGCCTCGCCTTCTTCCATCTTGAAGTTCATCAATTCCCAGGTGGTAGAGCCCGAAGCAGGAGCGTAGAAATAGAAAGCAATGGTCACATTGTCCTTGTTGACAAAGGCTTCAGGTAATTGTATTTCACCGGAAGTGTAGAGTGTCCAGTCGGTGTAGGGAGAAGCGGTTGGCGTCCAAGCAATCTGTGTCCAGGTGGCTTGGTTGAAGTCATGGCCATTGTAGTTGTCAGATACATATATCTTATGGTAGGTTTGCCAGTTGGCTACATTGTTGGTGTAGCGTATGGTATTGTCAAAAGCAAATTTCACCTTGCCTGATGTCACATGAGTGTTGATGGCAGGTGAGAGCAGGAATCCTTCAACTTCCTGGTTGCTCTTTGTATCTGAGCCATTCCATTTCTGGTATCCGGTAGCCTGTGTGTAGGAAGAGCCTTGGCTCCAGGGATTGCCTTCGGTTTTGCAATAGGTGGTCCATCCGGTCTGGAGGTTGCTGCTGGAATAGGGCAGATTGCCTTCTTGAATTTCGCTACCGCCACCTATGCTGGCAGTGCCTTTTCTGATGGAGAAATTCATCAGTTCCCAGGTAGTGATTTTTTGCTGTGTGTTGCCGCATTTGTAGACGAAAGCAATATGAATTTTGCCCGTCTTCATTAGCGAGTCTGGGATTTGAATGTCATTGGAGGGATAGGTAGTCCAGTCTGAGTAGGAACTCTTCTCTGCTTGGAAGGGCAGTTTTACCCAGTTGGCTGTTGTGACATCATCGGTGTAGTCAGCGCTAGCGTAGACGCAGTGGAAATTAGCGATATCTGTTTCTGAAAGGCCGTTGCCGTATCGAATAGTATAGTCGAATGCCACTACGGCGCTGTCACAATCGGCAGTATTGATGCCTGGGCTTACTAACCAGGACTCTGATTCTACGGCTGTAGAGGTAGAACTCGTCCATCCACTGGCTTGTGTATAGGAAGAACCTTGGCTCCAGGCGTTGCCGGTGATGGTTTGTACATTGAACCCACTGCTCAGACTAGTGCTTTTGTAGGGAATAGATTTTCCTGCCGAGGGGTCACTGGTAACCAGTTCGTAAGGATTGGGAACGTCGGAACATGAGGCTGCGAAGAGAGAGGCAGCCAAAGCGACGATCATGTAATAAGTCTTTTTCATATGGAGTATATTTTTTGTTTCGTGTTATTTATTCAGTTCAATGACATCGTCTTTGGAGCGCAGTTGAAGTTGGTAGGATTGCGAGTATCTGGAGAGGATGCCATACACTTTTAGTTTGCCTTCAGGAATGGTGTCGCCGGCAAATTGTGCGCTAGTACTGGTGTAGAGAGTGAGTTTGCCCTTGTCGGCCATGTTGATGGTGTGTTCTACAGAGTAGGTTTCCGAGTTTTCCTCGTATTCGGTCACGGCATAGGGACCTCCAGCGTCTTCTATCTCGCAGTTGTTCAGGCATACTAGCATGGGAGTGATATTATCTATGTTGGCAGGAAGCACGTCAAGTGAGGTGATGTTTTTTGCCTTCACCCAATTGGGATTGGGCGTTCCTACCTTCATGATGTTTGTTTTCGTGTAAGGGGCGCTCATCGGTCCCATACGCAGGGCACCATTGGTATTGATATAGGGTTGTCCTATTTTGGCCAGTGCTCCATATCCGCCGATATACAGACCTTTGAGGTTGATTCTCAGTTTCTGTCCGACGGGGAAGAGAGCATAGAGGGCACCATATCCCTTGATGCCTACACTGATGCCTCCCTTATCCGTTCTCACTACAGAGTCACCTTCCAGTTCCTGAATGTATACCTGCTGGTAGATATTGCCGCTCAGGTCATTGCCAGTGACTACGCCTTCGATGATGACATCGGAGGAGATGGGTTCATAGTTGGATGCGCTGATGACGGAGGCATATTTAGAGCGCAGGGAAGAGATAGTAGTAGTAGGAAGAGCGATACTGTCTGCCGTGTAGTTGTCGGAAGAAGTGTCGGGAGCATCGAAGTCGTTCATACAGGAAGCCGTCAGCAGAGAGATGCAGATGGCGAGGAACGGTATATTATATAGTTTCTTCATGGCGATGGATGGTTTAGAATTTGAGACTGACATTGAGGAACGCATTGATGGCGTTGGCATAATAGTAGTAGGAATTCTTGGAGAAGATGTAGGTAGACCTGTCAGCTCTGTTCTGTTCGTAACCTCCAGTTTTCAGGTTGGTATTGTTGGTGATGTTTTGTACTTGGAGGTTGATAGAGAGTCGTTTGCCGTTTTTCAGGAAAATACTTCTTCCGATAGATGCGTCGAGCATGAATCCTCCTTTGCATTTTTCCTGTTTTGCAGTATAGGCATCAAGTATTTCTCCGCTGGAAGCATCATAGACGATGCCTCCTGTTTTGCGTGCTTCTTCGAAGGCATTGGAGATGGCTCCTGTATTGATGTCCACTTCGCTCAGGTCGGAAGTATAGTATTGGTTTTTATCCATGATTTTTCCCATGCGGCAGTAGGCGGCAGCATCTATGTAAACACGGTCGTAGTAGTTGAGGTTGGCAGAGAAGTACCATCCGTTGATGTTGTAGTCCAGTCCTACACTGGCAGCTGTCAACGGAGTAGACCCTACGCGTACATTCTTCATAAACACTCTCATGGGTTGTGCGTTTCCGGTGACGGGGTTTTCCCAGGTGTTGATGGTTTTGTAGGTATCTCCATTGGAGCCCTCGTAAGCCAGCTGAGCGAGTGGGTTGTTCACATATTTGGCATCAGACAATGTACCTATAAGGTTGAGTTTCAGGTTGCGGGCCAGTTTGATGGTAATGGCTCCCTCCAGTCCCATGTATTGTTTTTTGATACCAGTCATAGAGAGATAGGTGAGATATCCTGCATCATCATTATAAAAGGCGGTCTGTTGTGACACATCTTCAAACTGTGTGAAGTATCCAGCCACTTTTCCGCTCACTGGTCCAAAGTACCATTGGTAGCCTGCTTCGTAATTGGATATCAGTTCATTTTGCAGATTGTTTACGAAGTTGTTTTGGATACGTGGAGCGACAAAGGCATTGTAGGCCAGCGGGGCTTGCGATTCCACTGCCAGACCGGTATAGAGGAAACTGGTACCCAATTTGTATTTGAGGTTGATTTTTCCACCTCCTCCTAGGAAACTGGCCCATCCACTGGAGCCTTTGGAATATTCAGCGGCACGTCCGTTTCTCATCTTTCCGTATCGGCTCATCCAAGTACCTTCCATGTCGGCGCCTATGTGGACGGTCATATTCCCTTTGCGCCAGGTGTTGGTAGCATATCCTTTCAGTTTGTCGACGTAAATGAGGTAGTTGTATCCGAAGATATCATCCTCCTTGATATTCCTGTTGGGATTATCCACATCGTTCTGTACCTCAATACTGTTGGAACCATAGTCAGAGAGTGTGTAGGAGTCGATGTCAATGAATTTATTGGCTCCAAGCAAGTCATCCATGGTTTTGTAGTGGTGACCGCGAGTAGTATTCCAGTTAATTCCGAAGAGGTAGGAACCATAGGTGTTAAACTTGCCCTCCAGGTTGCTACTGAAGTTGAAGGCAGTTTGGTCGTTATGACGCTTCTCTACATAGTAGAGGGCCGATTTGCCCGTGCTATTGTTGGCTTCGTTCTGAGCGTAGAGCAGGTCCCATTGTACTTGTCGGTTGGCCTTGGGGCCTGTCCAGTTGTTGTAGAGGCTCATGTACTGATCGTAGATGCCCGGATTGGAGTTGAGGAAGTCAGAGTTGTTGAAATCCTCAGTATTGTATACGTTGAGTACGGAACTTGGCATGTTTTTGTAGTAGTCAGGGCGTGGGTTGTAGGCATTGTTGTATGCAAGAGCCGTTGAAGCGTAGTTAGTGAATGTCACGGCTGCTGTGGTGACCAGTTTGGTTTGTTTGTTGATGAAGAAGTCCCATGTTCCCAATACGGAGGGCGAGTACTCTGTTACCACGCGTGAGTTTCTCTTCTTTCCGTTTTGGTATCCCCAATAGGGGTTGTAGTAGTGGGAGTTCACCAGCCAGTAGGCTTCCTCAGTAGAAGCTCCTTGTTGTCCTCTCTCGGTGGGAGCGCCCCAAGTAACCAATGATACGTGGTGTTTGTCGTTGATGTACTTTTCTGCTCCCACCATGTAGGAGAAAGCGTTGTAGAAAGTACCTTCTATGACACCTTCTTTAGCCCATCTGTAGGCAAGGCTCCCCATGAATGACCATCCGTTGTCCAGTACACCAGTGGCATAGGTATAGGTACCACGGATTACATAGTTGCGGTTAGTTCCTGCCAATCCCAATTTATGGCCAGCGGCATAGTGGCTGGCACGTAGGTCGGTGTTGGTGGCTCCACCCAAAGGAGAGTAGCCAAATCCATTGGGGTCGTAGAAGCCCACTCCGTCTTTGTTTCTGACAGCATCATTGAGACCGCCAGTAATGCCAGAGTAACTGAAACGTCCATTTTCTACATTGTTGAGTTTTACTCCGTTAAAGTAGTTGCCTACGTATTGGTTGTCGAGAGCCCTATAACGAAATCTCATAGGGCTGAACAAGAATCCCACTTCATTCATGTAGGGGTCTTGTGAACTGGATACCAGTGTCACCGTACTGGCGGCCTCGGCATCTTCATCAATTTGTCCCTCGGTCAGGGAGTAGTCGAAGTCATTGTCGGTGCTGACCGAATCCTTCTTGACAGATTGTGCCCATGTCATGCTTGCCAGACACAGGAATACAATCATCAGTTTGAAACGTTTATTCATATCGGGTTATTTGTATTTTTTTGTATCTTATTTCACAACCTACGAAATTAATGACATTTTCCGACATTTTATATAAAAGCTTCCACTTTTTTTGTCTGTTGTTTGAGACGACTCCTTTTAATGGATTGATTGACAAAATAGTACAGATTTTGTATAAGGCATTTTCTGTCTCATCCCTATAGGAAGTGTGTTATTCTTGTTCTTGGGGGAAGGTTTTGGAGGTTTTCTCTTTCTTTGAGAAGAGGGTTGTAGAGAGGCTCTGGGTTGTT
This sequence comes from Prevotellaceae bacterium, assembly GCA_022763905.1. Taxonomy (GTDB): domain Bacteria; phylum Bacteroidota; class Bacteroidia; order Bacteroidales; family Bacteroidaceae; genus UBA6382. The sequence continues at coordinate 4,399 of JALERS010000067.1, read as the reverse complement.
GTAGAGTGACTCTTGAAAAAAAGATGGTGAAATATGGTGCTTATCTCAAAAAAAATCATCATATTTGCATTCTGTTTGTAGAAGAGTCAATTGTACCATTACACCATATTATATTTAAAATAAGAATCGATGAAGAAACTGTTATTCTGTGCCTTGTTCGTTTTCAGTGTGATGCTGATGTCGTGGGGGCATTCTGCACCTCAAAAGCGTACCGTCTATTGCGGTATAGCCTTCTACAATCAGGAAAATCTCTTTGACACTATCCATGACGAAGGTAAGTTTGACCAAGACTTTCTTCCAGATGGTTCTTACCATTGGAATACAATGAAATATACGCATAAGTTGGCCAATATGTCCAAGGTACTTTCTGAACTCTGTACCGAGCGTGTGAAAGGAGGTGCCGCCTTTATTGGTCTCTCTGAAGTAGAGAATAGTCGAGTATTAGAAGATTTGGTTAACCAGCCTGCTCTCAAGGAACGTGGTTACCGCTACATCCATATTGAAGGTCCCGATGCTCGTGGCATTGACTGCGCGGCATTGTACAACCCCCGCATGTTCCGTCCTGCCAAGTGGACATTGATTCCTCCCACAGGTTATTATCAGGCCACAGGTCATGGTACCCGTGGATTCCTGCTCGTAGAGGGTAACCTGCTAGGTGAGAAAGTACACTTTATAGTTAACCATTGGCCCTCTCGTGCAGCTGGCAGTTTTTCCAGAGAGTTTGTGGGGCGTTTGGTAAGAGGTATCGTTGACTCGATACAGGCAGTTGAGGCAGATGCAAGAATCATCATCATGGGCGACCTCAATGATGATCCTGACAATAAGAGTGTCTGTGAAAGTTTGGGCGCACGCCTCAATAAGAAGTCCGTGGTTTCTCCGCAGGATCTCTACAATCCTTGGCATCAAGTGCTGCGCAAGCAGGGGCAAGGCACATTGCTCTATGACAATATGTGGAACCTTTTCGACCAGATTATTTTTACTGCCAATTTCCTGGGAAATGACCGTTCCTCTTTCAAGTTCTTTAAAAGTGAGATATATATGCCAGAATACATCACTACCCCTACAGGCAGGTACAAAGGTTCTCCCAAGCGAACTACTTCCAGTGGTGTATGGACTGACGGCTACTCTGACCATTTCCCTACTCAAATCTATTTGGTTAAGGATATCGTAAGATAGGATTGATTAGAATGTATCTGATATTTACTCTAATATATTCGATTATTTATGTTTAACTGTTATAAAACAAAATGTGTATGAAAAAAATTTTACTTTCATTGTTTGTTTCATTAATCGCTTGGTCTTCCCATGCAGAAACAGCCTCTGTCGACCTGACTGCAAAAGGATATACCAATCAAGAGAAAATTACCGAAGTTAAGATTGGCGATGACATCACTGCTACCTTTGATAAAGGTACGGGAAGCAATCCGCCTGCGTATTATACTAAAGGTACTGCAGTACGTCTGTATGGTGGCAACACTCTGACTATTTCCTGCACAGCAGGCAAAATTGTCAACATTGCTTTCACTACTGAAAGTTCCGGCAAATTGACTGCAAGTAATTCCACCGTCAATGAAGGTACATTGGACTATGATACCCAGTCATGGAGCGGCTCTTCTTCCAGCGTGGTAATTACCAATCCTGCCTCTAGTGGGCATATCCGTTTCCAGAAGATTGAGGTGACCTATAGCACTAACGAAAACTTCTTGTCAGCGCCTATTTTCTCACCTAAAGCAGGAACCTACTATGGCGTGCAGACCATCACCCTCACTGCTGCTGCAGATGCTTCCATCTTCTATTCCACCAATGGTACAGACTTCAAGGCCTACACAGAGCCTATTCTTGTAAGCGCCAGCACCACAATCTCCGCTTATGCTCAGAAGGGGGATGTTAAGAGTGAAACAGAAACAGCCGAATACATCATTAAGCCCATTGAGACCTATACTACTCTCACAGCTCTTAATGAAGCTTGTACCGCTACCTCAGCAGCAACTGCACCTAAGGTTATCCTCAATGTTGCAGATATGCTTGTTACCTATGTCAATGGCTCCAATGTATTCATCAGTGATGGCACCCAGGGCTTCCTCCTCTTTGCTTCCAATACCACTCTCAAGGCTGGTGACCGTCTGACGGGCACTGTACAGGGTTGGCTCTATCAGTATTATGGTCTCAAAGAACTCGCTGTAGATGATTGGTCTACCGTATCAGCCGCATCAGCCAACAATGATGTAGAGGCCCAACCTATCACCATCAGTAAAATTAATGCCAATGTGGGCGCTGTCATGTCTTCCTATGTAGTCATCAGCAACGTAGGTTTTGAGGCAGCAACCCTCAACAACAAGAAAGTGACTGTTATGGACGAAGAAGGAGAAGAAATTCAGATGTTTGATAAGTTTGGTGTACTCGCCGCTATGTCCTTCAATACTACAGCCCAGTATATCATCAAGGGTTTCCCCTGTGTTAACGGTACATCCATTCAGTTCTATCCTGTCGAAGTGAGCCTCGTTCCTGCATCCGTTGCTGACCCTGTCTTCTCACTGGCATCTGGTGAATACGACGAGCCGCAGACCCTTACCATTACTGCTGCTGACCAGTTAACCATCCGTTATACCGTAGATGGTACTGATCCTTCAGCCACCGAAGGTCTTGTTTATACAGAACCTCTCCAGTTGGACACTACAGTCACCATTAAGGCTATTGCTGTTGATGCACAAGGCAATACTTCCAATGTAGTCAGCGTTTCTCTCTCTCTGCCATATATTACCCTTGCACAACTTTATAAAAACTGTACTGCTACCTCTACCAGCACTGCACCTACCGTACGCTTCAAAGCTAGCAATCTGTTGGTAACTGGTGTGATGGGTAACAACATTTTCGTTTACTCCAATGTGGAAGAGAAAGGTTTCTATTTCTATGGTGGTAACTCTGGTTTGGTAAAGGGAGATGTTATCAGTGGCCTCCTTACCGGCAAACTCTTGGAATACAATGGTCTCGCAGAACTCAGCATCTCTGACTGGTCTACTGTCAACAAAGTTTCTTCTGGCAATGCTGTAACTCCCAAGAAAGTTACTACTACTGACATTAACAATTCGTACAAGGAATTGGAGTCTCAGTTTGTAAAACTGGAAAACGTATATTTCCAGGCAGAACAAACTACCAATAGCAGTGTAAATGTCAAGGACGAAGCCGGAGAAGTGATAGTTTATGACAAATCCAGAATCTTCAATGGTTATACCTTCAATACAACTAAGACCTACACCATTTCTGGTTTCGTCATCAACTATAATGGCACACCTCAGTTGTACCCCATCAGTCTCGACGATATCGTGGTAGGTATGAAGGGCATCGTTGCTGGCAATATCAATGGAAAGACCACTATCTACAACCTACAGGGTCAGCAATTGCAGACCATTGGTCAAAGTGGTATCTATGTCATCAACGGCAAAGCAGTTTATATCAAGAAATAAACAAATCTGTTTGTCCTTCCCATATGTCGCCGCATGGATGAGTCTGTAAGGCGACATGGATGACAGAGAATTATAGAAGGAAGTTCCCAAAAGGGGGCTTCCTTCTCTTTCATGGGTGTATCGGACATAACACCAACCTCTCTGGTTCAACCCCAGTTGCGGGTATTTGCGCCAAGCGAAGAGTCAATATAAATGGCAATTCGTATCAACTTAATTAATGAATCATTTCAATATAGTCTCCGCATTCAGACTAGGCTGAACGCAGAGACAGTTAGTAGACTTACCGGCTCAGTAGAAAATCAGTGGAGATAAAAATGGCTTAGTAGAAATTGAGTGGGGATTGTATTGAATAATTTTGGCTCAGTAGATAATGGGGGACACTCGTTGAGAACGGAGAAGATATTTGTCGGAAAGACCTCTTCTGGCTTCCCGAAAGATATCAACAGAGAGGATGAAGTCACTCTTACATCTGTCTCTTGCGTTCAGCCAGGCTGAACGCTCAAATATATTGATTGAAATCTCCATTTATCTTGACTTCTTTCAGCGTTCAGCCTAGGCTGAACGCAAAAACACGTTGGGTGCAGGGAAATGAGGAGATGTCCATGTGTTCTATTTCAACTGGCAAATGAGGAATAAACTGCCTTTACAGAAACAGAGCAGGATGGTAAGAATATCCAGTGCCAATCATCTGGAAATGGTATTTCAATGAATGGATTTTTCTGCTCCCCCACGAAATATCTTCTGAACCACAATCAGATATAAAAAGCATCACAAAGTAATTCATCTCTTCAAATTAAGAGAGCTTATAGGGTAAATATGATAGTTCTAAATCGGATTGAACAGAACATCGGCCAGAAAAGTTATGTGCTTGGGAGATTTGTTGGGTTGTCTTCCTTTCAATTCAACCAAAGTTATCGGGAGAGATAGGCGGAGAG
>JALERS010000042.1 GCA_022763905.1 Prevotellaceae bacterium | reverse complement strand
AAACTGTATATAAAGTAAGGACAGATTTCCTTTCTTACTATCACCTCTGGCAATTCCGATATCCCAAGTACATATTTCCTCTATTGGAAACGCTTTATCCAACAGACAGATACCTATTTCACAAGTGTCTGTCTGTTGGTTATAAGGAACAAGAAAGAGAAGGGAAACGGACTGCCCTGTAGACTTTATGTACTGATTCTCCATTGGGTTGCCTCTCGCATCTTTGCCACAATTGGACGTACCTTTCTGACATGCAGTTCATCCTTGTTTCCAACCTATTCATATATATATAAGGACACCTATAACATGGAGATTGACAATAGCCCTCCAGTCAACCATCATTGAAGACACAACCCTCTGAGATGCCAGTTCCTGTCAACAGGAACTACTTTTCTGAGCTACCGGAACGGAAAAGAATCTGGGCTTAGTCCTTAAAAGACCAGCATCTTTACCTGATTCTTCAGACTCTGTTTTATTGCTTGAGATATATCAACAGAAAACTTCACGAAAGCACAAGTGAAAAACAATGATTGCACCTGTTTGTATCCCATTTTGTAACCTCCCGTTGCGTAGCAGTTAAGTGATATCTGAGAGTATATTGACTGCTTCCTCTTAGCATCGTCGATTCTTTTGCTGAGCACCGACGACTCTTTTGCTGAGCACCGACGATTCTTTTGCCGAGCACCGACGATTCTTTTGCCGAGCACCGACGATTCTTTTGCCGAGCACCGACGACTCTTTTGCCGAGCACCGACGACTCTTTTGCCGAGCACCGACGACTCTTTTGCCGAGCACCATAAATACTTGGACCATTCAATTCACTTCATTTCCCAAAGGTGTCATTTTCTATTTCACTAGACTTTTTCTCTTCATTAACCCCAAATCGGTCATTAGAAAAAAAACTTATCATTTTCTAATGACCGATTTGGGTTAAATAGAGAGAGGCTTACCCACTGTCAAAAACAATCAGAACAAGGCTAGTCATTTACCGAATACCCTTATTTTCAAAATTAGTCGTGGTGGAAACCTTCCCCAATAAGTCATGGCATACTCTCGGGTAGTTTCGTGACCTATTACGAGGTATGCGATGGTGTAAAGTGACGAGCATAATAGTCCCAGAACGTTCCCTTGAAACTTGCATCGTAATAACCCTCCCTCATGGTTTCCTGCCATTGACGGAAACGCCATTCATATTCTGGATTCACCAAGAAATACCTTGATAGATGACGCCACGCTTCATTACCACTGGCAGACATCATCACCACCGCCTCTGCATATGCCTTGGGCAATGACTTTCCTTGATAAAAAAAGTTGTTGGTCAGCACATCTGCAAAGTGAGCCAACTGGCCATCCAACAGAAAGGCACACAAGGCACCGTCCAATGCCATCTTGCCCGTCTGGTTGTCATTGATATGTTGCTTGAGTTCCAACCCTAAGGGATAGCACCCTGTCAAAGAATAGACATTACGAAGCGGCAAACTGTCATGGATAGGTATATTCGGACGAACTCCGCTCATAGAATCCATAACCTTGTACCACCGGCTCACCCACTGGTCATGGGTACTTGAAGCAGACAATTGCTCAAGGCATTGAGAAACAACTCTCACATTACCGCTGTACATAGCATAATTAACCATATAACGCATAGCGGCAAATCCCATACCATTACGGCATTTCACGCCCATCTCATATGACTGGCGAAAACTTTCATCGAAAAGACCCAATTTCTCATATAACTTCCGATTGAAATTTCGGCAATCGTATTTGGAATTGTTACGGAAGAGCATATCCTCCGAACTATTGAGTCGATAGGAGAACAAGACATCCGGCAAGCGTCCCATCACCCAATCAGCCAAAATAGCATAAGACTGGTTGATGCGGTTGTGCTCCACTTCTCCTTCTGAAAAGGATGTGGAAATCTGTTGCCATTCATTCTGTTCTGCCCATGTAGCCATCTGCAACACTTCCTGTTGGCGTTTCCATTCTGATGTATCCACCAGGAAAGGTGTGACTACGACTATGCATCCCACTACTATAGCTGATGGTATCTTGAGTCTGCGAGGCACTGGTATATATAACACAAGTGCTCCTAGCAGGAACAACAAGTGGAACATCCATACATTCAACTCTTCTGCAGGAGCACACCACCATCTGTTTTCAAAGGGTATGTAGCCTAGACATTCATTGAAAGCATAAACAGATACAATGGCCAATACCACGCCCGTCAATACTCTTGCCAATAGATTGTACTTCCCCACTGAATGACAACGGAGACATCCAAAAGCCGCCAATAACACTACCATGAGCTGCAAAGAACCTACCAGCAACCAGGGGGCAACAATTATCCATAACAGCCACACCATGACATGGCGCCAACGCAACAAAAGCCATAAAGAAATTGTGAAAAATAGAGCCGTCAGATGAACACTGAGGCTGAAGGGAACAACACACAGCAACAATACCGGCAGTAAGAATTCCATTCCATACACGCCCGTTCCCAAGCATCTTCTCACTAGTCTTAACATGCACACCGTGGCCAGCATGAGCAGTACCATGACAGAAGAGCCTACTCCTTGCCAACGAAAAAACTGCAACAGAAAGTCTGTAAGCAAGGAAGTAAATCCTGGATACTCTGCCAACTTCATACGCAGGTAATCATCTGTCCATACAAAGAAGTCCATAGATTCCATATGAACCATCATCAAGGACCATCGGCTTTCCATTATCCATAATGACAACAAACCGATCAACAGGAATATCAGCCAAAAGGCTACTTCATTTAGGGAACGCTTCATATCAACAAGTATCACAGGACATTGACGAAGGAGGCAAAGTCAAGCGTCTATGGACTCTGTAGCAGTCTCGCCATTTCGTCTTTGTCAGTTTTGATTTTTCCTTTCAGCAACTCAGGCACATTATAGGAATAGCGTCTCAATACATCCTCTGCCGGATAGCGTTGCGGGAGAAGAAAGGGTCGGCCAAATTGCCCATTGGAAAAAGCAGCAATATACAGGCGGGTGACACGCCCGTCCTTGCGTCTTGAAGCAAAGACAATCCATCGTCCATTGCTACTCCAGCTATGATAGGTATCAGCTTCAGATGAAATGAGTTGAGGAGGTTCCGACACTTTGTATGTTTTCAAGTCCACCAGACACAAGGATGATTCTGGATGCTGAATAGGAAATGCATTACATTCCGCCCAAGTAAAAAGTAGCCATCTGCCATCGGGAGATATGCGAGGCAAAGAAGCACTTCCTCCACAAACCCGTGCATTGTAGATAGTATCAACAACCTCTCCCAACTTTCCTGTTGATGCCTCAAAAGAAACCCGTACCAACGAATAGTGCATGGAATCTGAACAAAAGGGAACATCATATCTCTTGGAGGTACAGAAATACAACCATTTGCCATCAGGAGAAAAAGCAGGAAAGGTCTTCACATTGAGTGTATCAACGAAGCGCGCATCCTCCACTACCCTTTCCGTACGGGTATCATAAAGTAACAGGTCACCAGAATTATTGTACACCTCAATCTTGCTTCTGCAATGATTGTAAAATGACTGATGGACATCATCCGTACTGAATGCTATCCATCTGCCGGCAGGATGCCAAGCCGGATAGACAGCATTACGTCCAGTGAGAGGTGAGGATATCTGTTTCTTTACCATCCTACCTCTATCCGAAATGACAGTTCCACCTGTCTTGCATCGGGAATGAAACAGATATTGAGAAGGATTACCCTTGCAAGATGTATGACAATTGAGACAACCACCCCCGTTCTGAAGATTGCTCACCAGCACTGATTCTTCAAACGAAGACAAACAACGCTGAGCCAATTCCATCTTGTTCCACCCTATATAGCCAGGTGGAATCAACCGATAGGTAAGATAGGGATCAATGGCCGAATCATCCACATGCAAGCGGAAAGGTTGATAGGCTATTCCTTGGGGAAAGGAATCATTCCATATCTCTACAGCTACCTCCACATTCTTTCCCTTGGCTTCCAACAAAAAGCCTTGCCATTCTGATAGAGCAATATCAGTATGGTCAGTCCCTTCTGCCACCAGAAGGTCCTTTCCGTCCATTCGCCAAATCACACGCATCTGATGAGCCGAACCGGACACACATAAATTCAAAGGAGCTATATTGCAGGGAACAGTGACCCCAGAATAATCAGGAAACACTGGAGGCTGTTGTTGAGAACTTAGAGAGGCTGAACGACGGCCACATGACAAACATAAAGCACAAAACAGCAACAGACTCGTACAACGTAAAAGCGCAACAGAAACCCTTTTCATCAGATAAAATGATAATTATTCATTTATCGCTTGCTCAACAATAATTGAAGACAGACAAAATTAGTACAATTTTGTCACTATATTGACTCTACAGTATCTTTTTTTCTCTGTCTGTCCTTCATCACTGAAAATCCCCATAAAATTCCCACAGAAACTGTTGACGGGAAATGCCCAACAACCGCTCCTCTATCAGCAATTGATTGAAACGAAAGATTTTCGAGCCGATATTTTTTCTTAACTTTGCATATTAAACATTATCGAACATCGAACTGACTACAAGCATCATGATTTCAGTATCCCATTTGAATGTGGAATTCAGTGCACGACCTCTTTTTTCTGATGCCACATTTGTCATTAATGATAAGGAGCACGTTGCTCTGACTGGAAAAAACGGCGCTGGCAAATCCACCCTATTGAAGATTCTTGCAGGATGGCAACAACCTACATCGGGGGAGGTTGCAGTTCCTAATGGACATAAAATAGGGTATCTTCCACAAACCATGAACCTCACTGACAACCGCACAATCAGAGAGGAAGCTGCCTTGGCCTTCAGCGAGGTTAAAGCCATGGAAAAACGTATTGACCAACTGGGAGAAGAACTGGCCCGACGGAAAGATTATGATAGCCCTGAATATGCAGAACTCATTGCCAGATTGAGTCACGAAACTGAACGAATGAAACTAATGGGGGGACACTCATGGGAAGCCGTTTTGGAACGCACCCTGACCGGATTAGGCTTTGCTCCTTCTGACTTGGACAGACCTACTGGCGAACTGAGTGGAGGATGGCGCATGAGGGTAGAACTAGCGAAAATCCTCTTGGCCCAACCTGATGTTCTTCTTCTTGATGAGCCTACCAATCACCTGGATATACTCTCCATAGAATGGTTAGAGAAATTTCTGGCTCACAGTACCAGTTCAGTCATTCTCGTCAGCCATGACAGGACCTTTCTCAATCATGTAACCACAAGAACACTTGACATTGACTGCGGAAGAATCATTGACTATAAAGTAAAATATGACGATTATATCCGCCTACGCGAAGAAAGAAGAGAGGCCCAGTTACGGGCCTATGAGAACCAACAGAAAGAAATAGCCGATATCAAAGATTTCATAGAACGTTTCCGTTACAAAGCCACCAAGGCTGTGCAGGTACAGAGCCGCATCAAGCAATTGGAAAAGATAGTCCCCATAGAAGTAGATGAAACCGACCGATCTTGCCTCCATCTGAAATTCCCCCCCTGTTCACGCAGTGGAGACTTTCCCATCATATGCAACGAAGTGGCTAAATCCTATGGTAGCCATCAAGTGTTCAGCCATGTTTCATTGAGCATACGCAGAGGTGAGAAAGTGGCATTTGTAGGAAAAAACGGAGAAGGAAAATCCACCTTGGTGAAATGCATCATGGGAGAAATACCCTTCACAGGAGAATTAAAAATAGGCCATAACGTGGAGATAGGTTATTTTGCACAGAATGAAGCGCAGATGCTGGATGAAACCATCAGCGTATGGGATACCATTGACCGAGTAGCAAGAGGAGAAATCCGAACTCGAATAAACGATTTGCTAGGTGCATTCCTCTTCGGAGGCGAGGCTGCCGAAAAGCCTGTTAAAGTACTTTCCGGAGGAGAGAGAAGCCGTCTTGCTATGTTACGTCTACTATTGCAACCCGTCAACCTCCTTATCCTCGACGAGCCAACCAACCACCTGGATATGCAAACGAAGGACGTTCTGAAAGAAGCTATTAATAATTTCGACGGAACTGCCATCATTGTAAGTCATGACAGAGATTTCCTGGATGGACTCACTGACAAGATTTACGAGTTCAGCAACGGAAAAGTCAAAGAGCACCTTGGAGGCATCTATCGTTTTTTGGAAACAAAGGAAATGGAATCCCTCAACGAGTTGGACCGCCCTATACATAATGACATTCAGACAAATACACAGCCTCAGCCTGTCAATCAAGGCGCAGTAGACTGGGAAGAAAGAAAGGCCCAAAGGCGTATTCGCAACAAACTGGAAAAGACCATTAAAGAATGTGAGAATGTCATCAGCGAGACTGAATCGGCCATCAAAATACTAGAAGACCAGTTGAGTACATCTGAAGGAGCTGCCAATCCTGAACTGGCAACACGTCATGCCCGCCTGTGCTCTCAATTGGACAAAGCCATGGAAGAGTGGACGACAGCCAGTGAGAAACTGGAAGCCATGGATGCTTTATCCTAACTCCACACATAAGAACCTAACATTTACATTATGAAACGACTTGAATCACTGGATGCCCTTAGAGGATTTGACATGTTTTTTATCATGGGAGGAAGTTCGTTGATTGCTGCTCTTGCCGCTCTCTTTCCCGACAATACGGTCTGGCAATGGGCAGGAGAACAGATGCGCCATGCTGAATGGGAAGGACTCACCCATCATGATACTATTTTCCCGTTATTCCTTTTCATTGCGGGCACAGCCTGGCCCTTCTCTTTAGCCAGACAGAGAGAGAAAGGTTTTTCCCAAAAGGATATTATCTACAAGATATTAAGACGTGGATTCATGCTCATATTCCTAGGCTGGTTGTACAATGGACTTCTGGATTTCCATCTAGACACCTTGCGGCTTTGCAGTGTACTGTCACGCATTGGAATGGGATGGATGCTGGGGGCTCTCATCTATCTGTCGGTTAAAAAAGAGCGCACTCTTTGGTACATCATAGCTTTCATTCTGCTAGGCTACTGGGCTGTCATGGCCGGCATTCCATCACCCGATGCTCCTGCCGGTACCGATATATTCAGCAAGGAAGGTTCCATAGCCTGTTACTTGGACAAGGTTATTCTCGGTCCCCATTCCTACAAGAGTAATTATGACCCCGAGGGGTTGCTGTCCACCATCCCAGCTGTTGCGACAGCCCTGTTGGGAATGATGGCAGGGCAAAAGCTCAAGGAGGGAAAGGAAAGTCCGGCAAAGAAGGCTTTGGCATTAGCCGTGGCTGGTTTGGGCTTAGCTGGACTGGCATGGGCATGGCATTTTCTATTCCCCATCAACAAGGCTCTGTGGAGCAGTTCTTTTGTATGTGCCACTGCATCCTATTCGTTGCTCATGCTAGCTTTTTTCTATTATATTATTGATGTCAAAGGCTGGAAACATTGGGACAAGTTCTTTGTGGTCATCGGAATGAACTCCATTACTATTTATATGGCACAAAGATTCCACCTTTTGGACGGATTGCAACATAAACTATTTGATGGCCTCATCGCCCTTTGCCCTGATACCTGGCAACAAAGCGCAGAAGAAGTATCATGGATAGCCATCTGCTGGTTATTCCTATACCTGCTTTACCGCAATAAAATATTCCTGAAAATCTGATACACTCACTATGCCCTTACGACTACCCGACCGCCTGCCGGCTATTGACTTGCTGAAAAGTGAAAACATATTTGTCATTGACGAGACCAAAGGTCATGCACAACAGGTAAGACCCTTGCGCATCGTCATCCTCAACCTTATGCCTCTGAAGATTACTACAGAGACTGACCTCATCCGTCTACTGTCCAACACACCGCTTCACATCGATATTACCTTCATGAAGTTGCGGTCTCATGTCTCCAAAAACACTTCTGTGGAACACATGAGGATGTTCTACAAATACTTTGACAAGTTGCAGGACAAGAAATTTGACGGAATGATTATAACCGGAGCTCCCGTTGAACAGATGGATTTTGAGAAAGTTAATTATTGGAAGGAAATTACCGAGGTATTCCAATGGTCGCGCACTCATGTCACATCTACCATGTATATCTGTTGGGCAGCCCAAGCAGGATTGTACTATCATTACCACATCCCCAAATATCCATTGGAGAAAAAGATGTTCGGCATCTTCCCGCAATATGCTACCCAAAAAGAAAAATACCCTATTTTCAGAGGATTCGACAACCAGTTCAACATGCCCCATTCACGCCATACGGAAATCAAGAAAGAAGATATCATAGCTTGCCCGGAACTGACACTTATAGCAGAATCACCTGTCAGCGGTGTCAGCATGGTGATGGCAAGAGACGGACGAGAATTCTTCATTACCGGACATATGGAATACAACCCTGAAACCCTTGACACAGAATACCGAAGAGACAAGGGAAAGCGCAAGGATGTAGATATACCTGTCAATTATTATATAGATAATGACCCCCAAAAAGGCCCCAATGTCACTTGGCGTGCACATGGTAATCTACTGTTCACCAACTGGATAAACTACTATGTTTACCAGACGACCCCTTACGACATTTCTTTGATAGAATGAAATACATAGAACTCTTAGCTCCCGCTAAAGATTTACATTGTGGCATAGAAGCCATCAATAATGGTGCAGACGCCGTATATATTGGAGCAGAAGCATTGGGTGCCCGTGCATCAGCCACCAATACTACCGACGACATTGCACGACTAGCCGACTATGCCCATGTCTATGGAGTCAAGATCTATGTCACGCTCAATACTATCCTGTACAATCACGAACTGGATAAAGCCTACCATATGGCTATGCGTTTGGTTAAGGCAGGAGCTGATGCACTTATCATTCAGGATACTGCATGGTTGCAGATGGGACTACCTATCCCGCTTCATGCCAGTACTCAAATGGACAATCGAACAGCAGAACATGTAGCATTCCTCCAGTCCTGTGGCATTAAACGTACTATTCTGGCACGCGAATTAGGCCTGGGGGATATTCAGAAGATTCACAAGCAATGTCCAGAAATGGAATTGGAAGCTTTTGTACATGGTGCCCTGTGTATCAGTTATAGTGGAAGGTGCTATGCCTCCCAGCATTGTTTCGGAAGAAGCGCTAACAGAGGAGAATGTGCCCAGTTCTGCAGATTGGCTTTTCGACTTCAAGACCGTGAGGGCAATACCCTTGCTGCTGACAAGCATCTGCTTTCCCTCAAGGACATGAACAGAAGCAACTATCTAGAAGAGATGATGAATGCAGGAATCTGTTCGTTCAAGATAGAAGGGAGACTCAAAGGGACCGACTATGTAAAGAATATCACTGCCTATTACCACCAACGTATCAATAGCATTCTATCTCATAAAAAAGATTGGTTCAGGGCATCTTACGGTCACTGTGAAATCCCTTTCACCCCCGACCCTCAAAAGAGTTTCAACCGAGGGTTCACCGATTGCTTCCTGCATGAAAACCGTCAAAACAGCTTTTCGTTCCATACCCCGAAATCCATCGGGAAAGTTATAGGAACGGTAAAAGAAATATCTAAAAACAGCATCAAAGTAGCCGGTATAGAAAGTCTTCACAATGGGGACGGACTTTGCTTCTATGATGAAAGGCAACAATTACAAGGTTTCCGGGTCAACAAGGCGGTCAATAATATTGTCTATCCCAATGTTATGCCAAAGGGCATCAAGCCTCGCATGTCCTTGTTCCGCAATTTTGACCAGGATTTCCATCGCCAGTTAATGTGCGCCAGTGAACAACGAACCCTTTCTCTCCATATTAGGATGGAAGAATCGGAAAATGGTTTTTTGCTCCATCTGTCAGATGAGACAGGCAGAAAGGTCTGTTTGGACTTCCCACAAGAAAAGATAGACGCACATTCATCCCAAAGGGAGCGTCAGGTAACAGAACTCTCCAAATGGGGAGATACCCCTTTCCGCTGCGTCCATGTTGACATAGCCACTACCCGAGAATGGTTTATTCCAGCCTCCATCATGGCTCAGTGGAGACGAGAAAGCATCAAGGCCATCATGGACCAGCCTTTGCCTCGGGCCATCCAGAAGGACACCACACTAGTGCAACATGACAGCACCTATCCGTCTTCCCAATTGGACTTCTCAGCCAACATCGCCAACCGTATGGCAGAACACTTCTACCGGCAGCATGGAGTAGAAAGGACAGAGAAAGCCTATGAACTCCAACCTGCAAAAGAAGCACCCTTGATGATTTGCAAACACTGTCTACGTTATGCTTTGGGATACTGTAGGAAAGAACACCATCCCAAGGACGATGTTCTGAAAGAGCCTCTCTTTCTCACATTAGACAACAACCGGAAATTTAGGCTCCAATTCGATTGTACCCATTGCCAAATGATTATATATGCTACACCGTAATCTTCTTCTTCTCATTCTCATATTTCCACTGGTGGCCTGTCATCCTGACGAGAACAAAAACACCACAGGATGGGACCTCACACGGGAGCAAAGGGATTCCCTGTATTTTGCCCGCACCCGTCATTACTCTATTAATTACAATTTCATTATTACCGGCGACTCCCTAGCCTTGAATCCCATCCCTCCCAGGCAACTCATTTCCACTTTCTCAGAGACTATAACGCCTGGAATGGTATATAAAGGAGACAAGGTGGTCGTGGCAGATATCACCTACACAGAGAATGATTCGAGCAGACAACGCCACTGGTATATAAAAATTGCCCACAACCAAGAAGTCATGGGATGGGTAGAGGAAAAACTCCTTCGCGACAATATGGTGCCATGTGACCCCATTTCACAATTCATACACACTTTCAGTGATACCCACATCTATCTGTTCTGCATTCTTATAGCTCTAGCATTGTTATTTTACATCTACCGACTCAAACAACACAAGCACATTCCTTTCATTCATTTCCAAGACATCGACTCCATCTATCCCGGTTTGCTCTGTGTCACCACCGCACTAGCGGCCACCTTATATGGCTCTATGCAGCATTTTGCACCTGAAATCTGGCAGGCTTATTATTTCAATCCTTCTCTCAACCCCATAGGTCAACCTGGCATTCTGGCCGCATTTCTTGCATCCGTATGGATGATGCTCATTGCTTTTATCGCTACTCTAGATGAAGTCAACAGGCAATTGCGCCACATGGAAATGATTACCTACTTGCTGGGACTAGGTTGCACATGGCTCATTATCTATGTAGTATTCTCCCAAAGCGTGAAAATCTACATAGGATATCCACTCTTCCTTGCCTATTTGGCATTCGCTTGGAACCAGTACCGCAAGCATCATTTGGCTCCACTGGTATGCGGCAGATGCGGACGCCCTCTTCATCATTTAGGGGAATGTCCTTTCTGCCATGCCATCAACAAATAACCACAGCTACGGAAGGGACTTATTCCCGTTCCGAAACAAAGGATATGGTTATACCCTATACTTCCTTACTAATTAAACAAAAGAAAATATCCTTAAAAATAAGTATTCCGCAGACAAGAGTCAAGCACTAACTTTGCATCCGTAATCACACAGAATACTTGTTTTATGATACTATCCTTATGCTTCCTCCTGGCAGGAATCAATATGCCATCCAGCCCCACGGATACACTAAGTATCCAGGAACTAGCTGAAATCAACATCACCGCCACTAACAAGGAGAACACTCCTCTGCGCAAAACAGCTACCTCCGCCTCACGCATTAGTAAAGAAGAGATAGAGCGCCATCGAATCTCATCCTTTTCTGACCTCAATGGGATTGTCCCCAATTTCTTCATGCCCCGCTATGGTTCGCGTCTCTCTTCTGCCATTTATATCCGCGGCATCGGTTCACGTATTAACACCCCTGCTATTGCTCTCTATGTGGACGATGCTCCTGTAGCAGACAAAAGCGAATACGATACAGATTTGCTGAACATAGACCACATTGATGTATTACGAGGACCTCAGGGTACACTCTATGGTCGCAATGCTATGGGAGGAATACTACGGCTCTACACCCGTAACCCCTTCCAAAATCAGGGAACAGAGATATCATTAGGGGGGGCCACCCGCAACTATGCCCGTCACATATCAGTAACCACCAGACAATGTATCACCCCGCAACTGGCACTTACCGCAGGTGCCTCTTTCCATAAGGACAATGGATTCTTCCGCAACTATACCCTCCAGCACAAGGCCGATGGTACCAGTTCGGCTGGCGCTCACTTCAAACTCCTTTGGAGGCCTGCTGAAGATTGGAATATTGGACTCAGTGCCCAATATGAGTATTCCGACGAAGATGCCTATCCCTATTTCTATAGTGGACAAAGTGACGGTTCTGCCCCTCAGGCACCAGTCGATACCCTATCTGCCAACAGGCAGGGAAAGTACCGGAGGAGCATTGCAGCCACTAATCTAACGATTAGCCGAAAGAGTTCATACGGTACCTTCACCGCAGTAACCAGTTACCGCAATCTGTCAGACCGTATGTTTATGGATCAGGATTTTATCAACAAGGACTATTTCACCCTTGAGGAACGACAGAAAGGCAATACCCTATCGGAAGAAATTACCTGGAAGAATCTGCCAGGCCAACGCTGGGAATGGACTGGTGGCCTATTCGGTTTATATGAAGCTCTTCGCACTACTTCGCCAGTAGTCTTCTATGAAGACGGAATGGATATGCTCAATGCCAACATTGCCTCCCATCTACCCTCCATTTCCTATCCTCTCAACGGAAATATGATTTCCATGCCCCTCAGTCTGACACTGACAGACAATTACATGAGCACCCATAGCCACTTTAATGCCCCTGTCCTCAACGGAGCTCTATTCTTCCAATCCACTTGGCATCAGTTCCTTTGGGAGCCAGTATCTCTGACAGCGGGTCTTCGACTGGACTACGAAAAACACAGTCTGAGATATAAAGGTTCTTCTGGAAATACAGCCTACAGTTTTTCCATGCCCATGATACAACCAGCCCAACTCATGGCCCTAGCCGACATACATGGAAAACTCACCAATCATCAAACTGCTCTATTGCCAAAGATATCACTTCAGTATACTTTGCCATCCCAAAAAGGCAATGTCTATCTGTCTCTTTCCAAAGGCCAACGTTCTGGTGGATATAACATTCAGATGTTCTCTGACGTTATCAGCTCCATCCTACAAAACCGTTTGATGGCTGGGACCAGAGACTATTGTTCCTCCTTATTACAGCAACAAGCCGACAAAGCCCCTACTGAGTCTTTGAAAAATATGTTCCTCGGCATCAAGCAAACAGTAGAAAAAAATATTCCCGTTCAGACAGATCCTGATGTATCAGCCATTACTTACCGACCCGAATATTGCTGGAATTATGAGGCCGGCACCCATCTCAACCTAGCCGGAGGCAAGTGGGAAACCGATTTCTCTGTATTCTTCATGGATATCAGAGACCAACAACTATCACGTATGACAGGCAGTGGATTGGGTCGAATAATGGTAAATGCCGGCAAAAGTCATTCGTGCGGTGCTGAACTCTCAGTAAAGGGACATTTATTCCGTGACCGCCTACAGATAGGAAGCAATTACGGATTCACTCATGCTGAATTCAAAGAATACAATACAGGCACCATAGATTGTAAAGGAAACACTGTACCCTTCATCCCCCAACACAATGTATCCCTTTCCACCGATTGTATTCTGATGAAAAACGCCCATGGTCTGATTGACCAACTCTCTTGGGGAATATGCTGGCAAGGAATGGGACGCATCCAGTGGAATGAAGAAAACACTGCTCACCAGAATTTCTACTCTACTTTAAACACTCGTTTGAGTTGCAGTTTCGCTCACAACTGGACATTCACCCTTTGGGGAAGAAACATCACCGGGAACAACTACAATTCCTTTTGGTTTGAGTCCATGGGCAGACAATATTACCAAAAAGGCAATCCCTCCCAATGGGGAGCCGAAATACGTTACTGTTTCTAAACCATTCCTTCATAAGAATTTTTCCCTAAACGCACACAGATTCTCTGCCCTAAAATGATTAATTTTGCACTCTGACCGTGAAGAGAATCATAAAAACTATGGCAAAGAAAAAGAAAATACAATTCAGTTTGGTTTACCGTGACATGTTCCAAAGTTCCGGTAAATTCCAGCCCCGCAAGGACCAGTTGGCCCGTATTGCACCAGTCATCATTGAGATGGGATGCTTCTCACGCGTTGAAACCAATGGAGGTGCTTTTGAACAAGTAAACTTATTGGCAGGAGAGAATCCTAACGAAGCTGTCAGAACCTTCTGCAAGCCTTTCAACGAAGCAGGCATCCTCACCCACATGCTTGACAGAGGTCTCAATGCCCTCCGTATGTACCCTGTCCCTGATGACGTCAGGAAACTCATGTATAAAGTCAAGAAGAAGCAAGGTACTGACATCACACGTATCTTCTGTGGACTCAATGATGTTCGCAATATTATCCCGAGCATCCAATATGCCAAAGAAGGAGGTATGATTCCACAGGCCACCTTGTGTATCACCAACTCTCCTATCCATACTGCAGAGTACTACAGCCGAATAGCTGACCAACTCATCGAAGCTGGTGCCCCTGAGATATGCCTCAAGGATATGGCTGGCATCGGTCAGCCTGCCATGTTAGGCCGCTTGACCGCCATGATCAAGAAAAACCATCCGGAAGTCATCATTCAGTATCATGGCCATTCAGGTCCAGGACTGTCTATGGCCTCCATTCTTGAAGTATGTAACAATGGTGCTGATATCATTGATACAGCTATTGAGCCGCTGAGTTGGGGAAAGGTGCATCCTGATATCATCTCCGTACAGAGTATGTTGAAGAACGAAGGATTTGATGTACCCGATATTAACATGAATGCCTACATGAAGGCTCGTACATTGACCCAGGAGTTTATTGATGACTGGTTGGGTTACTTTATCAACCCTGCCAACAAACACATGACATCCCTGCTTCTAGGATGCGGACTGCCTGGAGGTATGATGGGTTCTATGATGGCAGATTTGGGAGGTATACAAAGTGCCATCAACAACATCCGCAAGAAAGCTGGAGAACCAGAACTTACTACCGACGATATGTTAGTAGCCCTCTTCAACGAAGTAGAACACGTATGGCCAATGGTAGGCTATCCTCCTCTAGTAACTCCCTTCTCACAATATGTCAAGAATATCGCCCTCATGAATCTTCTTACCCTTGCACAAGGCAAAGGCCGATTTGTAATGATGGACGAATCTATGTGGGGTATGATTCTAGGCAAGAGCGGAAAGGTACCTGGAACCATTGCTCCCGAACTCAAACAATTGGCTGAAGAAAAAGGAAAATCCTTCACAGACATTGACCCCCATACCCTTTACCCCAATGCTCTGGATGACTTCAGAAAGGAAATGGATGAAAACGGATGGGATTATGGACAGGATGAAGAAGAACTATTTGAACTCGCTATGCATCCTGAACAATACCGCAATTACAAGAGCGGACAGGCCAAAAAGAACTTTGAAGCTGACCTCCAAAAGGCAAAGGACGCCAAAATGGCAGCACAGGGTCTTAGTGCAGAACAGATTGCCGCCTACAAACATGCTGACTCTGATGCCATCATCGCTACAGAAACAGGTAAAGTACTTTGGGAAGTCTGTGGTGCAGAAGAAGGTCGCATGGCCCTTGAACCTTTCATCGGAAAGCACTATGACGCTGATGACACCTTCTGTATCATAGAGACAGGTAATGGGCAACTGGTTTCTGTACCAGCCAACTTGGGTGGACGCATCGTAGATATAGCCGTCAATCAAGGATCTACTGTCCGTAGAGGCGATACAATAGGGTACATCCGTAGAGACTAATCCTCTACAACCATAGCATAAGTATTTACTTACCCTTTTATACTCTAAAGTCAAAGAATCAAAAAGGTGGTTCTTTGACTTTTTCTATTACAACAAAATCTAGTTGAAAGTGAGTAGGAAACGAATCGCCTTATAAAACAGGGCTCAGTAGAAAATCAGTGGGGATTAAGTTAGAAGTTGAGGGGAAAACGAGTTTTGTTTTATGGCAAAAGAATATATCAAAGCAATAGCAAGTGCAGTATTACCGACACAAATATTAGATTATTTTTTAGTAGTAGGA
>JALERS010000147.1 GCA_022763905.1 Prevotellaceae bacterium | reverse complement strand
AATCAAAAACATTATCTTTGCAATGCTTTTAGTCACCTTCTCTATGGATGGGTTTCCATGGGTATCTCGGCTTCTGTCTCGGATACAACGTGTCAGACATGTTCTTGACCTGCCGCATGTCTCTGACATACGGACCTTCTATACATGTGGATGCCGGAATGCATACCTTCAAAAACAAAGAAACAACAAGGATATGAAAAGACTGAAACTGATACTCTTATTGATTGTAGCCGGCCTGATACAACTGTTTGCCGGCGAAAAATGGATTGTTACTGATGCTGAACTTAGTGTATGGAATAGCCCCGATTACCAGAAAAAACTGGGCATGATACACAAGGGATATGAAATCGATGCCGAAGGCATGGAAGGCGATATGATACGCTTTGTCTACGAAGGACAAACCGCATATGTTGCGTCCTATTGTTGCAAAAAAGTTGAAGCTGAAGAAAATATCCCCACCACTTCAAAACCAGCAACTGTGACACCAGCCGACAATCATGTGCAGGTCACCCGGTCAGCAGGAAAGGAAGTACAGGAACTATCGTCTGGTACTAGCGGGCAAGGATTTCTTGCAAAGAAAGACGCTGACGGTAAGCAGCAAACGGATGCTATGATTGAAAAGGTTTCCTCTTTGCCCGTGTGGCTGTTGGGACTGTTGTGTATTTTCGGCCTGGCTTATGGCGGTATTCTTATACTGGCCTTGGTCTTCACTTTCTACTACGTATTCAACTACAACAAACTGCGCTTATGGTTCAATGGCAAATGTGGAGTGGATTGTGTGCCGGCCAAGCGATTCAACAAACTGCTACAGGCTCCTTTATTGGCAGTTATGCTGATGGTATTTGCCAACGTACTGACTGCGAAACTTATGTATGCTATCCCCGACTCGCTTTCCATAGCAGCCGTTATACTGAGTCTAGCCATCGTCATAGGCACTCCTGTTCTCATTCTCTCTCGCAGCTATATCAGGCAAAAGCACTTATATGGTGTCCGTGCGGCACGTTGGCTGACAGTTTACTCCGTTCTGTCGGTTGCAGCCCTCTATTTCGTATGCGTCATCGCCTTCTTCGTCATCTGCCTCGTAGCGGTGTTGTTCGTTTGCACATTCCTGCTAAAACAGACAGGACCGGGAAAAGCGTTGGATATGTCCAACAGAAGTTGTTCCAACTGTAACAAGTTCGGTACCAGCTTCTGCCCTAATAAGGAACAGGCAGGCAACGGATGTTGCGATGCTCATTCATGGTAACACTATCGTCACTCTCCTGAGTAGGAGAAGCAACATGCTAACCCTTTTACAAATATGACAAGCAAGTATTCCTTCTGGAAATATTTCCATTTCCTTCTGACACGGATATCACAGCAGAAACAACCCGTAACGTTTACCCAAAGGAAGCAGATTGAACCTCCTTCTTTCTTCAACGATATAACTGACCTGAATAACTACACCGACAGGGGTAATCCGGATTTCCGCCCCTCATGCATTCTTTGGCATAAGGCTCTTCACAATGTTTGCACAACCCTTGTTTTTGATGAAGTGTTGAACCATATCCCGGAAGGAAGAGGAGAATTATACCTGACAACCTTCGAGAGAGTGTATCCTGTGGAAAACTACATCAATCTGGGTAGCATGGAAATGATTAGCAGTGGTATCAGATATCATGGCAGTTTCCAACACAATGACTACGATGTCATGGTTCTGGATATTGACAACCGCCATACAAAGAAGAAACTACAGGTTCCTGACGATGGCATGTCGGGATTTGAATGGTATCCTCTGGAAGAACCTGTGAGATATCATATGGTGGATGCCCGTACGTTGGGAGGAAAGGTATTGCTGAATTTTGCCGTCTGTGGTGAATTCAATCTCTATATATTCTTTCATCGACCAGGTACCCGTGAACTCCTACCCGTTTTTATGAAATCCTATTGCTGCAAATGACTTGACAGCACAAATAAACCCTATGATGTCCTTCTCCTGAAAGACAGGGGAGGAACCACTTTGTCGGAACACTGTGACAATTTATTTCGAACAGATTGGGAAAGGTGTGCAATAACCGGAAATTTTATCAAACCACTCTAAATGCACGAACTGCTTGATACAAAGTTCTATTTCGAAACTGTTGCAACTTCTTCCCTTTTTGACTGCAACATTGTCCATGGTTTCCCGTACTAGTGAGGATTCCCCAAGAAGGAAACATTGAAATCGCTTAAGGCTGGATTCCGAACTTCTCACCAAGGTGCCACGGAACCGTGAATGTCAGGAGTTAGAATGTGATGCGATAATAGATATTCGGGAAAGACAGTTCGGCATCAGTTGTGCTGATGCAGTTCTTTATGTAGTTGTAAGTATCGCAATAGGGCGGCTTGGCATTCGTCAGGTTCAGCGCTTCAATGGCAATGGTGTGGTCGCAATGTTTGCCGGCTATCTTGTAACTGACGGTAAGGTCAACAATAGGCAATGCATCATATTGCTTGCTGAAGGCCTCCTTGTCTTTCAGGACCACATCGGCTGCAATATGTCCGGCATCATAGAGGGCTTTGGTTGCATCCAAGTCGCCAGGAGTGCGGCGCAGACCCCCTTGCATGGTAAACTTGGCATTGACGCTCAGCACATTTTGGTTTCTCTTACCCATCATCCACTCTTTACCGCCCAATACTTTAAACAGGTAGGAACGGTTGTAGAGTGTATTGCGCCATATGCCATCCATGGCTTTGTATTCTGATTTGTAGAGAGAACCATTAATCATGCCGTACCAGCCACCACTCATGTAGCGTTCCAAGGTGACATCAACACCATAGTTGCGGCCCTTTCCTTCGTTGTTCAAAGCCTTGTCTACATAATACTCTCTACGGTTGAGGACGCAGTAGGTGCTGTTGATGTCATTCTCTACGGGCAGGTCATACAGATACTGATAGTAGGTTTCTACACGGAGATTCGTCTTGTCATTGAAGCGGTGCATCCATGAAAGCAGGAAGTGGTGAGCCTTGCTCATGTCCAGGTCTCGATTGGCATAATGGCCGTTCTCGTCCTTGTAGAAATAGACATCCATCTTCTCCAGTTTGCTGTGTAGACCATAACCCAGTGAGAAGGTGTTGGCTTTGTCAGGATTCCATTGTAAAGCGGCACGCGGCTCGATGGTCTTTTCCTTGGTGAGGCGGAAGTATTCGCTGTTCACACCGAAGTTGAAGGTCATCCAACGATTCCATTGCCAAGAGTTGGAAAGGTAGGCAGTGAGCAAACCCGTATGTTTGTCGGCACCATAGATAGGATTCAGCGTAGTAGCACCTACAGCATCAGCCATCTTGAGATTGATGTCGAAATAGTATTCGTTGTGGCTTACACCCAATTTGGAGAGAAAACCTTCAGAGAAACGCTTCTGCAGACCTGTCTGTATAGTAAACTGCTGATTCTTTTGACGCATTTCGGCATACTTGGGGAACGTCTTCCTGTCAGAGCTTACAGGGGCGTTGCCGTTATAATAGTCGGCATAATAGTCATCACCATCGTTCTTGAAGAGCGAATAGGCCACGGCGGTATTCCATTTCCATCCCTTACCTAGATAGACATTGTGGGTCAATCCGCCTACAAACATGGTCTGGCGAGACTCCAGATACTCCTGGTCATAGACTGTCTCCCATTTGTTAAAGTCGGGCACATCATTCCAGTACTTGTCCTTCATGCCCAAACCGAAGAGAGCAAAGGTACCCGCTTTTTTTGTAGGAAAGTTGAACTTGAAGTTCACATCCTGAAAGTCGGCTTGGTCTCCATCGGTAGAGAGGATACCTATTTTGCGGGCCAGGGTGGTGAAGGAATAGCGATAGTTGATGATGTAGGAAGCGCCAGTCTTGCGACTCAATGGACCTTCGCTGGTACCTACCACTCCAAGGGTACCCAGCTGTAGGGCATGCTTGAAGTTAAAGGCATCACCTGCTTTCATATGCATGTCCATTACACCAGAAAGGGCATTGCCATACTCGGCTGTCATGGCTCCGCTATAGAAGTCAGAGTTGGCCAGTACGTTGGAGCTCAAGGCACTGACTACGCCTGTACCCATACAGAAGGCATCGGTGAAGTGGTTGGGACTATTGATTTCGATACCTTCCAAACGCCATGAAAGGCTCTGCGGAGCATTACCATGTACGGAAATACCATTGTTGTCGGGGCTTCCGGCTACACCTGCAAACGAAGTGACCAGTCGGGCAGGGTCACTATAACCACCTGCGTAACGGCTGGCTTCCTCCATGTTGAGCATACGGGCGCCGACTAAAGCCAATGGATTGACTGCTTTCTCTTTGGAAACAGTGGGGCGAATGACTATCTCTCCAAGCAGTTTGTTGTTTTCCTTCAGGGCGAAGTTGACAATTACCTCCTTGTTGCCGGCAATCAGCACTTCCTGTACCTCCATGGGGTCGTAGCCCAAGAGTTTCGCCTCTACGTTATAACGTCCGGGGACAATATCCTTGAGAGTATAGCTGCCATCCATCTCAGTTATAGTGCCAATAGTAGTACCCTTCAATACCACGGTAGCTCCAATGATGGGCTCGCCCGTTTCGGCTTCTGTGACAACACCACGCAAGGATTGTGCATAAAGATGGAGTCCTCCTTGCCAAAACCATCCTACCATGACGAGGATGCAATAGAATGCTTTACATTTCATCTTTCTATTAAGGTTATGTTTGGATTTTAAGTTTTGTAATTTGAACGCAATTTACGGATTTTAGCAATAACAGGCAAAAAAAAATATGATTTTCGTTCGAATAACAGTTCTCAGTGTTTTTTTGCGGACTAAAGAAAAGGGAAAATACTTTTGTTGTTGACACTTTCATTTGTCAAAACCAACAGGGAATCAAAAAGGTTGTCATACTTGACGGTATCGACCGGACGTGGCAGGAAAGCCCCAGCCATTAGCTGTTTTCTGATAGCACAAAATAGTGTGATGAAGTCAGGAAGAGGCGGTAAGTTTTTTAGAAAATTTCTATAAAATCAGAGCAGGTTGCTGTTAGTCTAGAAAAAAATGTAACTTTGCAAAGTAAACCTATTATTTATAAGAAAATGTACAGAAATTGTTTTTGGAAAATGCTGTTGCTGGTGGCAGCAGTCTTTTCAATCATGTCCCTGGTTTCCTGCAGTAGTGATGATGACGATAAGGCTCCCAAGAAGGAGACATTGAAATCCCTCAAGGCAGGATTCAGGATTTCTCTGTCTACAGATGTAATCAAGTATTTTGACGTCACGGCCGTCATTACAGATGAATCTACAGGAGAAAGCAAGACAGAAGCCATCACAAAGACATCTGCAGAAACCTCCCGCTTTACTGCTACCAAGGTGCCCCAGACCTATAAGATAGTATTGAAATTCGCCAGGAAGGCCGATACTCCTGAGTCCATTACTTCCCAACAACTGGTGATTTCCTGTAAGGGTATCTATGACTATTCAGGGACAAACGGATCTTTCAGGACCAATGTACTTTGTACTTCTTATGGTGAAACTTACCGTTTGGAAAAGCTGGAGAATGCTCCTGTTGAACAGATTATCAAGATTATTAACAACTCCCAATACACCTATACGCTGACAGAGACGGATGTGACCTTTGACAAGATTTGGGATTAATGTCTTCTTATCAGGACTAAGGCAGAAAGTCTTGCTGCCTTGACGGGAAGACTATAATGATACATGCAGCCTTCATGAATTTTCTAGAACACCGCATACTGCAGGAAGGCATTGTCAAGGAGGGAAACATTCTCAAGGTAGACAGTTTTCTCAACCATCAGATAGACATGGGTATCATGAAGGAAATTGCCCATGAATTTCAATGCCGATTTAAGGATTGTCCCTTTAACAAAATCCTTACTATAGAGTCAAGTGGAATAGCTATTGCCACCTTGCTCGGCTTTTTCCATGATGTGCCTGTGGTCTTTGCCAAAAAGGCCGAAACAGCAAATTGTACCGACGATAAGTATGTATCTACCGCCTATTCGTTTACCCATCGACGGAAGAATCATGTATTTGTATCTCGTCCGTATCTGCAAGCTACCGACAGGGTGCTGATTGTAGACGACTTTCTAGCTGATGGCGAAGCGGCCCATGCCTTGATAGATTTGGTACATCAGGCAGGAGCTTCTGTGGTGGGGATCGGTATAGCGATAGAGAAAGCCCAGCAGAAGGGAGGTGATACCTTACGTGCAGAGGGCTATCGCTTGGAAAGTATAGCCATTGTGGAATCAATGGATGCCTGCTCACAATCTGTCCGATTCCGTCCGCAGAATTAATCAGGATTTAGGGCTATCAAGAAAACTTATACAGAGACGGCAATAGTCTTTCCTTGCGCTGCAAAGATAATGGGCGGAAGAATAACTGAATCGTTGGTAAATCAACCTAAAAAAGTAGGGCCTGCAGGAAAATTCTGTGCCGTCAGGAAAATACAAAATCAGAAATCAACTCCTTGTGCCTGATGCAAAAGGTCTCTTATGAGCCATGGATGTTGTCAGAAACTCCTTGGAGCAAGCTCGAAGATTTTCAACCAGTCACATCATTACCCTATCGGGTTTTGCATCCATCTCAAGGCGATAAACAAAAACTCAAACGTTTTTATTAGATATTTTTAGA
>JALERS010000108.1 GCA_022763905.1 Prevotellaceae bacterium | reverse complement strand
CCCATCGGCACCTATGTACACAACTGATGCCTCGCATCGGTTACAGGATTGGCTTCCTTGGTCCATCCATCTCCGTACCAGACAAGACAACCGCCCGAAAGATGGCAGACTGACCGCATGATACAGTCTGCCATCTTTCTTTTCTGTCAATCCATGCGGTCTCGATAATCCTGATAAGTAAACGAACGGAGTACTTCCACTCTTCCGTCTTCATGCAACATGGCTATAGACGGATGGCCTATGCCGTTAAACATCGTAGTCTTGACTGTTGTGTAATGAATCATGTCCTCCAGCACAACAAAGTCACCTACTGAAAGAGGATGCTGAAATGCCCAAGTCCCCATAAAGTCTCCACTAAGACAACTGTTTCCTCCCAGCCGGTATCGGAATCCCTTGGCTTCACTGTCTTTTTCTTCCACCAGTACTGCCCCTCTTACAACAGGATGATAAGGCATCTCCAGACAATCAGGCATATGACAGGTAAAACTCACATTGAGAACAGCCGTCTTGATTCCCCTGTTCTCTACAATATCCACCACTTGAGAAAGAAGCGGTCCTGTCTGCCAGGCAAAAGCACTGCCGGGCTCCAGTATGATATGCAGATCAGGATATCGTTCATGCAATGACTGCAACAAGGAAACCAGCAACGGAATATTATACCCTTCACGTGTCATCAAATGGCCTCCCCCCAGATTGAGCCAATCCAGCTGATGCAGCCATCGGCCAAACCTGGCTTCAATATGCTGCAAAGTACGTTCCAGATTCTCACTGGACGATTCGCAATGGGTATGACAATGAAATCCTCTGATACCTTCCGGCAAGCAGGAAGGAAGATCTTCCGCCAACACGCCAAACCTGCTGCCAGGAGCACAAGGATTGTACAGTTCTGTCTCTATCTCACTATATTCCGGATTGATACGCAATCCGCATGACACCCCTTGGCGCTGAGCCTCAGAACAGAAGCGTCTATACTGCGAAAGAGAATTGAAGGTCACATGACTGCTGAGTGCTGCTATCTGCGGAAACTCTTCTTCGGTATATGCCGGCGAAAAAGTATGGGCTTTGCTACCAAATTCCTCTACAGCCAGACGAGCCTCAAACAGAGAACTGGCAGTAGTATGCTGTATGTATTCGCGGAATATCGGGAAAGTCTTCCATAAAGCGAATGCCTTGAAAGCAAGAATAATTTCCACATCCGCCTGAGTTGCTACATCTTTTATCAGAGAGAGATTTCTGCGCAGCAATCGCTCTTCAACAATATAGCACGGGGAGGGAAACTGCTGATACAGCAAGGGGGTAAGACTGGATGTATTCATAGCCGGAAATATTTACGAAGCGCAAACATACGCATTTTTTTGCTGATATGCCCATCTCTGCCTCCGGATAATTATCCCGCAACCACTTTTGTCCTGTATATGCTCTGGGCATGCACAGACATGCAGAATATCATCACCATGCAAAAGACCTGATTTTTACCCCCCCTATCGGTCATTGGCGTTATGATGAGAACTGGCTCCATGTGTGTAACTCTTGCAATGCCTGTCTGTACCCGCATCCTTGATAATCGTTCTGATTTTTTCTTTGGAAATAAGCATACATCTGATTGAAAAGAGTTACATTTGCAACAGGAAGCAAGTCAGACAAAACAGCTTGTACCCCATATTGTCCTACATAAATGGAGACAAAAAAAAGGGTAGTTGATAATTCGACCGAAAAACCTACCGTGGTAGAATGATATTGTCACCTGTTTCTTGTTTTTGCAGAATTCCAAGCATTAGAAATGAACCTCATGACCATAAAAGATGGGCGAAAACTCCTGGCAATCAGGTTCCGCCCCCAAAGGGAAGGTACTGAGGGACAAGGGAAACATCTTGCATCAACCAGTTGCCGAGAAAGCCGAAAAGGAGTTGTCCGTCAACCGCAAGCGTGAAATGAAACTGTTTGAAAGCGACTTTGTCAGGGAAACCAAAAGATTAAAGAACAATAACAATGACTACCCCAACCTATTCTTTTCACCCTTAATTCCGAGATTATGGCCTACAAGTTATCCGATGACCCCGACTGGGGACACAAACCCAGCGATGATGATTTCAAAATAGATTCTGACCTGTTGAGTTCCCAATTAGAAAACACCAAGATATCCCTCGTCTTAGACACTCTCACAAAAGCCAACGCCTTTACCAAGGGTGAAACCTATCTGCAAGACAAGGATTACGACACAGCCCGCGCCGTTTTCAAGGTAGGTGCCGATGAATTTCACTGTCCTCTGTGCTGCACACGCTACGGCATTATGATAGCGGAGGACATAGGCCGCCACTGCATGCTAAGCAAATGTGGGGGACACTGGACGGCCACACTTACGGAGACACTCACCTACGATACTGCCATCTACTACCTGCAGAAGGGGCTTGAAGCGAAAGTCCCCTTGGCAGCTTTTGCCATGGGACTCTACTACTCCGATGGGCGAGGTTTTTTTC
>JALERS010000111.1 GCA_022763905.1 Prevotellaceae bacterium | reverse complement strand
AATCCCCATGGAGCAAAATGCGTTGTAGTGGCTGTCTTTGGCAACCGTGCCTACGATGATGCGCTGATAGAAATGCTGGATGTAGCCACAGAAATAGGTTTCCGTGTAATTGCTGCCGTAGGAGCAGTAGCCGAGCACAGTATCATCAGAAAATATGGCAAAGGTCGACCAGATACTGATGACGAAAAGACACTCCGACATTTTGGTACTGATATCTTGAGTAAGGCTAAAAATGATGATTCTACCATACCTCAGGTACCAGGCCATCGTCCTTACAAGAAAGGTGGCATGGTACCACAACCCAAAGGAAGACGCAGATGCAATCGTTGTGGAGCTTGCGCCAAGCAATGTCCGACTGATGCCATTCCACTTTCAGACCCTAAAAAGGTTGATTCTACCAAATGCATCTCCTGTATGAAGTGCATCTCTGTATGCCCAACGGGGGGAAGAAGCATCGGAGTGATTATGAACTTTCTGGCGACACAAGGCTTGAAAAAAGTCTGTGCCACCAGAAAAGCGAACGAGTTGTATCTCTAAAAACAGCCATTAAAAATATGGATTCCTACTCACTCTATTATCTGCTTGCCATTAATATTGTGACGTTCTTGCTCTATGGCATAGACAAATACAAGGCGAAAAAAGGAAGATGGCGCATTTCCGAAGCTACTCTCATTGCCTTGGCAGTCATAGGAGGCAGTATTGGAGCCTGGGGCGGCATGCATATTTGGCATCACAAGACGAAGCACAAGAAATTCAAGTTGGGTATCCCTACAATCATTATCTTGCAGATAGCTTTAGCAATCTATCTGCGCCTCTTAATATAACGATGACAAGCAGACGCATACAGGAAGAGAAGTGGCTGGTAGAGCAGATGATACATCTGTATTGCCGTCAACAGGAAGGACATACCCAACTATGTCCCAACTGCAGGAAACTGCTGGTCTACGCCCACTATCGACTTGATAAATGCCATTATGGAGGGAAAAAGCCCACCTGCAAAAAATGTCCCACCCATTGTTATCAACCGGAAATGAAGGAAAAAATCAAGAAGGTCATGCGTTGGGCGGGGCCAAGGATGATACTCCATCATCCCCTTGCTACAGTCAAACATCTGCTCCGTGAAATGGTTGTAAGAGCTGTTGAATATAAAACAGTAAAACGAATGTTATCTTGGAAAAAAGTTGAGAATGGTACAGATTGAATTATACAAACCAGAATACAAAAACGACTTTATCCATCTTAATAAAGAGTGGATAGAGACATACTTCAAAATAGAAGCCTCAGATATTGATACCTTTACGCACATAGACGATATAGTAGACCAAGGCGGACAGATATTTCTTGCTATCTATAATGGAGAAATGGTAGGGTGCTGTGCGTTGAAGTATCATGAGGAAAACCAGTCATACGAATTGGCAAAAATGGCCGTTTCTCGTCCTCATCAAGGCAAGCATATCGGGTATTTGCTTGGCAGAACGGTTTTGGAATATGCACAAGAACATGGGATAACGAGAATTTTTCTCGAGGGAAACACGCACCTGAAAGCTTCCATCGCACTATATCGAAAACTTGGATTTGTAGAAATGCCCTTAATAGGCAATGCCTATGAACGTTGCGATATACTGATGGAGTGGAAGAATCCCATCTATCACATCGAGAAATCTTAAACTATCAATGAATAACGAATGAAGATAGAAGAAGCTATCGTATATGTGATAATGGAGCGAAATGGCGGTATGACTACCAACCAGATTGCAGAAGCAATCAATCACCAAGGCTTGTATCAACGCAAGGACGGACAACTGGTGACAAGCAAGCAGGTGTATGCAACTATCTGTCGCTTTCCTGAGATGTTCACAAAAGAGGCCGGCAGAATCATGTTAATGATATAAACGCCAACGATAATGAGAAACGCCAATCAAACTTCTATTTATCTTCCTACTGACGCTGTTGTGTACAGACTGCTCATCGTTGGCCTTAGAGATAGGTGTAGATGTAAATGCTATAACTATGAGTTGGCCCATACTCACACAAGATGATTTGACAACCGACAATAGAGACATGGCTGTAGGAGACATCACTTTCACAGATATCCTAATAGAGGAAAAGGTTCATGTCTCTGATGAGTATTTGCCTAAAGATAGACACTTCTTTGAAGGATGGCAGACATAAAAACGGCCCTCATTTGCCTACTATGCTCTATCACCAACCATTGACCAATGGACAAGTAGGGGGCTGATGCTCTAAGGCAATAAAGATTGACTTCAGCAAGTAAATACCCCTGCCAGAAGAACAATGGCAACTTGAAAAAACTTCATGAGAAAATACGAATTCACATGTAGCATTCAAAAAACGATATTTGAACATTGACTACCATTATAAGACAATTATTATGGAATACAAGAAAAAAGTAGCCGTTGTGACAGGTGGTGCGCAAGGCATTGGAAAATGTATCGTCGAGGAGTTCCGCAAAAGAGGCGTTACCGTGGCGGTCATTGACAGGCAGGAAGGTGACCACTTTGTAGGCGACATCTCCAAAAAGGAAGTATTGGAAACCTTTGCCCATGACATCATCAGCAAGTACGGTAAGGTGGATTATATTGTCAACAATGCTCTGCCATTGATGAAGGGGCTGGAAGAATGTACATGGGAAGAGTTTCAGTATGCACTAACTGTCGGTGTAACTGCGCCTTTCTACCTAGTCCAACTGCTTGCTACAAGGCTCACTGAGGGAGCATCGATAATCAATATATCGTCCTCGCGCGACCGAATGAGCCAGCCGCAGACAGAGAGTTACACAGCTGCCAAAGGAGGTATTGCCGCCCTCACCCATGCCCTTGCCATCACACTTCGCGGTAAAGCAAGGGTCAATTCTATCTCTCCAGGATGGATTGACACAGACTATAAAGTCTACTCTGGCGCGGATGCCGTACAACAGCCAGCAGGTCGTGTAGGCCACCCTATGGACATTGCTAATATGGTATTGTTTCTCTGCTCAGACAAGGCAGGATTCATCACAGGTGAGAACATCTGTATCGATGGGGGCATGACCCGACAAATGATTTACCATGGAGATGATGGATGGACGTTGACCCCATAAATACATAGGCAAGATAATGGAAGAGAATACAGACATCTACGAAAACTGGAATCCTTGGCATGGATGTACCAAGGTCAGTCCAGGGTGCAAATATTGTTATGTATATCGTCAGGACGAGAAGTACGGCAATGAGGTGTCGAGTAGCAAATGTCGTAAGACGGGCAACTTTTATCTCCCCATTAAGCGCAAGCGAGACAAGTCCTGGAAGATCGAAAGCAGCAAGGTGGTCTTCACTTGTTTTACTTCCGACTTCCTGCTCTCGGATGCTGATGAGTGGCGCAAGGATTGTTGGCAGATGATGAAGCAAAGAAGCGATCTGTGGTTTTATTTTTTCACCAAACGCATTGACCGTTTTATGGAGTGCATCCCTGATGATTGGGGAGACGGCTATGACAATGTACTGGTAGGCTGCACGGTGGAGAATCAAGAGATGGCTGACTATCGTTTGCCCATCTTCAAATCACTCCCCATCAAACATAAGAGTATCATCGTTGCCCCCTTGATTGGTCCCGTTGACCTTTCTGTCTATCTTGACAATAATATCCAGGAAGTGAGCGTAGGAGGAGAATCGGGTCATCAAGCACGACCCTGCGACTATGACTGGATTCTCTCCATCAGAGAACAATGTATCAAGGCTGATATCCCGTTTCATTTCCATCAAACGGGAGCACTGTTTATCAAGGATGGAAAGACATATCACATCCCGCGCTGCCATCAGCACAGTCAGGCACACAAGGCAAATATCAATTACCGCATAGGTGAGGGGTATGTACCAGCAACGGCTAATAAAAGACTCGAATGAAATTTCAAAATATACAAAGACAATGAAGAAAATTCTGTTTATTATCGGTTCCCTTCGCAAGGAATCATTCAACAAAAAACTCGCTGAAGAGGTAGAGCAGATGATTGGCGAGCGTGCCATAGTGGAATATCTTGACTATTCGGATGTGCCACCGATGAATCAGGACATTGAGTTTCCTGCTCCCGAAGCCGTTAAGAGAGTGAGGGATAGAGTGGCTGAGACAAATGCCCTGTGGATATTCTCTCCAGAATACAACTATAGTTATCCTGGTCATTTGAAAAATCTTTTTGACTGGCTATCACGTCCACTTGTATCAGGTGACCGTAAAACTCCGCTTGCCATCAACAACAAAAAGGTGACCATGAGCGGTGCAGGAGGCGCATCGGCAACATCCAAGTGTCGTGAAAAACTGACCGAACTACTTACATTGCCGTTTATTCATGCTGACGTGATGCAAGAACCGCAAACAGGCATCCAACTGAACACAGAGGCTTGGACAGAAGGGCACATGATTCTGACCGACGCACAGAAAGAGAAACTAAAAATACAAGTGGACGCTTTTTTGCAATACATCGGATAAGACCCTAAAGAAACTGCCTGTCCAAGGAATGAAGCCGCTGAAAGTGGTACACCTTATATATGTAATAGAATGGTTGGACTATACCCTAGCTATGAACCTGTTGAGACACCTTGTAGAGGTAGAGAATGAGAGAGGGATATATTGAATGGCAGAGAAACCGGAAGCTATTGACAGGGAACTCAACGTGTCTCGCCTGAACTGTGTGGTTACGCGCGGCGAACAGAAAGACCGCCTCTACCCCGAGAACATAGAAAACGGGAATATGTTTCACGAGGACACTGCCGACTACAACGTAATGCGTACCGACGGGGTGAGCAAAGTAAAATATGACATGCCGGGCAAGATTGTTGCCAACACCCAGCTGACCCGCAGGAAGGTAGCCACCATTCTCACCAAGATACGTCCTATAACTTCAACCTCTATAAGGTGAATCTCGAGAAGTTCATCAGAAAAGTGTCGAGGATTATCATGGAGCAGAACGCCACCATCATCGTAACCATTCAACTACAGCTAGGCAGATGGCTTTGGAAACAGATACAGTTAGTGAATGCTGAATAATGAGAGAATAGTATGCAAGACCTCACTCAATCGCTTATTCTACTGAATGGAGAATTGAAGACATTGCAGATAGCATCCATCAGCAAGTTGTGTGCTACTGCCTTTCGTGTCTCTTTCAAAAACAATCCGAAATCCTATACATATAGTGCAGACAAGGTGACATGGCTCACCAATCCACAATGGCTTGTACCCGAACTGTACAAGGTGTTTCGTGACGGTCACCTACAAACGGATGTTACGGAGATTTGGCAGTTTGAAACTGGACAGAATGTTTATTGGCGAATAAAATACCGTAGCGGTTATGAGGGGGAATATGCTGAAGGGCAGATAAACATAGTCAAGACCTGCTTGGACGATGAAACATCAAGGAACACCTTAACCTACCTCAAACAGGTGGCAACCATCAATCCGCTTCGCAAAGAAGGAGATAAGGAGGGTATCCTTTCGCAGATATACGAGAAGGTAGATTTCATTGATGAAAAGACTACTGCAGCTTGCTACATCAATCCCAATAAACACAAGGTAAGGAAGCTCAGCCACAAGGACTTGATTTATCCGTTTGGTTGCAATGCCAGCCAGAAGAAAGCCGTAGCAGCAGCCTTCGAACATCAAGTGAGCGTGGTGCAGGGCCCTCCAGGAACGGGAAAGACACAAACCATTCTCAATGTCATTGCCAATATCGTGAGGAACGGACAAACAGTACTTGTGGTGTCAAATAACAACTCTGCCATCATGAATGTGCAGGAGAAGTTGGAGAAATACGGACTTGCATTCTTGGTGGCACCGCTTGGCAGCAAGGAGAACAAGGAACTCTTCATCAGCCAACAGACAGTCGTTCCTGCTGAAGTCTCGTCGTGGTATTGTTCCATTCAGGATAGAATGAGAATGAAAAGTACGTTGCACGATACGCTCAGAAATCTTGACAAAGTGTATGCGCTATTAAACGAGGATGCCATGCTACGTCAGGAACAGCAAAGCATTAATCTGGAATGGCGGCATTTTTGCATGGATAATAGCATAGACGAACAAACACCATTAGAGCGGAGGGCACCATCTTCACTCATCATTAGACTATGGCTTTATTACCAGTCCAAGGCAAACGGGACACTTATAGTCCCCAATGGACTTTGGTCAAGGATAACGGAGGAATTGAAGTCGCTTTGGATGCGTATACTATGCAGATACAGATTGAGGCTACACAACAAGTTTGAACAGGCAGACATAAAGCCGTTGGTGATAGAGTTTCAGACTCTTTATTATCTCAACCAGCGCATAGAGATAGAAGAACGCTTGGAGACTATAAGGAAAGAACTATGCACATACGATACTGACCAACTAACGAAGACCTTGATAGACAATTCCATGACTCTGTTCAAAGCATCTCTCCATGGCAGATTTGACAAAAAGGAAAGCATCCTCTTCCAAGACACCAAGGGCATGAAGGCTCACGGCGAAGATTTTCTGAAACGCTACCCCGTAGTGCTGAGTACCACCTTCTCTGCCCGTTCCTGTCTCTTTGGCGACAAACCATATGACTATATCATCATGGACGAAGCCTCTCAAGTGTCGGTAGAGACAGGTGCCTTGGCACTAACCTGTGCCAACAATGCCGTGATAGTCGGCGATACGCTCCAACTGCCCAATGTGGTGACAGACAAGGACATAGCCAAACTGACTTCCATCATGGAGCAATACAATATTCCTGAAGGATATGACTGTGCCAAGTACAGTTTCTTGGAGTCCATCCGCACTGTCATCCGAAATGTGCCTGAGACCATGCTCCGTGAACACTATCGATGCCATCCTCGCATCATTAATTTCTGCAACCAGAAATTCTATGGAGGCAACCTACTTATAATGACTCGTGACCATGGCGAGGAGGATGTACTTTGTGCTTATCTTACTCGAAAAGGCAACCATGCCACGGGACAGAATAATCAGCGAGAGATAGATGTAATAAGAGAAGAAGTACTTCCCACTCTGACAGAATATGAGGACATAGGCATAGTCACGCCCTACAATAATCAGGTCAATCAGTTCCATAATCAGATGCCAGAATTGGATGCCGCCACCATACACAAGTTCCAAGGTCGGGAAAAGGATGCCATTATCATGAGTGTGGTAGATAATCAGATAACACCATTTACCGATGATGCCAACATCCTAAATGTGGCTGTTTCACGTGCCAAGAAAAAGTTCTGCCTTGTGATAACAAGCAACGAGCAGAAGAACCACGGTAATATCATGGACTTACTCGACTACATCCGTTACAACAACTGCACTGTGACAGATAGCAAAATAGCCTCCATTTTCGACTATCTCTATGAACAATATACAGCAGAGAGAATGGCCATACTCGAACGTCTGCCACAAATATCAGAGTATGCCTCAGAGAATATGACCTATCATCTGATTGACGGAATACTCACTTCAGACAACCGTTTCTCCTGTCTAAAAGTGCTTTGCCACATACCACTCCGACAGATTATCAAGGACACATCCCTCATGTCGCAGGAGGAACTGGCATACGCTGGAAACTACAACACCCATGTCGATTTTCTCATCATCAATGGCATCAGCAAAAAGCCCGTGCTTGCCATCGAGACAGACGGCTATTCCTTCCACAACAACGCAACGGAACAGCATCGACGTGACAGGATGAAAGACCACATCTTCGCCATCTATTCCCTTCCATTGCTAAGACTGTCAACAAAAGGAAGCGGTGAAAGGGAGAGAATCATTGAACAACTGAATAATTGCATTTGACATGAGACTGGGATATATACATAGATACCACAGGTGTATCGCAATCCTATCTGTCACTTTCTGCCCCACTAAAAAATATACCGAACCCCATAATCTCCCTCTATTCACACAGAGCACCCAGCTCCTAAAGGAACCGGGTGCTCTTATTATGAATTAAATAAATAGGCTACAGGTCAGAATATCTCATTGCCTAAGCTGATTTCCAACTCTTCGGTCTCTGCCATACGACGTTCATACTCTTCCTTACTGCCCACAACAACATTGCGGAACTCAGGGAAGCCAGTACCTGCTGGTATCAGATGACCCGTAATGACATTCTCCTTCATGCCTTCAAGATAGTCTACACGGCCACGGATAGCTGCATCATTAAGTACCTTGGTGGTTTCCTGGAATGAAGCGGCAGACATAAAGCTAGAAGTCTGCAATGCAGCACGTGTAATACCCTGCAATATCTGGACTGATGTAGCGGGCAAAGCGTCGCGCACAGAAACCACTTTCAGATCATGACGCTTCAGATAGGAATTTTCATCACGCAACTTGCGAGCGGTGACAATCATTCCCTTCTTCATGTTCTCGCTATCACCTGCATCTTCTACAACCTTGCGACCCCAAATACGGTCATTTTCAGCCAAGAAATCAATCTTGTCCACAAGGTCTTCCTGCAGGAAGTTAGTATCACCTGGATCAACAATACGCACCTTGCGCATCATCTGACGAACAATGACCTCGAAATGCTTATCATTAATTTTTACACCCTGCAGACGATATACATTCTGAATTTCATTCACAATATACTCCTGAACAGCAGTGGGACCCATGATGGAAAGGATATCAGCAGGAGTAATCTCACCGTCGGACAACGGGGTACCAGCACGAACGAAGTCTTCATTCTGCACAAGTACCTGACGACCAGTTGGAATGAGATAACGACGCTCGTCTACTATGATATAGCCTTCATCTGTAAGCACCTTGCCTTCCTTGACAGCCTGCTCAGGATCCTTGGGTTTAACAATGGACTGAACAATGACTTCACGGTTGCCACGCTTGATACCACCCAAGGTAATACGTCCATCAATTTCAGATACAATGGCAGGGTTGGACGGATTGCGAGCCTCAAAGAGCTCAGTTACACGAGGCAGACCACCAGTGATATCGCCCATACCGCCTACACTGCGCGGAATCTTTACGATAACTTCACCAGCCTTGATATCTTGATTGTCGGCTACTACGATATGACCACCTATAGGGAATGCATAGGTCTGTTCCAGATTGCCATTTTCGTCAAGAATCTCACACTCGGGAGAAAGTTTATGATCCTTAGCTTCAATGACAATCAACTCACGCATACCTGTGGACTCATCTTCTTCCACCTTATAAGTGACACCTTCAATAACATTCTTGAAACGTATCTTACCTGAGTGGGCTGTAACAATGACATTGTTGAAAGGATCCCACTTGGCAATGACGGTACCTGCCTCTACAATGTCGCCATCATTGACGTACAGCTTGGAGCCATAAGGCACATCCTGCACAGAAAGTGCAATACCTGTATTGACATCCAACTGACTCACTGTAACAAGGTGACCAGATACTATCTGTACAGGTGTACCATCGTCTTCTGCTGCATCAATAACACGAAGATCCTCAAACTTGAGTCGGGTGCGATGATGAGCAACGATAGTGGCATTGGCTGCAGCATTACCTGCCACACCACCTGCGTGGAAGGTTCGCAGTGTAAGCTGGGTTCCTGGTTCACCGATGGACTGAGCAGCGATGACACCAACAGCCTCACCTTTCTGCACCATCCTATGGGTGGCGAGATTACGGCCGTAGCACTTCATGCAGACACCATGTTTGCTCTCGCAAGTAAGAACAGAACGAATCTCTACACTTTCTACAGGAGAGGCCTCAATGGCCTGCGCAATGGATTCTGTAATCTCTTCACCTGCTTCAACCAACACCTTGCCTGTAAGCGGGTCAATAACATCATGCACAGAAACTCTACCAAGAATTCGCTCACCGAGAGAGGAGATAATTTCATCACCTTCTTTCAAGGCACGACATTCTAGACCACGCAAGGTTCCACAATCTTCTTCGTTGATAATGACATCATGAGCTACATCGACAAGACGACGTGTAAGATAACCAGCATCGGCAGTCTTCAAAGCGGTATCAGCAAGACCCTTACGAGCGCCGTGAGTAGAGATGAAGTACTCAAGCACGGACATACCTTCCTTGAAGTTGGAAAGAATAGGATTCTCAATAATGGTCTGGCCTTCAGCACCTGCTTTCTGAGGTTTAGCCATCAGACCTCTCATACCTGCCAACTGAGCAATCTGGTCACCAGAACCACGGGCTCCGGAATCAAGCATCATGAACACAGAATTGAATCCTTGGTCATCCTCAGTCATCTGCTTCATCACTTGACGCTTGAGTTCTGCGTTTACATGGGTCCAAGTATCAATAACCTGATTATAACGTTCATTGTCAGTAATGAAGCCCATGTTATAGTTGGACATGATTTGCTCTACTTCTTCATTACCTTTCTGTACAATTTCAGCCTTCTCCTTGGGAATAATGATATCATCAAGGTTGAAGGAGAGTCCACCTTCATAGGACATCTTGTAACCAAGGTTCTTGATACCATCAAGGAACTCACACGCACGAGCCATACCTACAAGTTTGATAGCCTTGGTAATGATATCACGCAATGACTTCTTGGAAATGACGGTATTGACAAAACCCATCTCGTCAGGAGTAATCTCATTAACGATAATACGACCTACAGAGGTTTCCACCATATGCTCGATGGTATTACCTTCTTCATCAAGATCCTTTACCATCACCTTCACGACAGCATGGATATCTACCTTCTTTTCGTTGTAAGCAATAATGGCTTCTTCAGGACCATAGAATACAAGGCCTTCTCCCTTGGCTCCCGGACGTAGTTTGGTAATATAATAAAGACCTAAAACCATATCCTGTGAAGGCACAGATACAGGAGCACCATTGGCAGGATTAAGAATGTTATGGCTTTGCAACATCAGAGTCTGTGCCTCAACGATGGCTTCATTACTCAAAGGCAGATGGACAGCCATCTGGTCTCCGTCGAAGTCAGCATTGAACGGAGTACAAGCCAAGGGGTGCAATTGAATTGCCTTACCTTCTATCATCTTAGGTTGGAATGCCTGGATACCCAAACGGTGAAGTGTAGGAGCACGGTTGAGCAACACGGGATGACCACGCATAACATACTCAAGAATGTCCCAAATGATAGGGTCACGACGATCTATAATTCGCTTGGCACTCTTGACAGTCTTGACGATACCTCGCTCAATAAGCCTACGGATGATGAATGGTTTATACAACTCTGCCGCCATGAGCTTGGGAAGTCCGCACTCACCCATTTTAAGCTCAGGACCTACTACAATAACGGAACGGGCAGAATAATCAACACGCTTACCGAGAAGATTCTGACGGAAGCGACCTTGTTTACCCTTAAGGGAGTCTGACAGAGACTTAAGCGGACGATTAGACTCGGAACGTACTGAACTACTCTTGCGAGAGTTATCAAACAGACTATCTACCGCTTCCTGAAGCATACGCTTCTCATTACGCAGGATAACCTCAGGGGCTTTGATATCAATAAGCCTCTTCAGACGATTGTTGCGAATCAGAACACGACGATAGAGGTCATTAAGGTCGGAAGTAGCGAAACGTCCACCATCCAAGGGCACAAGCGGGCGAAGGTCTGGAGGAGTAACAGGAATAACTTTGAGCACCATCCACTCAGGACGATTAACATCCTTGCTGGCACGGAAAGCCTCAACTACCTGAAGACGCTTCAAAGCCTCAGCCTTACGCTGCTGTGATGTATCATTATGAGCACGGTCACGCAACTCATAAGACAAGGAATCAAGGTCAAGGTCTTGCAAAAGGGAATAAACTGCTTCTCCACCCATCTTGGCAATAAACTTCTCCGGATCGGTGTCCTCAAGGTACTGATTGCCTTGGGGAACTTGTTCCATAAGGGAGAAATACTCTTCCTCGGTGAGAAGATCATACTTATGTATTTCACGGCCCTCAAGACAGGGTTTACCTGCGAAGCAACCTTCTTGCAATACTATATAACGCTCATAATAGATAACAGCCTCAAGTTTCTTGCTAGGTAAACCAAGCAAATAGCCAATCTTATTGGGAAGTGTACGGAAATACCATATGTGAACAATAGGCACTACCAAAGAGATGTGGCCACTACGCTCGCGACGCACTTTCTTCTCAGTAACCTCCACACCGCAATGGTCACAAGTGATACCTTTATAACGGATACGCTTGTATTTACCACAATTACATTCATAGTCCTTGGTAGGACCAAAAATGCGCTCACAGAACAGACCATCACGCTCAGGCTTGTAGGTGCGGTAGTTAATAGTTTCTGGCTTCAACACTTCGCCGTACGAATTCTGCAGAATCTCTTCAGGTGAAGCCAATCCTATCGCAATCTTCGTAAACGAACTCTTTAACTTTGTTTCTTTCTTAAATGCCATTTTATATGATTGTAAAGAGTTATTCTAATCTGATACTTAAGCCCAGTCCCTTCAACTCATTAAGCAATACGTTCAATGACTCGGGGATACCTGGCACAGGAAGTGGATCGCCCTTGACAATGGCTTCATAGGCCTTGGCACGGCCTACCACGTCATCTGACTTCACGGTGAGCATCTCCTGAAGCACATGAGAAGCACCAAAGGCCTCAAGAGCCCATACTTCCATTTCACCGAATCGCTGACCACCAAACTGGGCCTTACCACCCAATGGCTGCTGTGTAATCAAAGAGTATGGACCAATAGAACGGGCATGCATCTTGTCTTCAACCATGTGACCCAATTTAAGCATATAGGTGACTCCGACTGTGGCTTTCTGGTCGAAAGGCTCACCAGTAGCACCGTCATACAACTGTGTAAGTCCCAAATGAGGCAGTCCAGCCTTGTCTGTCCACTTTTCAAGGTCATCAAGAGAAGCACCATCAAAAATGGGCGTTGCAAACTTGGTGTTGAGCTTGTAACCTGCATAACCAAGTACAGCTTCAAATATCTGACCAAGGTTCATACGAGAAGGTACACCCAACGGGTTGAGGACAATATCAACAGGTGTTCCATCTTCAAGGAACGGCATATCTTCAGAACGTACTATCTTGGATACAATACCCTTGTTACCATGACGACCAGCCATCTTGTCACC
The DNA here is from genome assembly GCA_022763905.1 of Prevotellaceae bacterium. Taxonomy (GTDB): domain Bacteria; phylum Bacteroidota; class Bacteroidia; order Bacteroidales; family Bacteroidaceae; genus UBA6382. The sequence continues at coordinate 525 of JALERS010000111.1, read as the reverse complement.
TACTCCTATCTTACGCTTCTTGGCAATGTAAACCTTTGCCATTTGGATAACACCAGAAGGCAGATCGTCGCCAATGGTAATGGCATAGTTTTTACGCTTGAGGATTGCATCCTCTTCATTATATTTCTTCAGATAGTTGATAATGAGTTGGGAAATCAACTGGTTATTGTGGTCATCAGTGGTCCACTTACTCAACTGGACAGAAGAATAGTCCAGGTTCATCAAGATAGTCTTGGTGAACTTCGCACCCTTGGCGATAGCTTCCTCTCCAAGGTTGTTCTTGATGCCGACAGAAGTCTTATCCTTGGTCAAAACCAAAAGTTTCTCTACCAAAACAGACTTCAGCTGCTCAACATGCTTATCAAACTCATCTTGCAACTTCTGCAGAGTCACCTTGTCGGCAGCACGAGAAGAACGGGTCTTGGAAGCCTTGGCGAACAGGCACTTGCCTACTACCACACCAGATAAAGAAGGAGGTGCCTTCAATGAGGCATCTTTCACATCGCCTGCACGATCACCGAAGAT
>JALERS010000106.1 GCA_022763905.1 Prevotellaceae bacterium | reverse complement strand
GCGTCCATATGTCCTCCTACCGATGTATCCCATTTGCCAGGTTGGATGTCTTTCCATGACGGACGTTGCTGCAGATACAGTTGCCCATCGCTGTTGAATACGTGCAGATGTACTACAGGATGCAGAAGGCGTGACCCGCTGTGAGCTTCTTTGCGGGAAAGAGTGCCGACCACATTTCCTCCCTCGTCGAGGAGCGGCAGAAGGGTTTCAGGAGAGTCAATCATTGGAGTGGGGGATGAGGATGGAACTGTCGCCATAACTCAGGAAACGAAAGTCATGTTGCAGTGCATAGTTGTATATCCTGCGCCAATCGTTTCCTACAAATGCAGATACCAATAGGAGGAGTGTGCTTTTCGGCATATGGAAATTGGTAATGATGCGTTGTACATAATGGTAGGTGTATCCAGGTGCAATGATGATACGTGTAGTGGTGTGCAGTGCATCCAGATGATGGGTGATGAGATAGGAACGAATCGCTTTCAACGCATCTAAAGCACTCACTTGCGAGGAGCAGTCGTAGGGTTGCCACTGACTGACACCCAATTGGTCTTCTGTCGTATCCGGATGTTGAATGATATTGACGCCGATATAGTATAGGCTTTCTATTGTTCTGACAGAGGTGGTGCCTACACAGGTACATTTTCCCTGATGGCGTATAAGAGCTTCAATAGATGACAATGAGACATGTATATATTCTGCATGCATTTCATGGCCAGCCATTTCCTCGGCCTTTACCGGTTTGAATGTGCCAGCTCCTACATGTAGGGTAATTTCGTTTCTTTCCACTCCTTTATTGTCCAGATCCTTGAGGACGGTATCTGTAAAATGGAGACCTGCTGTAGGGGCGGCCACACTGCCGTCTATTTTGGAGTAGACAGTTTGGTAGTTGGTTCTGTCGCTTTCTTCAGTTTGCCTGTTGAGGTAGGGAGGAATAGGCAGTTCGCCTGCCAGTGAGAGGATGTCGGTGAAAGTAGCATCTTCATTGTCCCAACTGAAGCGTATGATATCGCTTTCTCCCTCCTTTTCTGTCATTTCTGCAGAGAGCGTTATCGTCTTTCCGTTCCAGTTGAGTTGTCGTTGTAATGGTCCTTCTTTCCATTTCTTGCGGTTGCCTACCAGGCATTTCCACTGGCATTCTTGTTTTTCTTGGAAAATACGTTCATAGTCGGCTGGAAGATGAGGTTCCAGGCAGAATATTTCTATTAGTGCTCCTGTTGTCTTATGAAAATGCAGCCGTGCTTGTATGACTTTGGTATTATTGAATACCATCAGGCTGCCTGCCGGTATCCAGTCGGTAATGTGTCGGAAGTCAGTATGTAGAATTTTGCCTCCGTTGTAGACCAACAGTTGTGAAAGGTCACGTTGGCTTACAGGATGCTTGGCGATGCGTTCTTCAGGTAGCAGATAGTTGTAGTCGTTGATATGGATATGCCGGGTATTATTCATGGCAATGTTTGGATAGAAATAGAAGAACTCAAGCAAAGTGTGGATGAAATGCCTCTCTGCTTGAGTTCTGTCATGGGTAAGCAATAGGTATTTGGAAAAATCAGAAATACTTTTTCAGCATATTGATGTCTTCGTTGTCTCTGAGTCGACGCAAAGCCCTTTCCTTGATTTGTCGTACACGTTCACGCGTCAGTTCCAGTTTGTTGGCCACTTCCTCTGCTGTCATTTCTGTTTCTCCTCCGATTCCGAAGAGCAGTTTGAGCACTGTTTGTTCACGTTCCTGCAGGAAGCTCAAGGCAGTATTGAGGTCTGCGTCCAGAGACTCTTTCTCCATCTGAATATCTGTGGGTTCCTGGCTTTCGTCAGTCATGGTGTCAATCATGGCACTGGAGTCGTCATTTTGGAGAGGTGCATCTACCGAAATCTTTTTTCCGTTGGTGCCAAGAGCTTCTGCTATTTTTGCTTGGTCGGTTCCCATTTCTTCTGCCAGTTCTTCGATGGAAGCCTGTCGTTCGTATTTCTGTTCGAAATTGGTACGAATCTTGCTCAGTTTGCTTTGGAAGCCTACTTGATTGAGCGGCATACGGACAATACGGCTTTGGTCGGAGATGGCTTGCAGAATACTCTGACGTATCCACCATACTGCATAGGAAATAAACTTGAAACCGCGAGTTTCGTCAAATTTTCGTGCAGCCTTTATGAGTCCCATGTTGCCTTCGTTGATAAGGTCATTCAGTGAAAGACCTTGATTCTGGTATTGTTTGGCTACGGACACTACGAAACGAAGGTTAGCGCATACCAGTTTTTCCAGCGCTTTTTCGTCTCCCTCACGGATACGCTGGGCGAGTTCCACTTCCTCGTCAGTGGAAATCAGTTCTTCACGTCCTATTTCGACCAGGTACTTGTCGAGTGCGGCACTGGCACGGTTGGTAATGCTCTGGGTGATTTTTAATTGACGCATAGTATATGTATGATATGATAAATGATGATTCCTTTCGGTGGAGTGCATGAATGGATGCCCTCTATAATAATGAGTTTTTCTTTAAGAAAATATTTTGAATCCGTATTATTGTAGATTTGCAAAAGATTATTGTATCTTTGCATAATCGCTGATTTTTTTTGATATGGTTGATTTATCGCATGTATCTGGTTGGGCAGATGTCAGGGATTGGGAGATCAGGCGTTTGTTCAACACCTTGAAGGGCGATTACCGTCAGGATTGCTGGGAACTGGACCTTGTGACAGGAGGAACCTGGCTATTGCATTGCGGTCTGGGGCGGATGTCGGTAGCATCAGGAGTCTGTTTTTGGGTTCGGAGTCATCCCAGTGTCTATTTTGAGCCTGTGAACAGAGGGTCGGGAGCATCCATCCTGCAACTGCGTTTTCGTATGGATTTCTTTCCTGAAGCATTGTTGAAAATGCAATTGTTCCATCAATTGTCTCCTTTTTTCGCTCAGGCCGAAGAGGGAATATTTCTTACGGATGAGAGTATCTACAGCACTTTGATGGGAATGTTGGAAAGGTTGTCCTACCGAGAAGGCTTTTCTTTCTATGAGGCGTTGTACGTGTTGGCAGTCCGTTGCGCACAGATTAAAGGCTGGCAGAAATTTCCAGTCAGGCACTGGCATGGTGAGCAATCCGACGGTTGGTTGTTGGGTCGCATCAACAAGTATATGTTGGGTCATCTGTCTGTTCCGTTCTCCTTGTCAGCTCTTGCTTCCGTAGCAGGTATGTCGCGTGCATCAGTATGTCGTTTTTACAAAAAGCATACAGGAGACACACTCAATGAGGCTTTCAACAGGATGCGTATGGAAAAAGCCTGTCAGTTGTTGTCGTCCACCGATATGACAGTGAAAGAGATTGCGTATGCTTGCGGTTATGAGTCACCGTCATTCTTTTCTCATATATTTCATCGGTTGATGGGAATGACTCCGTTGAGCTACCGCCGCAGACATGTATAGTTTTCATTGCGGCCCATGCAGGAAGTCATTATTCTTTTGTAGTTGTCGATAGAGGGATATCCTCGGGAAGGTCGCTGGCAGGGAAGTAATGTCCTTGCTCTTTCAGGGTCTGTATGAAACGCTTGTACAGGATATTTCGCTGGAGCAAAGCGGCATGTCCGACAATGAGAGTCTGTTCGCGGCTTCGTGTCAATGCTACATTGAGTTTACGGTCTATCTGAAGATTACCTTCCAAGTAGGTGGAAGAGGTAAGGAATTGCAGTTGATGGGGACGCGTTACGGTCAGCGAACAGATGATAAGATTACGTTGGCTACCTTGAAAACGTTCTACCGTATCTATGGTGATGAGATGGGTATAAGGATAATGCCGCAGTTCAAGTTTACTGCGTATCATGGATATTTGGTTGCGGTAAGGCACAATGACTCCTATTTCTTCTTCGGTCACGGGTCGTTTTTCCATTTTCAGGAGCAGAGAGTAGGCTTCGATCAATCGAGCTGTGAGTTCAGCTTCGCTGGCATTGGCTTTTTCTTGCATTGTCTCTGTGTCAGAGGGAGGGCAGTCTACGAACAGCATTCTGTGGTTGGCGAGAAGAGAGCAGAGCGGTGGCAAATCCTTTCGTTGTAGGCTTCGGGCATATATATGAGAGAGAGGTCGTGTTTGGTGCGAGAGAGGAACACTTTGCAGGAGTCCGTTGTAGAAGTTATTGTTGACAAATGCATAGACATCAGGGTGCATGCGTCCCTGTCGGGTCAGCATTTCATAGGAGGCAGTAAGTCCGTTAGTTTGTTGCTGTTTGAGCAGTCGTTCGAAGAGAGAGTTGCGGCAGTTGGTCAGTCCGATAGACAAGAGCTCGGGTTCCTTCACCTGTGACGACTCTGTGTCCTGCAAGACTACAGCCGGCAATTGTTTTTGGTCTCCTATCAAGACAAAACGCTCTATGCTGTCAGTGTCGGCGTTCTGGCTACATAGCAGAGGCAGCAGGTAAGGTTCCAGAATTTGGGATGCCTCGTCAATGAACGCCGTTTTGAAATGAATGTTTTTCAGCAGTAGCGTATGGGAAGACATGGTGGAGGTAGTACCCACATAGACGCGTGTTTTTTTTAGGAGAGCTCTCACTTCGGCTGCAGTTCCCGCCTTTTCGCATTTTCGGCTCAGCAGGCGTTTGTGAAAGAGTGGGGAGGTGGTCAGAGGCTTTCCCATATTCAGATAGTCATCCATCAGGTCAGGATGTTCCTGGCAGATAAGTTCCAGCATACTGCATATCTCGTCAACGGCACGATTAGTATAGGCCATGAGCAGGATGTGCCCATTATGTCTTCTCAGTTCTTCTTCCACCATATACCTCAGTGCGCAGTTGGTCTTGCCCGACCCGGGAGGTCCGATAATGAGGAAATAGTCCTTGGCGGCCACTTCCTTGCTGACCATACGATTGAACGACCCATAGTCTCCAGCCAGCACTGTATGGTCAGCGTGTTCAGGAGGTCGCAGTCCAAGTATCAGTTCTCTCCTCTTGCTGTTGGTGTTGGCCAGGGCAAACAGTCCTCTGTACAGACCCTCGTTGGAAGATTCTATTCGGTCGTGTTCCAATGCATAGCAGATACCGTCTTTTGGGAAGAAGTCTGTATTCCGTTGTCGATGGTTGAGGACCACTTCCAGCCGTTCCTCCTCCATGTCAGCCAGTTTGCCACGCATCACAAGTCCCCTTCTTACATCCGGCACACCCTTTCGGGGATATCCGTAGACCAGTACGATGTCGCCTTTTCTGAAATTGGTCAGAGATGAACAGTCATGTATGTGGAATACCAGTCGCTCTATACCTGTCCCGGAAGCCTCTTCGCCAGGAAGGCATTGTATAAGAGAAAGCCCCGCATACATATCTCCGTTGGCTATGCGCACAGAAGGTGGAAGGTTCCATAGGTCAGAGAAACTGTTGCCTGTCTCTCCGTCCATTCCCGTTTTGCCCAACATCTGTTCCCGGCAGAGAAAAGTATAGAAACGGGTGATATAAGAAAAAGTCAGTTGGGAGGAGGATAGCGGCAGGAGCGTCTGTTCCAGCATTTTCTGTGCCCATTTGTTGCCCGTTGTATTCAGGCTGTCGGGAGTCATGGAGCGTAGGATGTCGGCGGTCTTTCCTTCTGCGCATAGCATTTCCTGTATGACAATTCGGTTGCGTAAGGCCAAGGCTTCCAGCAGGAGTCTATTGTATATTTTTTCTGGATAGAACCCATCGCTGTAGCGGGAATAGAAGAGAAACCCCTGGCAGGCGGTTTCGGGCAATTGTAGATTGTATTCCACTATTTTCTCATAGAGCATCATCTGTACGAAGTGAGCCTCCATGTGGGAATGGCGCCATTCGTCACGCTTGCCGCTTTTCTGCTCTATGACCTTCGTGCCGTCGCTCTGTAGGTAGTCCATACGTCCGGAGAGCCCTAAAGCTTCGCATACAAAGGAAGGTTCCACTAATGCTTTATCCAATTGGAATCCATACAGTTGCTCCATCTCCTCTTTTACCAGTTGGCGGATATGGAAGAACTGCTGGCGTGCCTTTTCGTGGAAATCAAAACCGTTCATGTCGGTAAACGCGAACGAAACTGGTTGGTGGTGGAACAGTTGTCTGACAGAGTCTTTGTACGTCACAGGATGAATGCCGTCGTCGTAGACCCAGTCATCGAGAAACTGACTGGCTGCATTACCCAAGAGAGTTTCAGGTGTATCTGTACGCTGTTCGATACGTGCCAGGATGTAGTTGCGGGGGTCGTTGCCGAAAAGTCGGAAGCAGCGTGCCAGAGAGGACACGTCGATGAGGCAGTCGGGCAGAAGGATAATGGCTTTAGGCAGAAGGATGCCGTCATCGCGGTATACCGTTTTAAGCAGGTTGATACTCATTCCTTCTCGGAGTAGATGGTACAGATAGGCCAGTTCGCCGTCGTATCCCGCATGAGCGTAGTCAATGCATAGCACCTCCTCTCCGTCACCGTTTTCCGGGGAGGCATAGATAAAGGTCTTGTCAAATCTTCTTACCAATACACGCAGGCAGAGGGTCACTTCGTGTCCATAGGAAGAAGGCGGATGAGGAAGGGCAGGTGCGGGGCAGCAGGCAGTCAGACTGTGCGGAATAGGTTGTCCGTAGGCGATGGCGATGAAGCGAGCCAGCAGAAGGATGTCGTTTTCCCATACATCTCTGTTGTCCTTGTACATATCAGGACAGGTATGCAGTCGGTGGCGCAATTGCTGCATCTCCGCCCGCATGGCAGGTGGCATGTTGATGTGGCGGCAGGCATAGTCCAGTCGGGTAAACAGATTGGAGAAATGAAGACCCTGAGTCAGTTCGTTGCACATTTCCTGCAAGAGGCAGTAGAGCCGACGACTGCTATTGCCGCTCCATGAGAGAGCAAGCACTTCTTCCAGACAGCGGAAACCGTCGTCTGCCGTAAGAGTCATTTCTGAATGAGGGCAGTAGTCCATCGGCATCTGTTTATGACGACAAATTTATACATAATTTCTCTCAATGACATGGTGGCAGTCACCAACTTTTTGACGGAATGACAAATTGTGACGGAGAGTAGGAGATAATCCGTGGAAAAATAGTAATTTTGTCTATCTTTATTCACACACCGTTTAAATGTAGCGACTATGTTTGACAAAGAAACCTATATATCCCGCCGCGCGGCTCTTAAGGCAAAGATGGGAGGCGGTCTGTTGCTGTTTCCGGGCAACAATCCTACTCCTGCCAATTATCCCAACAACTGCTTCCACCATCGTCAAGACAGCTCTTTCCTGTACTTCTTCGGACAGCAGAGAGAAGGGCTCTTCGGGGTCATAGATGTAGATCATGACACCACTTACCTTTTCGGTGACGATATTGACCTGGATGATATCATATGGTACGGGTCGGTAGACAGTGTGGCCAGTTTGGCGGCAGAGACAGGCATTTCTCATTCGGGATCTATGGCAGACCTGTCATCCTTTCTTGCCAATGCCCGTCAGGAGGGTCAGACACTCCATTTTCTTCCTCCTTACCGTCACGACATTCAGATGCTTTTGGGAGAACTCACAGGAATGACACCCGCCCAGCTCAAGCAGGCAGCTTCCGTCCAGTTGATCAAGTCGGTAGTAGACTTGCGTTCCGTCAAGAGTCAGGCAGAGATCAAGGAGATAGAGAGAGCGTGCGCCATCGGCAATAAGATGCACACCACTGCCATGAAACTCTGTTCTACCAGTGTCACAGAGCATTTCATTGCCGGTACTATTGAAGGCATTGCCCTTTCACTCGGAGGCATGGTATCCTTCCCCAGCATTGTCACCACCCATGGAGAAGTGATGCATGGTTCACCCTCAGACAATTATCTCGAGTCAGGCAGATTGTTGCTGGTAGATGCAGGAGCAGAAACCACCGACTGCTATTGCTCAGACAATACCCGTACATCGCCGGTCAGCGGTCGTTTTACCAATAAGCAAAAAGACATCTACACCCTTGTAGAAGAGTGTCATGACCTTGCCCTTCAATTGGCGGCCCCTGGAGTCAAATGGCTGGACGTGCATATGGACGTATGTCGTCATATGACAGAAGGGCTGAAGCAGTTGGGGCTGATGAAAGGAGATACCGAAGAAGCAGTTCAGGCAGGGGCTCATGCCTTGTTTCTCCCTCACGGACTGGGTCATATGATGGGCATGGATGTCCATGATATGGAAGGACTGGGTCAGCACTATGTAGGATTCGATGACGAGGTGTCACCTTCCAGTCAGTTCGGAACAGCCAGTCTCCGTCTGGGTAGAAGACTTCAGGAAGGATTCGTGGTCACAGACGAACCGGGCATCTATTTTATTCCAGCCCTGATAGACAATTGGCGTCAGAAGAACCACTGTGCCCCCTTCCTCAATTTTGATGTCATAGAGAAATACCGTGACTTCGGCGGCATCCGTATTGAAGACGATCTCCTCATTACCGATAAGGGAGCCCGCATTCTGGGAAGAGACATCATTCCCTATCATCTGCAAGACGTAGAAGACTATATTGCCAAAAATAAGTATTAACATCCATCAATACCCCAATCAACCATGAAAAAAATTATTGTATTGCTCGGCTGCTTTCTGGTATTCGCAGGCAGTATGACAGCCAAGGAAAAGAAAAAGCCAGTAAAAGACTCCCTGACCTTTACCATTATCAAGGAGAACCCTATCACCTCCGTCAAAAACCAAAACCGATCCGGTACATGCTGGGCCTTCTCATCATTAGGATTCTTTGAAGCAGAATTGCTCCGCACCCAGCATAAGGAGTACAATCTGTGCGAATCCTTCCTAGTAGAAAACACCTATCTGGACAGAGCCGTAGCTGCAGTCCGACTGCATGGCGACATCTCCTTCTCTCAGGGAGGAAGCTTCTACGATGCAGTCTATTGTCTGAAGCATTACGGTATGTGTCCCGAAGAAGCCATGCCCCGACCCGGTAGCCTCTATGGAGACACCCTCTATAATCACAACGAGTTAGACAAGGTTACATCTGCCTATGTAGGCGCATTGGCCAAGGGAACGTTCAAGACCCTCTCCCCTGTATGGAAGAAAGGATTGGAAGGCATCTATCAGGCCTATATCGGTAAGTTGCCCGAAAACTTCACCTATGAAGGCAAGACCTATACCCCGAAGAGCTTTGTAGCAGAATGTCTCCAGCTCAATATGGACGACTACGTCTGTCTCACCTCATTCTCCCATCATCCCTATTATTCCCAGTTTGCCATTGAAGTACAAGACAACTGGCGCTGGGCGCTCAACTACAACCTGCCTCTTGACGAGTTCATGGAAGTGATGGACCATGCAGTGCGCCAAGGTTACACCTTCGCATGGGGAGCAGATGTGAGTGAACCCTCTTTCCGTAAGCACGAAGTAGTGCTCATGCCCAAGGACAGCAAGGTAAGCGACAAGTCAGGTTCTGATCAGGCACGCTGGCAGGGCGATTCAGAAAACCAGTATCTGGTAAAGAATGCACAGAACGAAGTAGAAGTGACCCCCGAGATGCGACAGAAAGCATTCGACAACTGGGAGACAACTGACGATCACGGGATGCTCATTTACGGTCTGGTAAAAGACAATAAAGGAAAAGAATATTTCATGATGAAGAATTCATGGGGAGATTACAATAAGTACCACGGAATCTGCTACATCTCCAAGGCATATGTAGCCTACAAGACCATGAACATCCTCATTAACAAGCATGCCATTCCCGCCGAGATAGCCAAGAAGTTACATCTCACCCTGTAGTGAAGTCTTGCGGCAAAGGAGAGCGATGCTCTGTGAGGCAGTTCGTTCCCTAGTCGGCGAAAGCCTCCTTGAGAGTATGTGATTCACACCCTCGAGGAGGCTTTTCTTTTTTCATTCACTTCTTCAGACTTTCAGAGGAAGGCTTCTGAGGGGTCAGTAGATTTTTAGTGGGGCAGAAAGCGACAGGTAAAGTACTCGTTATCGTTTCCTTTCTTGCTGGGTGCCAGCCAAGGGAGAGGCTCCGTTTCATTGATGCCCGTTCTCCAACAGCGCAAACTCATATCTTG
>JALERS010000079.1 GCA_022763905.1 Prevotellaceae bacterium | reverse complement strand
GCTACTTTGTCATGATAGAGGATGGCCTTCTCACGGGTGTCGGTCACTTTGTTAGCCACCTTACGGGCATCTACCATCTTCTGCACGGTTTCGATGATGTAACTGGTGTGCTTGGATATTTTAGAGATGATGGCCAAGTTGTCTGCGTTGATGGCAGCGGCCTCTTCCTTGGGGTAGATGTCAGCAATCTTATGTACGTTGTCAATCAGCATGCTTTGGTAGCGTGTAGCAATGGGGATAATGTGGTTCATTGCCAAGTCACCGAAGACTCGTGCTTCAATCTGAATCTTTTTGGTGAAGGTATCCCATTTGATTTCGTTGCGTGCTTCCAGTTCGTGTCTTTTCATGACGTTCATCTTTTCGAACATTTTCACCGTAGACTCCGAGAGGTAGTTGTCATAGATGAGAGGGCAACTGGTTTCGCAGTCAAGTCCCCTCTTCTTGGCTTCGGCTTTCCATTCATCTGAGTAGCCGTTGCCGTCAAAGTGGATGGGCTTGCAGGTTTTGATGTCTTCGCGGAGCACTGTCAGGATGGCAGTGTTTTTCTCTGTGCCTTGAGCGATAAGGGCATCTACCCTTTCCTTGAAGGAGGTGAGTGCTTCGGCAACTGCAGTATTTAGTGCTATCATGGCAGCGGCGCAATTGGCTTGTGAACCGACGGCACGGAATTCAAAGCGATTGCCGGTAAAGGCGAATGGTGATGTACGGTTGCGGTCGGTATTGTCAATGCTCAAGTCAGGAATCTGTGGGATATCCAGATGCATCTTTTGTTTGCCTTTGAGTGAGCTCAGTCCCTCGGGATCAGCATTCTCTATGTGTTCCAGTACTTCGGTGATTTGTTTTCCCAAGAAGGAGGAGATGATAGCTGGAGGAGCTTCATTGGCACCCAAACGGTGCTGGTTGCTAGCTGTGATGATAGAAGCTTTAAGCAAACCATTGTGATTGTATACACCCATGAGGGTTTCTACAACGAAGGTAATGAATCTCAAACTGCTGTCCTCGGTTTTGCCGGGAGCGTGAAGCAGGATACCATTGTCAGTAGAGAGCGACCAGTTGCAGTGCTTGCCACTTCCGTTGATGCCCTTAAATGGTTTTTCGTGGAGCAGGCAACGGAAACCATGTTTGCGTGCCACCTTGCGCATGAGTGACATGATGAGCATGTTGTGGTCAACAGCGAGGTTACATTCTTCAAATATGGGAGCCAACTCAAACTGGTTGGGGGCTACCTCATTGTGGCGTGTCTTGCAGGGGATGCCTAATTCAAGAGCCTGGATTTCGAGGTCTTTCATAAATTCTGCCACACGGGTAGGAATAGCACCGAAGTAGTGGTCTTCCATCTGTTGGTTTTTGGCAGAGTCATGGCCCATGAGGGTGCGTCCAGTGAGTAACAGGTCGGGACGTGCAGCATATAGGCCTTCATCTACGAGGAAATACTCCTGTTCCCATCCTAGGTTGGCTTGTACCTTCTTGACGGAAGGGTCGAAATAGTGGCAAACCTCAGTAGCAGCTTTGTTGACAGCAGATAGAGCTTTTTTCAATGGAGCCTTGTAGTCCAGGGCTTCACCGGTATAGGAGATGAAGATGGTAGGAATCATCAAGGTGTCACCAATGATGAATACGGGAGATGCGGGATCCCATGCTGAATAGCCTCTGGCTTCGAATGTGCAACGTATGCCACCGCTAGGGAAGGAGGAGGCATCGGGTTCTTGCTGTACCAGTTCTTTGCCAGAGAAATCCTCAATCATACCACCCTTGAAGTCGTGTTCTAGGAAGGCATCATGCTTTTCGGCTGTGCCTTCGGTTAGTGGCTGAAACCAGTGGGTGCAGTGAGTGGCTCCCATTTCCAGTGCCCATTGCTTGATACCTGCTGCCACTTTGTCGGCTACATCAAGGTCTAGGAACGCACCATTGTCGATGACGTCACGCAGTTTGACATAAACGTCTAGCGGAAGGTATTTGAACATCTTCTCGCGGTTGAACACGTACTTGCCGAAATACTCTGATGGTCTTTCTGCAGGAGTCTTGACTTCCAGGGCTTTTTTCTCAAAAGCCTTTTCTACAACGATAAATCTTAAATTTGCCATATCGCATTGTTGGTTGTTATGTCCGTCTGCCCTGATGAAGTCGGTAAATGGCCTCCTTCGGCTTCGGACGGTTAATTGTGTTTTTTAGTGTATATTCTATTGTTGTCAGTAGGGTTAATAGGTCATGTATTTATAATAGATGTATCAGTATGACATATCTCCTGTTATTTCGGGGGAGTAGTTGATTTCTCCCTCGTAGACGGTAACGGCTTCTCCAGTGAGGTAGATGTGATGATCCGTTCTGTTCCATTCTGTGATGAGTGTTCCTCCATCCATTACGATGCTGGCCCTGTGCCCGCATCTTTCTGTGGCTACGGCAGCTACCAAAGTGGCGCAAGCGCCTGTGCCGCAGGCTTGTGTGATGCCTGATCCTCGTTCCCATACGCGTGTACGAATATGGTTATCTGCCAATATGCAGGCAAATTCTATATTGCATCCCTGCGGAAAAAGCGGTAGGTTTTCCAGTGCTTTCCCCTCCTTTGCCAAATCAATACTGTTGATGTCGTTAACGAAAATGACAAAGTGGGGATTACCCATGGAGACAAATGTGCCTCTGTAAGACTTTCCTTTAACTGTTACCTCTGTGTCAGGTCCTGCAGCCAAGGCTGTACCCTTGAAAAGGCGGCTGTCTGACATGGCAGGTTGCCCCATGTCCACCGTTACGCAGTTCACTGAGCCGTTGGGGGTCATATGGAGTTGTAGGGTGCGTATGCCAGCGAGTGTCTCAAGGGTGAATTTCTGGGAGGTGCTGAGTGCGTGGTCATGGACAAATTTGGCCAGGCAACGTGCACCATTTCCGCACATGGCCCCTTCCGAACCGTCGCTGTTGAACATGCGCATGCGGAAATCGGCCTTGGAAGAAGGCATAACAAGTATCAGTCCATCACTGCCGATGCCTGTATGGCTACGGCTCCACAGGCGTGCGGCTTCAGCAGGATTGCCGATAGGGTAGCGTGCGGCATCCACATAGATGTAATCATTGCCAGCTCCGTGCATCTTGGTGAATCTGATGGTCTTTTTCTCTTCCATGGTGGATAGTTTGTCGGTACAAAGTTAGGAACATTGTGATGAAAGTGACAAATATTTGAGCGTAAAAATTGAAATTTGTATCAAAAATATAGGTGAAATCATGAAATCTGTCAACATTTACACGGCAAAACGCTTTATTTGTCAAATATTCGTGTCAATTCTTGCAACATCTGCGAGTAAGAGGTTCGAATTCGTCAATGCGACGGTCGCGTAGGAATGGCCACCATTGGCGTACCTGTTTGGTGCGTGACAGGTCAATATTCACTACGGCTTCTGTTTCCTCGTCAGTTGGAGCTTGGTAGAGGATTTCTCCCTGTGGCCCGGCTACGAAGCTACTGCCCCAGAAGCGGATGCCGCTGGCTTTTTCGTCAGGTGAAGCTTCAAATCCAGTTCGATTGACGCTTACTACAGGGAGACCGTTGGCGATGGCGTGACTGCGTTGTATGGTTATCCAGGCATCACGTTGGCGTTGTTGTTCCTCTGGTGTGTCTTGGGGTTCGTAGCCGATTGCTGTAGGGTAGATGAGCATGGAGGCTCCTTTGAGAGCCATGATGCGGGCAGCTTCCGGATACCATTGATCCCAGCATACCATGACGCCCAGTCGTCCTATACTGGTGTTGATAGGCTCAAAGGACAGGTCGCCTGGAGTGAAATAAAACTTTTCATAGTAGGATGGGTCGTCTGGAATATGCATTTTGCGGTATTTTCCAGCTATGCTGCCGTCGGAGTCAAATACCACTGCTGTGTTATGGTAGAGTCCTGGCAGACGTTCTTCAAAGAGAGAGGTGACGAGTACCGCTCCGTTTTCTTTGGCCGTCTTGCTGTAGAATCGGGTAATATCTCCTGGGATGGGAGTAGCCAACTGGTAGGCGTTGACATCTTCTGTCTGACAAAAGTAGAGGCTGTCATGTAGTTCCTGCAGGACGATGAGTCGGGCACCCTGAGTAGCCAGCTTGGCAATTTTCTTCGCTAGTCGTTGGCGGTTGTTGGCGGTGTCCTCAGTATTGTGCTGTTGGATGATGCCAGTAGGCAGGATTGAGATGGGATTCATGGTGTGTAACTGTGTGGTAGATGTAGGACAGGTAATAATATATTATTTTTTAGAGGGCAGGATAACGCCACGCGGGAATTGCATGGCAGAACAGTGCAGACTGCCATGTTGTCGTATGAGAGGCAGACAGTCAACGGGTATTATGTCATGATGAGGGAATGCCTGTTGCAAAATATGTGCAGCGGCGGTGTCGTTGTCCGGTTGCTGGTAGGTGGGCATGAGTACCCGTCCGTTGATAATAAGGAAATTGGCGTAGGTGGCAGGTAGGCGTTCTCCGTCCCATACGATGCTCCGAGGCATGGGCAGGGGAAGTAGTCGATAGGGTTCTCCTTCTGGAGTAGTGAAGAGCTGCAGTTCCTGTTCCATAGCTTTGAGAGTGTCATAGTGAGGGTCGTTGTCGTCGTTGCATTGTACATAGGCGATGGTGTCATTGGGGCAGAAGCGAGCCAGTGTGTCAATGTGTCCGTCGGTATCGTCTCCTTCCAGACCTCCGTTTTCAAGCCATAGGACACGCTTGATGCAGAGAGTTTTCTTGAGATGTTCCTCTATGTTGGTTCGGTTGAACTTGCTGTTGCGTTCGGGGTGGAGTAGACATCGTGAGGTGGTAAGCAGAGTGCCCCGACCGTCTGTTTCTACTGATCCGCCTTCCAGTATGAAGTCCAGTTGATTGGAGTAATTGCCGTGCATAATACCGGAGGCATATAGGTGAGTGTTGATGGCGTTGTCCTTTTGGGCGGGAAACTTGTTGCCCCATCCATTGAAGCCAAAGTCAAGCAGTTCGGGTTGACCAGCCCGGAATATGGTAAGAAATCCATTGTCGCGTGACCATGTGTCGTCGGTGGGACATTCTGTTACCTGTATGTTGTTTACGGCCTTCAAGGGAAGTTGCTCTTCCAGCAAGCGTCTGACTTCCTGAGCATTGGGAGTGACAATTACGAGAGGTTCTGCTACGGCTATTTCGTAGGCCATGCGTAGGTAGCAGGCTGTCACTTCTTTGAGCATTGGTTTCCAGTCTGTATCTTTGTGTGGCCAAGCCATCTGTATACCACTTTGAGGAAACCATTCGGGAGGGAAGAATGCTTCTCTTACAGCGGAGGTTTCCTTGCCGATGTTCCCAACGGCAGGTGTGAAGGTGAGGTCGGAGATGATGGGTGTTGGGATGGTAGTGATGCGTGCCATGGTTGGTGATATGGAAAATGATGTCCTATGTGCAAAGTTACGAAAAAGGATGGGTCGGTAAGGTGGCTTTTCCTATCTTTTCGGCGAGGAATGATAGCGATTATACCATTTTAAAAAGAATAAGGAAGGAATAGTTTGCTGGAACGGATGGAATTTATTAATTTTGTGCCATTATTGAACGAATCTTACCGTGAAAATCGAGGACGTTGTTGCGACCCTTGAAAGTTTCGCGCCACTGCCACTGCAGGAAAGCTATGACAATGCTGGCCTACAGATTGGGTTGACAGTCGCGGAGGTCTCAGGGGTATTATTGTGTCTGGACGTGACTGAGGAAGTCATCTGTGAGGCAGTGGAGAAGGGGTGCAATCTGATTGTGGCTCACCATCCATTGCTGTTCCGTCCGCTTCGTAGAGTAACCGACCGTACGTTGCCTGAGCGCTGTGTGAGGTTAGCATTGGAGAAAGGGGTGGCCATATATGCTGCCCATACTAATTTGGATAATGCTGCTGGAGGGGTCAATGCTGTGATTGCTGAGCGTATTGGTTTGGAGCAGACCATGATGCTCAGACCCAATACCCTTGGAGGCGGTAGTGGATTGATTGGTGTCCTGCCGGAAGCAGAAGAAGCCTGTGTCTTTCTCCGTAGATTGTCGGAACTCTTTAGGGTGGAGTGTCTTATGCACAATGAATGGCTGCGCCGTCCTGTGAAGAAGGTGGCATTGTGCGGTGGAGCAGGCGATTTCCTATTGGAAGATGCAGTAAGTGCCGGTGCAGACTGTTTCATTACAGGAGAGATGCATTACCATCTCTATATGGGAATGGAGCAAGTAATACAGATTGCCGTGCTGGGGCATTACCAAAGTGAACAGTTTACCAAGGAACTTATGGCGGATATTCTTCGCAAGGCTTTTCCATACCTCAAACTGGTGGTGTCGTCCATCTGTACCAACCCCATTAAGTATCTCACCTCTAATTGTAGCTCTAGTTGGGAGTGAGGAAAAGAAAAAACCAGATAATCATTAAAAGAATAATAATACCAAAACAATTATGACAATGACCAACACCCGTCCTTCTGCAGAGAATGCTGTTGAAGAGAAACTGAAGAACATGTATGCCTTGCAGAAGGTAATGAGCCGTATTGACGAAATTCGTACCGTACGCGGTGAACTTCCCTTGGAAGTAAGAGACCTCTCTGATGAGGTAGAACGTCTTGCCGTGCGCGTTACCAAGATGAGGGAAGAGGCTGCCGCCGCACGTCTGTCTGCCAATAAGTACAAGGAGGAGCGTATTCAGGCGCAGGCTACCATTACCAAGATTGAAGGTCAGCTGGAGCAGGTGAGCAATAGTCGTGAATATGACAACCTCACCAAGGAAATTGAATTTCAGGAACTTGAAATCCAATTGCGCGAAAAACTTATCCGTGAGAATACGGCACGTGAAAATGAACTGATGGCTGCTATTGCTCAAAATGAGGAAGAGAAAGCCGCCCGCATCAATGATTTGGATATCAAGCGCAAGGAACTGGACGATATTATCAGTGAGAACAAGGCAGAGGAAGATCGTCTGCGTGAAGAAGCAAAGCAGCTAGAGGAAATCATTGATCCTCGTCTGCTCAATGCCTTCAAGCGTATCAGAAAAGGTTCACGCAATGGACTTGCCATTGTAGCCCTAGACCGTGATTCCTGCGGTGGTTGTTTTGCAAAGATTCCTCCCCAGCGTCGTCTTGATGTGGCTTTCCATAAGAAAGTGATTGTATGCGAATACTGCGGACGTATTCTCATTGATCCCGAGTTGGCTGGTATCAAAGTTGAGAAACCCGTAGAGGAAAAGAAAAACCGTCGCCGTCGTGTGGCCCGTAAGGAAGAAGAGTAATATATACTTTCCTCCCATCTCGTCCGTTGTAAGGGGGAGATGAATGTCTGGAAGGAGAGTCTATTTTTCCATTTGTTTGATTAGTTGGAAGCCTCTTTCCGCTATAAGCGGGAAAAGGCTTCCGCTTGTTTTGTAACCTGGTGCCTTTTGTAGGGGTGAAAAATGGAAATGGATTATATTTCAAATGATTACATATATTAAATAAGGTTAAATACGCAGTTCGGGGGGGGGTAATTTTAAGGTTGAGTTCAAAAAAAATCGTATCTTTGTAGTTGGATATATAATTATTTGAACCGTTTGTTTTTCCTTATATATGTTTTTTGGGCTCTGTTGTCTGTGAAGACCGCAGAGCCTGTTTTAGTACGCTTGGCTTGAGCATTGTCTAACGGGTGTAAGTGGGGCAGTAGATTTTTAGCGGGGCAGAAAGTGACAGGTAGGTTCATGTGCTATTGTTTCTTTCTTGCAGGGTGCCAGTCAAGGAAGAGACTCCGTCTCATTGATGCCCGTCCTACAAGAGAGCAAGCACTAATCTTGGCACGGCCCTGCAAATAACCAGGGTTCAGTATGTTCGATATGAACGTTTTGTCAACAAAAAAAAGCAGGAGGGTCTTGTGGCAGGTGTCTGTTGATGTAGTATGACTTCTGTCAAGTTGTTTGCTGATTCAGTTGATGAAGAGAAAAAGAGTCCGGTGAAAGCAGGAAATGACTCTTTTTGGAAATGAAGTTGGTTGACTTCTCCAAGCATCCACGGTGACTTGAAAAAGAGTCGTCGGTGCTTTCTAAAAGAATCGTCGATTCTAAGCAAAAGAATCGTCGGTGCTAAGCGGAAGAATCGTCGGTTCTTTTTAAAAGAATCGTCGGTGCTCATGGGAAGTAAGTCAATATACTCTCCGAAGTCACTTAACTGCTATGTATCGGGAGGTAATAATACGTGACAAAAACATAGTAAAATGGCGTTGATGTATACGTCAAACTTCATTGGTTGGATGACTTCGGCCTTTTCCAAAGCCGCTCTGTCTACCATCGGGCAGTCGCCATGCAGACAGAGCGGATAGCCCGATGGTATGTCTTTGTATGTGATTACAAAAAAAACCCAATCTGTGGTATCCGAATCATCTCAAGGAATCCTCTGACCAATTACAAACTGAAAGATGACATTGCAGCTGATTTGTCCAACCGCTTGAGGAGGATACAGAAAGAACACTAGGGACTCAAACGGATTAATGGCTGAATCAAAAAGACGGAAATCCTGATTATCTTCTTCAGCCTCCACACGGCAAACGCAGTCCAACTAGTAAAGTGGATTGAGGAAGCGGAATGCTGTAAGGCAGCATAACCACATTTTCATCCAACAATTCTTCAAATACAGGGAAAACTTTGTCCTGAAGAAGACAGCATTGCTTCAAATAATGATATACAAAAAGCGCTGATGGGGGTAACATCAAATGGTGCTCCATCGGCAATAGATTATAAAAGCATTGAATTAAACGACAGTCCCTACTTAATTTTATATTGAGCCACGTTGTTGAGGGGCAGGGGTAGATTCTTTTTGCCGGAGTGAGGATTTGAGTTTCAGAAACACTGGCAGATGGTCGCTGAAACCAGCCTGGTAACGAAATCCGTTGTATGTACGAAAAGGTTGTACCCCTCCATATACATCATCCTTCTTAAGCAGGAATGACGGACAGTGGATATGGAATGACGAAGGATGAGTCTGTAGAGCGGATTGGCCGTTAAGTAACGAACCGCTGACAAACATACGGTCAATGAGCTGCCAATGCCCCTGATATCTGTAGGAACCTTTTACTTCTGGATGGCAGGAGGCGACACGGGGAATCATATAGTAAAGGCGGTGCGGAAGGATAGTAGCTGTATCCGTACACGGCAATGCCTGTAATGCATGGGTGACAGGCAATTCATGTGGCTCTTCGTTGAAATCTCCTAGGACTACTGCATGGGCTGTCGGATAGCAGACAGTCAATAAGGAGTCCAAATGGTGGGCTACCGTGAGCGCCTCAACCCTGCGGTATTTCCCTGTCAATCCAGCGCCTCCTAGTTTGCTGCTCAGATGGCACACATATATTAGAAGCGTATCCCCCGTGAAGGTAATGCCTTGGACATGCAGTATGTCACGCGTAGGGCGTGGAGGCATGTGGCCGAAGTTCACGGGAATGCTTTCGTAGGCGAGCAATCGAAAAGTTGAAGGCTGGTAGAGCAATGCCACATCGATACCTCTTCGGTCATTACTATTCGTTATGACAAATCTGTAGCCAGCCCTACGCAGTACCGACCGTTGGGTGAGGAGGGTGAGTACGCTGTCGTTTTCCGTCTCAGCCAGAGCTACGATGTCGGGTGGTGTATCATTGCCCATGGAGATAATGGTCTTGCTAATACACTGTAGTTTGTGCCACATCCGTGAACGACTCCAATGGCGGGGTGCAGTAGGTAGAAAGGCATTGTCGTCTGTTGCAGGGTCGTCTTCGCAGTCGAAAAGGTTTTCCACATTGTAGCTAGCTATGCAGAAGTCTCTCTGTGCCTGTACCATTGTCAGACTGGAGAGCAAGACAAGCATCACTGTCAGGATACGTTGGCTGGCGGTTGTTATGACTTGTTGTGGGAAGAGGATGGGGGAGACCATGGGCAGGCTTGATAGGGAAGGATGGGGCAGGTTGGCAAGAGGAATCATTAGGTCTTCTACCTGTTTCTTGACGAATGTCTACAAAGAGACAAGGTCGGCATAGTAGGGGATGTTGTCTAGAGGGCAGGCCATAGCCTTCTCGTAAACGAGTCGGAAACAATGGTGTGACATCCCGTTACTTATCATGACACATGGCACCTTGAGGGCACAATTGTAGGACCATACCTGTGCCAGTACCTTTTCGTTGAGCGGTACCCCAGGTGCCTTGTATTCTACTACAGCAAGCGGACGGCCATCGGCTGCATGGACCACCGTATCGCAACGTCTGGAGGTAATCCCAGCTATGATGCTAACCTCGTTGGCCATCAGTGCACGGGGATATCCCCTGGATGTAATCAGAAAATGGACAAAATGCTGTCTAACCCATTCCTCGGGTGTCAAGGAAACATATCGCTTGCGCAAGATGTCGAAAATACGGGGTGAACCTTTGTGCCACACAATATTTGCGTCAAAAGGAGGCAGCTGTAATGCAAACATTTCGTACTTTTGCATAGGGTATATCTGTGGGTACAGACAGCGCTTGCCCGGCAGGTAAAAATGAATGGGCAGATTCCTCTGCTTGACTCGTCGGAATGCAGTATGTCTGGCCTATTTTGTTTGCAAAGATAATGCATTCCTGCCATACGTCAAGAGTCTGAAGCCAGAAGTTTTCATCCCTCCCTCCACGCCTTGGCGTTATACTTGGAACTGATATAGAGTATCATATAATTATATTTATAGATTGAAGAATATGGATAAGTTACAGATTACATCCAATTGGCTGGAGCGCTATACCAACCAAAAAATTGAGGAATTCAGTCCCTATGTGCTGATTACCAATTTCAATAACTATGTGGACATCTTCTGTGACTACTGGAAGGTGGAGCGCCCTGACTACAATGCCAATATGCGTGTAGCCAATGGCGGAGGAATGACCATTATCAATTTCGGTATGGGGAGTCCTAATGCCGCCCTCATTATGGACCTTCTCAGTGCCATCCATCCCAAGGCATGCCTCTTTTTGGGAAAATGCGGAGGCGTGTCTCATAAGGCCCAATTGGGAGACTTTATTCTCCCGATAGCCGCCATTCGTGGAGAAGGTACCAGCAACGATTATTTTCCTCCCGAAGTACCAGCCCTGCCAGCATTCATGCTGGAGAGAGCCGTCTCCTCAGTTCTTAGAGACAATGCCATGGACTATTGGACAGGTACTGTCTATACTACTAATAGAAGAGTGTGGGAGCATGACGAGCGCTTCAAGCAACAAATCACTGACATGCGTGTCATGGCTGTGGAAATGGAGTGTGCCACCCTCTTCTCATGTGGGTTCTACAATCATGTACCTATCGGAGCCCTGTTGCTCGTCTCCGACAATCCCATGACACCAGAAGGCGTGAAGACCATGCAGAGTGACCGGATGGTAACTGCCCATTTTGTAGAAAACCATGTTAAGATGGGCATTGAGTCCCTTAAGATGATTATCGATGGTAAAAAGACCGTCAAACACCTCAAATACGACTGGTAATCCCCTCAATCCCGTTACAGAAAAAACTCCAGTACACATCCTATGGCAAAACAGACCCACTCAATACAGGATTACCCTACTATTATGAAGGACATTAGGGGAGGACGCCTCCTGCCCGTCTATCTCCTTATGGGAACAGAAAATTATTACATCGACCGTATCGCCGAGGCGGTGATTGAAGCTTCCCTTACCGAAGAGGAGCGCGACTTCAATATGCATATCTTCTACGGAGGCGACAACTCTATATCAGATGTTATTCAGGCGGCACGTAGTTTTCCTATGGGAGCAGAGCGCTCGCTCATTATCCTCAAGGAAGCCCAAAGTATGAATGCGTTGGAGACATTGGAAACCTACCTTCGCCAACCGCAACCCTCCACCATTTTACTTGTTATCTATAGGAACGGAAAGGCCGACAGCAGGAAGAAATGGGTGAGTTTGGCTGCCGATATAGGTGTGGTGTACGAGTCGGTGCGTTTGCGCGAAGATCAATTGCCAGCCTTGGTCAGAAGTTATGCTCAAGAAAAGGGTCACCCCATCGACAACAAGTCAACCCAGATGATATCCGAGTCTATAGGAGCCGATCTCTCCCGCCTCTATGGTGAACTCGATAAACTCTTCTTGGCTCTGCCTGCAGGTCAGCCAGTAACGTGTGAAGCCGTGGAGCGAAATATTGGTATTAGCAAAGACTTCAATACCTTTGAGTTCCTCAATGCCTTGGTAGAAAGGAATCCCGCCAAAGCCTTCCGTATAGTCAAGTACTTCAATCAAAATCCCAAGCAGAATCCCATTCAAAAAACATTGCCTGTCCTCTATGGGTTTTTCTCCCAATTGATGATGGCCTACTATGCTCCGGCACGCACATCCACAGCTATTGCCACTTATATTGGAGTTCAGGAATGGCAAGCCCGACGCAATATTCTGCCCGCCATGAATGTCTATTCCGCCCGTAAGGTACTAGACATCCTGAAAGCCATTAGGGAAGCCGACGAACAGTCAAAGGGTATCGGAGGTGCACGCCTTACGCAGGAGGACATTCTCAAACAACTTACCG
>JALERS010000063.1 GCA_022763905.1 Prevotellaceae bacterium | reverse complement strand
GACAAGAATGCGTACAGCCATGCCTAACGAAGAATCAGTACTGACGCTTATGGGCAGTGTCGCCATGGAACACAAGGCTTTTGACCGTCTACTACCCAACATAACCTGCGACAAGACTCTATTTCCAGACTAATGGAATAGGTTTTTTAGCAGAAAAGCCTGCCTGAAAGCAAAAAAGGAGTCGACACCATGACGACTCCTGGATAGTTCTTGCTATCAGTATAGGCGTAGCCATGTTGCTGACGGGTTGCTCCTCAGCAGAGCCCGTTTCCTCGTCCGGCTACAACACAAAATTCGCGTTTTGATATAAAATACAAAATTATCTATTAACTTTGCATCATCACTTCTAAGGCAAACCAGCCTCAGACACACTTAGTGAAACACTACCGGAATTTAAGTTATTAACTACTAAACTATTAAATATATAATGAAGAAAATTTTTTACACTCTTCTTGTATTGGTGCTTTCTATTTTTTCTGTCAATGCACAATCTCAAAATTCACAAGAGGAAATGCAAACACTTGTTCAGAGAGTTGATTCTCTTGAGCATGAATTGTCGTATCTAAAATTAACTTACGAATTAAGCACACTTAATTCCGATATGACATTGTTTACAAACGAAATAAATATAAAATCGCTTGAAATTCAGTTAAACCTTTATACTAGGAATTTCAATTCCCAATTAGGTTATGCATATCAACGATATTATAAATCATGTCAGGAGCACAAACAATCAATTTCTAAACTCATTGAAGCTAAGAAAACGTTTTTCGTCCTCAAAGTTATA
This sequence comes from Prevotellaceae bacterium, assembly GCA_022763905.1. Lineage (GTDB taxonomy): Bacteria > Bacteroidota > Bacteroidia > Bacteroidales > Bacteroidaceae > UBA6382. The sequence continues at coordinate 7,576 of JALERS010000063.1, read as the reverse complement.
ACGTATCCTTTTTCCGAAATTGAAATGAATAGGTTAAAGGAAAGTTATAATGCAATTGATAATGCATATGAATTAATAGGAAACTCTATGGAGTTATTGAAAGTCGTTGTGGACGCATATAACAAATCATTGTAGTAGTTTGCAAAAATCTAAAAAAGCGATTAATCTCATTGCAGGGAGAGAATTTGTCGTAATTTACAGATAAATTCCTCCTCGTCTACGTTCAATTTTCCAATCATATAATCCATTAGCAACATCGGCGACTTCTTTGTAGGCCTGCCGATGTTTTAGTTTATCAAAGGACTGTCGGCTGTCCGCATAGTCGCAAAGCCATGTTCCGATTGCTTGCTGCTGCTCTTTGGTCACGCCATAGCTCTGCATCATGCTCTTGATGTCAGCAGCTTCATCACTGCCAAAGATAGACTTGTATTTGTCCGTTCCGTAGTGAATAATTGCATCAATGGCACGTTTGAATGCCTCGCTGGCAGCATAGAGCATATCGGAAAGGATAACCAATGCCTGCTTGCGTAAATTCAGCTCACCTTGCAATCGGTTGATGGTCTTGTCCTTCTCCGCATTAGCAAGCCCGACAGCATTATTGATACGCAATTGCACATTCTGGAATTGGCGGTTAAGCTCCTTAATAGCCTTGTGTCGTTTTAGGAAAAACTATGAATATCATGACTGGAGCATCTTCTTCATTGTCATATATGCGTCTTTCTATACTTCAGATTAAACCCAAATCCTAATGGCCGATTTGGGTTAAAAACTGCATCGCAGTCGCACTAATTTGGGTGGTTGGGGATCTAATAAAGAATGATGGACATGATTGGACGCATTTGGAAATGCCAGTTTGGCACTTCATACTGGTGAAATGGGTTTGCTTAAGTCAAAGCATTCAAAAATCATCAAATACTTTCCAGTTTTGCAAACATTGGAAAGAATTTGGTGATTTCCCGTTGGCAATGTTAACATTTTAGCCTATGTTTCGCAATTTTCAAGGAGTACATTTGTTGAATGGGAGTCCAAAAATGAGTTGAACACAAAATTGGTTCCCAAAGAATATTGTATCTACCGAGCCAAATAAACCATCGATAGGTTTCGCGGACAGCACTCCCCTTAGCGTATGCAGGAACCAGAGAATACATATCCACAAGGTGTTCAAGGGCATTGCCAAGGGTAGTCTGGGCTGAATTGTACTAACGGATGGCAGACTCCAGTTGAAGAGTGGCATTGACCCAAGTGTTGGTCGCTTTGTCAATGTTCTCGCTCAACTGTCTTAGTTCAGGTGCACGACTGACAACAGCATCCTCATCATTTGTCTTTACTTTTGGAGGGTTGGAGTTAAGCAAATAGTAGTTGTACGCCAGCATTTTTGCCCTTGCCTTTGTGTTTGACCCACCAAACCGATCACCATGAACGACAGTTACACATTATTGCGGACAGGATTCATATCATATATATAATATGGTATAGGAAGACCACCTTACAGGACCTACTTCTCCTCTTATCATAACAGGACAAAACAGCATAGAAAAGCAAGCCCCCTGCGTCCCTCTTCTCAAAAGAAATTCAAAGAATTATTTGGATAATTGAATTTGCTTCCTTAACTTTGCAAAACCTATCTATTCTACAACACAAGTCTTTGAATAGACTGATAATACGATCTTATCATCTATATTCAGTTGATATATAAACATTTTATTTTAATCAATAAATCTATTGTTTCACTTTAAAAATCAACGCTTATGAGAAAAATGATTCTCTTTATGCTAGTGCTGCTTGGCGGTGTATTCAGCACCCAAAAAGCACAAGCATGGGCTGTGACCGACACCACAATTGCTGATGGTTACTATTACATTTGCGGTAACATGGTCAATGACGCTTCGTCAAAATTAGCAGAAGCTGGACGAGGTGTTATTTACGTCGGTGACGCAGGTAATGCCACTTCTGCTTATGCAGGTTGGGAGATGCTGTTCATCAAGCCGTTCAGACAGTTGAGTTCTTACTACAAGAACAATCTGGACGCTGTCTTCCGCATTTGGAGAGACAAGGATGGCACCTACCACATCAAGAACATGGGTACACGTTCCAACACCTACATGTATCCTCACTGCCCCGTAGGCTCCCAGTCTAACTACACCTTCATGGTGGGACGTGAGAAGGAAACTTACTATTTCCGTACTGCCGACTGGGGTGACAAGGGTTCCTACGATTCTAAGACCAAGAAATGGAAAGGTTATTCCGATCCATGGGCCTGTAAACTGGACCGTCAGGATGTACCTAGCATGCCTGACGCCAATGCGCTCAATCATGCCTATGCCATTGCCGACCCCGAGTTGACTCCTGAGAACAAGGACTCTCTCCTGATGCCTGCCAACAAGATGTTCTTCATTCGTCCTACTTCCACCATGTGGCGTTGGCGTTTGGGAGGTAGCTTCGCTGTAAAATGTAATTCTTTCAGCAGTACACGAAGCGCCAGCTGGTATGTAGTACCTGTAGACATTCCCGACGAAGACAAAGCCTGGATGGAACTCCAGACTGCCTACACCGATGCATTGGGTATGGGTTATGAGAAGGGCAACAACCCTGGCCAGATCAGCTCTGTTACTGCCATGGATACCTATAACAAGGTATTGGATGCTACCGAGGAGTTGCTGGGCAATGGCGAAGGTCGCCCCGCAGAGGAATTCTATACCGCTATCCAGCAACTTAAGGACGCTGTTCAGGAAGTAAGCAAATATGTCAATCCATTGGACGGCTACTATTTCCTGCGCAACCACTACAACTCTTACGGAAACGGATTTAGTAAATACGCCACTCCTTTCAATGATAATGCTCCCCGTGAGTATTGTACTTCCGGCTCATTGCCCGGCAAGTATCCCGATGATACCCTGCGATGCAATATCCGCACTCACCGTTGGAATGGAGACACCTTCTGGTTTGGCTACGATGGCATAAAGGATGGTGATATGTCAGCAACAACCGCTGAGCAATCACGTATCCTCGACCACTTCATCTGGAAGATTACACCTCGTGAAGATGGTTCTTATACAATAAAGAACTGCGGCGAGAGTGCTGTCATCGGAGACTCTTCTTACTTCATGACCACTATCAAGCGTATCGCCATGACTCCTCAAGTATCTGCATGGTGTCAGTCCGCAATGCGTGGTACCCCACAGCAGGGTTCCTACCTGGACTATATTGAAAAGAACTCCTTCCGTATCACCCAGACAGACAACTTCTATCCGTTGAACATGGGTAACCACCATTTCAACACCCAGAATCCTACCAACTCCATGACCTATGGACTTTGGGACATCTTCACCGTTCCTCAGGAGCGTATCACTCCCAAGTTCAAGCTCAACTGTGCCATCACCGATGCAGCCGGTGTGTTCAATGACTGGAGAGTAGGTCCTAATCCAGGTCAGATCAAGGAAGAACTTGTAGCTGAGCTACGTGCCGAATTGGCCAAAGCCCGTGAAATCTATGCCACAGGTACAGGCGACATGGAGGCTGCTGCCAAGACTCTTGATGCCGTCTACCAAAAGACCATGGCATTACTCAAGGATACTGATAAGGTACAAAACCCCATTGAAGAAGGTTATTATCGCTTCCTCAACACCGATACTTTCAATCTGGACTTCGGTGAAGAGCACTTCTACCAGACTGGTATCTCTACCTCTTACGGCAAGAGCCAGTCCATCTACCTTCCCCGTGACGGCAAGACTTACTATGACAAGTACAGCAGAGAAGTAGTGGGCAAGCAGCCCAAGTACCACATGAGTGCTTCCGAAGACGGTAGCCTCAACTGGGAAATCATGGAAAAATACATCGTGGAAGAAGGAGAGATGATTCCCAATCCTGACTATATCGACTACGACATTATGAATACCTGGCACTTGACCAAGGCAGGCAAGACTTCTTCTGGCAAGCAACTTTGGTATGTTCAGAATGTAGGTACCGGTAAGTATCTCGACCTCTCAGGTGGTAGCCAGATATTTCTCAATGACGACCCTGCAGAAGTTCTGCTTGATAACAACTGCCAGAAGACCCTTCTCTTCTCCACCTATTATTACTACAATACCAACATTGGACGTCCTAAGGGTTGGTACATGATTATGGATCCGAACGAAAACTACTACCTCAACTGTAACAACAACGTCGGTAACAACTTCGATCCGGAAAAATCTACACGTACCAGTTACATGAATTCACGCCCGATGAATACTTCCTCCAACCTCTATGCTTGGCAATGGATACCCGAGCGCATCACCGGTACTACACTTGACAGTCTTCTCGCACCGGCTCTTGCCAAACAGCGTGTAGTCAGCATGCACGACGCATTGGCAGATGCAGAGAAAGCACTTGCCAGCACTGTAGCCATCACACTCGGTGACTCTCTGATTACAGAGACCGGATGGGTAGAGGAAGGTGATACCGCTTACTTCGACCAGTCCAAGACTCAGATATGGATGAATCAGCTTCAGACCACTGAGAAGATTACAGTTACCACACAGCGTGGCAATGTCAAGACTGACGAGGCTATTTACATGACCAACTACAACTATCTGCTTGACGGCAAGCTCTGGACTTATGTACACAGCCGCTTCAATACCGCAGGTGGTGACATCTCTATCTGTACCAAGGACTACAACGCTATTCTTGTTGATCTCAAGACCCCGCAGGACAAGATTGCCTTCAAATACGGACAGCGTGGTAATGCCAGCGAGAGATATGGTGCTCTCGGCAAGGCTCCTATCACTTACGGTGTCAATGACTATGGCGTGCTCTATCGTCCTACCTACTTCATCGTATACGGTGCCAACGAATCAGATATCAATGGTACTGATACCACATGGACTGAGGTATCCCAGATCAAGAACATCCCCATTGTGAAGGATCAGCGTGTATACACCTCTCCTATCATCGAGAGTGCTACTCCGTTCCGCTTCTACAAGTTCTCCGTTCTCAAGACCGGAGGCAACAACCAGCTCTACGGACATCCTCACATCTCTCCCTCTTACTTCCAGGTATTCAAGGCTTCTGTAGACGATGCCAACTCTCCTGTTACCTATGATGCTACTGTCAAGGCAGCTGCCGATAAGGTGAAAGCTCTTCTCCCCGCAGCCCGTCAGGCATGGAAGAACAATGAAGTATCTGACGAGCAGTTGGCAGAATTCAAGCAGGCTGTTGCTGATCTCGCAGCTGTCGTTCCCGACACTATGACTCTCTTCGCCCGCATCATGGAAGCCAAAGTACTCCGTGACTCCACCTACACCAAAGACAATGTAGAGGAGCAGGAATTCGGAGATGTAACCACAGGCCAGAAAGCTACCTTCCAGGCAGCTATCGACAAGGCTGAGAAGGCAATGTCTTACACCAACCGTTCCACTAAGGCATCTCTTCAGGCTGCCTATAACGAACTGAATGACGCTTACTTCACTCTGAATGCAGAGAAGAAGACCTTCGAAACCGACAAGTGGTACTACATTGTATCTACTGAATACTACAACTATCAGTATCGTCTCAACTGGGCATGGCGTGGTAACCAGATGGTTTATGCCTGCGGTGATATCCCACAAGCTCCGCTCACTGATCACAAGATGGCCGCTCACGCTTCTCCAGTACGTTGGGGACACTACACCAACTTCGTTGATATGGAAGAGGGACAGACTTATCCTAAGAGTCTGCCTAACAAGATAGACGAGGTTACTGGTGAATCCGTTGCTCCTAACTATACAGGTGGTGACTGGGGCGAACAGATCAACAATCCTTACAACATGTGGAGAATTGTAGACATGGGTGATAGCCTCTATGCTATCCAGAACCGTGCCAACGGTCTCTACCTCGGCCGTCGTCAGGATTACACCAACGGCACCTACAACTATGTCACCATGTCCAAGGAACCCATGAAGGTGAAGATTGTCCTCTTGGGTCGTGGCCAGTATGAGATTCTTCCTGCTGACTCTACCTGCGGATACTACGGCGTACAGGCTGATGTTCATGATGGCAAGACCGGTAAGTTGCCCAATCCCGTCTATGAAATTGGTTTGCCATTGCACTCCCAGGGTTCTGACTTCCACATGGTATGGTGGGGAACAGGCACAGAACGTGGTTACAACACAGGTTCTGCCTATACCTTCAAGGAAATCAATACTGATGAAGTTGACGAGACCATGCTGAGCATGCCTTGCAAGAACAACAGCATTGAAATCCTCTCCTTCCCCTACGATGTTGACATGACCGAACTCGGAGGCTTCTACGCTGGTGAAGGCGAAGGTACTCCTTACTCTCTCAATAGTCTGACCATCAATGAGGATACCACTACCACCATCGAACTGACTGCGATTGACCTTACTGAGAATCCTGTCATCAAGGCTGGTACTCCGTTCATCCTCGTTACAGGTGAACCCGAAGGAGGTCTCAGCGATTCCACTTTCTTCCTGATAGATATGTCTCAGGTGAAGAATTATAGTCTAAAAGACCTTGAGGTGAATGGTCTGCAGGCTTCTCTCTGCGGTGACTCTATCAAGGCTCCGGGCTACGGTATCTTCGATACCAATGCATTGGTAACTACTGATTCAGTCACAACCGCTTACATCAAGGGTCACACCGGTTACATCAACCCGAAGAACGTTGTCAACCTCGCAGGTTCCGCCGACCTCACCGTTAATACCAATGGTATTCTCGACGCTATCAAACAGGCTGTCATCGCTGACCGCAAGAAGACTGTTAACGTATACACCACCGACGGTGTCCTCATCAAGAAGGGCGTAGCTGAAGGGGATGCCAAGAACGGTCTGAAGAAGGGTAACTACATCATCGGAAAGTACAAGGTGAACATCAACAAGTAACACCTCTTTTCCGACTGATTGAATAACAGTCAAGCCCCGCACGGTTACACATCGTGCGGGGCTTTTTTGGGAGCCTCTCCCTCTCCTAGGAGAGGGTTGGGGAGAGGCTCCAGGTTGGGGAAAGGCTACAAAAAACAGGCAGATAAGCAGAAAAAAAATATCAAGATATTCCCGAAAAAAAAGCAAAATCGCATCCAACACCCTCATTACAACCCCTTGTGCAGGGATTTGTTATATTCAGGAAGCATTTTTCCTGTTGGAAATTTGATTATCTGAAGAATTATAACGAACTTTGTCAAAGTAATATATAAAACAAATTGTGTCTATCTCATTATAGAACTTGCAAGCCTTGACTGGATCCACAGATCCAGAGAGGCTTCATCTGCATTGAACTGACACATACAATGCCTACAAAAAGGCAGGTCACCATCACCTACGGAATATTCCTTCATAGGGGGGGGCTGATATTTAGAATGAATAAAAACCTATTGTTTAACTCTTTAAAAATAAATGCGTATGAGAAAACTTTTCCTAGGCTTGCTCATTTTGGCAAGCGGGTTGTTTAACGTGCAGAAGGCTGCAGCTTGGGCTGTCACCGACACCGTAGTTGCGGACGGATATTACTATATCTGTTCCAACTTCAGTGATGATGGTGTTGCAGGAAAAGGCAACATCGTTGTAGGTGATGCCGGCGGCAGCTATACCAATTGGTACTGCCT
>JALERS010000050.1 GCA_022763905.1 Prevotellaceae bacterium | reverse complement strand
GGTTGGAAATCATTGCTGACTTTCCAACCACTTCGTTAATCTCGTGTTTGCACGTACAATTATGTCAGAAGTAATCCACTCCCTCCTCGTGCAATATGGAAAGTCTTCCTATCTGAATAGCGTGGTGCAGCAATGCTTGATGTATGCATATAGGAATCACATTCAAGGCACCATGTGCTCTGAATGTTCAGTTCGCCTAACGTGTTAAATTTCAGTCTCTGCATTACTGCTATTTTTTATGGATTTTCGTAAAATTGGCTGCAAAGGTACATGTTTTCAAACGATTAGCCAAAACTTTTTGAGACTATTTTTCGAGTCTATTTTGCTTATACACAGAGTGTATAAAAAAGATTGACCGTAAAGGCCAACTCATCGATTTTTGCCGTTCTTATCAGTAAATTGCATACAAATTTATTGTTTATCTCATTCTTTGATGTTAATATCCTGTAATTCTTTGTGAGATTCACAGAATCTTCGTAGCTTTACGGGCGAAACCAAAAGGTGTTTCATGCGAAGGGTCAACTCTGTTGAGAGGCCAGGATGCAAAAGGTCTGTTGACACATCTTGGATATCGGCAGTAAAAGGCTACCTGAGGAGAGTGACCAGCCAACCTCCCACTCCCATATAGCATCAGGAATGCCAAATGATTGTGTCCCGCTATATATTTTTACTCTATAGGGGTAAATGTGTATAGCGGTTCTTGCGTATATACACTTCTCGTCACGCAGGGACATTAAAAATCTACTGATTCCTTTTATGGTTTAGCGGACAGGAATAAAAACAAAAAGAGAACTCACGATGAAGTTCTCTGTGTTGGTGTGAGCCTCTTGTCGGAGTCGAACCAACGACCCCGAGATTACAAATCACGTGCTCTGGCCCACTGAGCTAAAGAGGCGGGTGGGAACGCTGGACTGCATCGCGCTGCTACAACCAACTACCTTTGCTGCGGTCAAGCCCTGGAGGATTCGAAGGGAGCTAGCCGTACAGCACTTTCCCGTTTAAGATGGTGCAAAATTACAACTTTTCTTTCAACCTGACAAGGGTTGCAGGCCATTTTTTTTATTCCAATTTCAATATCTCCAAGAAAGCTTTCTGAGGTACCTGTACATTACCTATCTGCTTCATACGCTTTTTCCCTTTTTTCTGCTTCTCTAGAAGTTTGCGCTTACGGGAAATGTCACCTCCGTAACACTTGGCAGTAACATCCTTGCGTACCTGTTTGACTGTTTCCCGAGTAATAATCTTGGCACCGATGGCAGCCTGGATGGCAATATCATATTGTTGTCTAGGCAGGATGTTCTTCAACTTCTCACACATCTGACGACCGAAGGTTTGGGCATTGTCTACATGGGTGAGTACGGAAAGGGCATCTACCTGCTTCCCGTTGAGGAGGATGTCGAGTTTGACAAGGTTGGAACGTAGGTGACCATGGGGATGGTAATCGAAGGAGGCATATCCTTTGGAAATGCTTTTCAGTTTGTCATAGAAATCGATGACTATTTCACCTAGGGGTAGGTCGAAAATCAGTTCAACTCTGTTACCGGCTACGTATTCTTGTTTGTGGAGTACACCACGCTTGGATAGACAGAGGGTGATGATAGGACCAATGAATTCAGAGGAGGTTATGATGTTGGAACGGATGATAGGTTCTTCTATGTAGTCAATTTCAGTAGAGTCGGGCATCCCAGAGGGATTGTGCACTTCCAGGACATCTCCTTTTTTTGTGTGGATGATGTAAGACACGTTAGGTACAGTGGTGATGACGTCCATATTGAACTCTCTGTCCAAACGTTCCTGCACAATCTCCATATGTAACAAACCGAGGAATCCGCATCGGAATCCGAATCCTAATGCGGTGGAGGATTCAGGTTGAAAACTCAAAGAGGCATCGTTGAGTTGTAGTTTCTCGAGTGACGCCCGAAGATTTTCGAAGTCTTCAGGCTCTATGGGATAGATACCAGCAAATACCATGGGCTTGACTTCCTCGAATCCTGCAATAGCTTGAGCACAAGGATTTTCTGCAGAGGTGATAGTGTCGCCCACCTTGACTTCGGTAGCTTTTTTGATGCCGCTCACAATATAACCGACATTTCCGCAGGAGAGGGATGACTTAGGAGATAGGTCCATTTTTAGAACACCAATCTCATCAGCATCATAGGTCTCGCCAGTATTGCAGAACTTTACCTTCTCTCCGCTATGTATTGTGCCGTTTTCTATCTTGAAATAGGCGATGATGCCGCGGAAGGGATTAAATACAGAGTCGAATATCAATGCCTGTAATGGAGCTTGTGGGTCACCTTTAGGATGAGGGATGCGCTCTACTACAGCTTGTAGGATTTCGTCAACACCTTGACCGGTACGTCCTGAAGCACGGAGTATTTCGTTGCGGTTGCAACCGATGAGATCTACTATCTCATCCTCCACTTCATCGGGCATGGCATTAATCATGTCGCACTTGTTGATGACGGGTATGATGGTAAGGTCATGCTCAATGGCCATATAGAGATTGGAGATGGTCTGAGCTTGGACTCCTTGAGTGGCATCAACAAGTAGCAGGGCGCCTTCGCAGGAGGCGATGGAACGGCTTACCTCGTAGGAAAAGTCTACGTGTCCTGGCGTGTCGATAAGATTGAGTATGTAGTGATTGCCCTGATGGGTGTATTCCATTTGGATGGCATGGCTCTTTATGGTGATGCCTCTTTCTCGCTCCAAGTCCATATTGTCCAGCATCTGATTTTCGGTGATAGAAATCGTCTGGGTCTTTTCCAGTAGTCGGTCGGCCAAAGTGGATTTCCCATGGTCGATATGGGCAATGATGCAGAAGTTTCTGATGTATTTCATTTCCATGAGATTCAGTAAGGGCTATTGAGAAATTTTATACAAATGTACATAAAATCTGCGAGATTCTACACCGGCAGAATAAAAAAACAAGGCTGGCGCCTTGTTTCCTGTCCCCTCCTACGTGCTCACTGTCACAAATTACTAAATTGGAGGTCGAATTCTAAAATGTTTATATATGAACAGGAATCGAATAGTCGCCGGCCTTGATGTTCACAAAGATAGCGTTTATCTTTGTATCATGGGGTATAACGAGAGCGTTATTTTTCAGAAAACCTATGGGGTACTGACTACAGAACTTCGTCAGATGCGC
>JALERS010000034.1 GCA_022763905.1 Prevotellaceae bacterium | reverse complement strand
TCACATGTTCTCTTTATTCATGAGGAGTTCCACCATGGCCTTTTCTCCTACAATCCACATCACATCGCCTTCCCGTATGATACGTTCCGCTTTAGGCAATGACAACTGACTGGAACCTTCATCAAGAAATCCGGCCAGCATACATTGCCACTCTTCTCGCAGTCCACATTCACTGACTCTCTTATTGCAGAAGACAGAGTAGGCACTTACACGCAGACTTCGCAGAACCATCTCACTGTTCTCATCTGGCTCTACAGCAGGATGAATATTTTCATTCACATGACCTGCGAATGCTTTCAGGCGACTATCATCCCCTATAACCTGGAGAACATCACCAGGATATAGCATTTCCTTCGGTCCGGGTATGTTTACACTTTTCCCTTTTCGGTAGATGGCTGCCACTGTCACTCCTTCCTTGCGGGAGAGGTCCAACTGTTGGAGTGTCTTCCCTGCATAGAGAGAATCCATTGGCAACGTCACCTGGGTAAGATGGACATCCACCGAAAGAAGCCTGTCGGCATAACGTGGTGCCTTTCTTCCTCTTGCCGTAGCCAGTATCTCCCGAGAATTAAGATTACGCATAAAGAGGTGTTCCAAACGGATGCTACCCATTTTGATACTTCTGGAAGCCACAAAAACCAATACCAGGAAAAAGGCAATCATCCAGTGGAGCAACGTGGAGTAAGGTGACAAGTAATTAATGATATAGAAGACAAAGGCAGAGGCAATGATGTATCTCACAACGATGGTGAACACAAGAGGGAAACGGTTGAAGATTCCTGAATTCCACAGATGCTTAAAATCATCTGAATGGTTCTTTCTCATGACAATGGCTCGCAGGAAAGGCGAAACCATCGCCAAGGTAATCAGTCCGCAGAAGGCATTGCCCCACCAATGGCCCAGCAAATGACGGGATACGGGTAGCAGAAAATGCAGGGAAAGTATAATCACAGCCACTGACAGGAAACTATAGGCCACTACCTGCCTAGTCAATGTAACCATAAGACGAGGCCATACCTTGTCGGTACTAATCTCCCCAAGTCGTCCTTCTGTTTCCAGCAACTGACGGATACTTGCAGGCAGATGCCTTTCCATATATTTATAGGATGGTTCGGCCAGTCTTATCATATAGGGAGTGGAGAATGTGGTAATCACAGAAACAGCTACCACAACAGGATACAGAAAATCTGCCGTCACATTCATACTGTTTCCCAAAGAGGCAATAATAAAGGCAAACTCACCAATCTGCGCCATAGAGAAACCGCTCTGCATGGCCACTTTGAGCGGTTGACCGGAAAGCAAGTAACCACATGTGCCAAATATCGCCTGCCCCACCCATATAAGAACCACCAGTACCAGAATAGGAACTGCATACTGTACGATAACACCAGGGTCTACCAGCATACCAACAGACACGAAGAAAATAGCCCCGAAGAGATCTTTGACGGGTTCTACCAAGTGGTTGATAGTTTCAGCTTCAATAGTTTCAGCCAAGATACTACCCATCATAAATGCACCAAAAGCAGAACTATAATGCATTTTGCCAGCCAGTACCACCATCAGAAAACACAATCCCAATGACATAATAAGAAGTGTTTCACCCGACATCCACTTTCTGTTTCTCCTGAGAAACGAAGGTATTAGAAACACGCCCACCAGAAACCACACCACGAGCACCAGCAACAATTGGAACAAACTCCCTACCAGCACCATCCCTTCGAAGTTGGCACTGACGGCCAAAGTAGACAAGATAACCATCAACAGGATGCCCAGAATATCCTCTACCACCAGCACACTCATCACAGAAGAGGCAAACCTTTGCTGCATAAGCCCCATATCTGCCAGCGCCTTATAAATGACTGTTGTGGATGACATGGCTAGCATGCCTCCCAAAAACAGACTGTTTATGCGAGTCCACCCAAAGAAATGGCCAGCCAATGAACCTAATCCTATCATGCAGAAGATAATGGTACATGCGGCTATAAAGGGCATTCCTCCCATTTTGAGTATCTTCTTGAAACTGAATTCAAGACCAAGGGTAAACATAAGAAACACCACGCCGATATCTGCCCAAGTATGAACATTGGCTACATCTACAACAGAAGGGAACAAGGGGAAATGGGGACTGCAGATGAATCCGGCAACGATGTAGCCCAATACCAAGGGCTGACGCAGTCGTCTGAATATCATGGACACAATACCAGCCAACACCAGTATGAGTGCCAAATCCTTGATAATAGGAGCTATTTCTCCCATAGGCTTATCGGGTAAGAATATTCTATGTCACTATATACTCTCCTCATCAACGCAAGAGCGGAAGGACAGGCAAATTGCCAACTCTGGAGAGTCAGTCATTATAGGCAGCTACGATACGGCATATCTCCACGATAGTCTTCATAGCCTTTTCCATTGAGGGGATGGGTAGAAACTCATAGGGACCATGGAAATTGATACCGCCTGCGAAGATATTGGGACAAGGAAGTCCTTTGAAGGAAAGTTGGGCACCATCGGTACCTCCTCGGATGGCCTGTACCTTAGGAGAGATTCCCAAGTTCTCCATGGCTTTAATAGCAATGTCTACCACATAGAAAACAGGTTCAATCTTCTCCCTCATATTATAATATTGGTCATTTATGGTAAGAAGGACAGTGCCTTGGCCATATTTCTGATTCAGACCATCCACCACTTTGGTAAGGAATTCCTTGCGCTCCTGGAAGCGACGAGTATCATGATCGCGAATAAGGTAGGACATAGATGCATTCTCCACATTGCCTTCCATGGAAAGCAAATGGAAGAAGCCCTGATAGTTCTCTGTCGTTTCAGGCAATTCAGTCTGCGGCATGAGTCCCTGCAGTTCAGTCGCAATGCGAACAGCATTGACCATCTTATCCTTGGCATATCCTGTATGCACACTCTTGCCCTTGATAGCAATCTTGGCACCTGCCGCATTGAAACATTCATATTCCAGTTCGCCTACTGCACCGCCATCAATGGTATACGCCCATTCACATCCGAAGCGCTCCACATCAAACTTATGTGCACCCAATCCAATCTCTTCATCAGGATTGAAAGCAATACGGATATCTCCATGCTCTACTTCAGGATGTTCCTTCAACCATACCATGGCTTGTACAATGGCGGCAATGCCTGCCTTGTCATCAGCTCCGAGCAAAGTATGCCCGTCAGTAACTATGATATCCTGTCCTACATAATCCTCCAATTCGGGAAATACAGAGGGAGAAAGCACGATATTGTCTTTGGTGTCCAGACAGATATCGTTGCCGTCATAACCAGTGACGATGCGAGGCTTGACATCCTTGCCCGAACAGTCTGGACTGGTATCCATATGGGCAATAAAGCCCACTGTAGGTACTTTTTTGTCTACATTAGAAGGCAGGGTAGCATAAAGATAGCCATTATCATCAAGGTAGATATCATCAAGCCCTATCCGTTCCAGTTCCTCTTCCAGATATCTGGCGAATACCAGTTGTTTGTCTGTACTGGGAGTGGTATCGGCATCTTCCGCCGACTGGGTGTCAAATCCCACATAATGCAGGAACCTGTCTACTATTTCCATAATGTTTGTGTTGTATGCTCAAATAATTATCATTTCGTTTGTTGAAGGATAAGTCCTTACCTTCAAGGACAAAACAAAGTTACTGATTTCCCCTCATCTGTCAGCGCTCTGAGCAGTATTTTTTTATAAGATACTGCAAGGATTTGCCTCTGCATATTGACCGCAAGTTGTCGGCAAGAGCTATACGCTATCTTGTTCGGCATGTCCATGTAACATCTGTCAACTCACA
>JALERS010000141.1 GCA_022763905.1 Prevotellaceae bacterium | reverse complement strand
GCTGAAGCCGCGTTCTGCAGCACACGAACGCATTCGTTTGTCTGGCAATTGGCCCTTATGCCAGTCTCCGATACCTGCTGAATCGATCTGAATAGTGTCCTGCAGTCCTTTCTGTTCCACAAGATGTTCCATGACAGCATGGGCGGCTGGTGAACGGCAGATGTTTCCTAGGCAGATAAAGAGCAGTTTTATGTTTTTCATGCTAGAGTTGTTTGTAAAAAATATGGCAGGTTGGGTAGTCATTTTAAAAGAAGAAGATAATCTGTTCCTTTGTGCAAAGAGACAGATTATCTTCTTCTATCAAATAATGGACAGGAATGGCTGTATGTCTTTATGTTCAGACTCTAAAAGACTGGCAGTTGACATAAGCATTACTGATTTCTTTTATAAGGCTGTCGTCCAGGGGCAGTCCTGTAAGTTGGCTGATGGTCTGGTCAAGGCCTTTTTCTCGGATGCTTTGTTGGATTTCTGTACACTGTGGATCTTCAGGATTATTGAACAGAAGAGCAGCACCAGCTACGATTAGCAGTTTATCATAAGGGAGACCAAAGCCTTTGGCGGTTAAGATAGGCAGAATGATGCGGTCATTGTGTGCCAATTTGCGACCTGGCTCTCTACCTACACGGTTGCATTCGTCTTGGAGGAATGGGTTCTGGAAACGTTTCAGTATTTTTTCTATATAAGAAAAATGAGCATCGTGGTCAAACCCGAACTTTTTGACAAGTCCTTCTCCGCTTTGTTGCATAACACCTTTTACCATATCATACACGATAGGGTCAGCAATGCTTTCGTTGATAGTCTTGTAACCACGTAGCGAACCAATGTAAGCAGCGGTAGCATGACCGGTATTCAAAGTGAATAATTTGCGTTCAACATAAGCCTCCAGATTATCTACTAAAGTCATACCGGGAATATTGGGGATAGCTCCGACAAAAGAAGACTTGTCGACATCCCACTCAAAGTATTCCTCTACTGCTACATCTAAAGGTATTTCGCAACGTACGGGAGGCACGATGCGGTCAACTGCAGCATCAGGAAATCCTACATGAGAAGATGCCCAGTTGGCCGTTTCTTTATCTAAATGGGAGAATACAAGTTCCTTGAGTTGGGATGTGGCACGTATACCATTTTCGCAGGCAATGATGTTGAGAGGTTCTTCCTTCCCGTTTGCCTTGCGAGTGGCTATGCCTTTAGCAATAGCTGGAGCTACGAATTTCAAAATGCGGAGACCTACAGCTGTAGTAATGATGTCAGCATTGGCGATTTCGGTGACAACTTCTTCGCTATTGGAATTGACTGCGCGGACATTACTGATAAGGATATCTTTCTTGTTGGTATCCATGACGTGGACGGAATACTCCTTGCGTGCATTAATCTGCGAGAGCAAATCTTCTACAACGTCAGCAAATACTACTTCATAACCTGCTTCTGCAAGAACAGCACCGATAAATCCTCTTCCGATATTGCCTGCACCAAATTGAATAGCTTTCATGATGAATGTTTTGTTTGTTTTACCGAAAGACAGCTGACTGTCTTCCGGTAGGGTATTTAAATGATGTGTTGAATGCAAATCAATAGATAACTTTGAGCCAAGGAGCGTTCTTCTTAACCCATTTCTTGACGGTGAGAGGAACGTCTGTACACATTCTGTCGCACCCTAAATAAGCTCCCAGCATGAAGTCTTCTACACTCTGTCCGGGCCAAAGGCTGACAGTGATGCCTTCTTTATGGGCTTTTTCTACCATTTGTCTGCTAGTCCCTTCCATTTTGCAACCCAATGTCTTGATGCCCGTAAGTTTTGCCATGGCAATGGTCTCGTCATTGAGAGGCTTACTGATGATGAGCAACAATTCTGCATCGGGGTGATGAGTTTGCAGATAGCGCAGTCCGCGATAGTCGGATGATGTGAATACAAACTGAGAGTTTTTGGTCTTTACGCTCTTAGCAGCCTGGTAAACCTTCTCGACATACTCTTCAAGACGTTTTTGGGGATACAGTTTCTGGGGCATGGTCTTGAATTCCCATTCTACATAAAGATTGTCCTTACCATTGAGGAACTGTACGAATTCCTCCAGTTTCATGATTTTGTTGCCCTTTTTGGTGCGTAGAGCGTCAATTTCAGCAGATGTCTTCTCTTCAAAGACACCGGTACCATTGGTGGTACGTTCCAGAGTGTTGTCATGGGTCATATAGCAGACACCATCTTTAGTCATACGGACGTCGGTCTCAAAACCAGTGTATCCGGCATCCCAACTTTCTTGGAAAGCTTTGAGGGTATTTTCATCACGTTCCATGCGTCCTCCTCTATGGGAAAAAGCGCGGATTACTTGGGTTTGGGCAAGAATGCTACCTGCAGGCACTAGAGTAAAGAAACAGAGTGCCAACTTAAATAAAGTATGTTTCATATCAAATTAATTGGTAAGTTGTTATTCTTAATCATGTTGGTAACCATCACCTTTCAAGGTCCATAATGTGGCGATGAGCAGGGTTCCCAAAACAGATACTCCTGTCATCAGAAGGAACAAGGGCCCCCATCCGAAATGATCGGAGAACCATCCCAAGCCAAATCCTGTGAAAATAGTGCTGACATAACTCATCAGTCCTATGAGTCCCACGGCAGAGGAAGCTGCTTTTTTGGTGGCTTGGTTGGATGCCACTACACCCAATAATGCCTGTGGACCATAGAGGAAGAAACCGGCTATGGCCAGCATAGTGAGGAATAATATCGGATTGTTGTCGTCCTTGATGAAATGCAGTATGACGAGACAGACGGTAACCAGTCCCATCTCAATGGCGCACACCTGTTGGCTACGGCTCTTGAAGAACTTGTCAGAAATCCATCCTGCACACAACATGCCAAGACAACCTGCTACCTCAAAAATACCCACGGTCCATCCTGAAAGTTCCTGACTCAGTCCCATTTGTTTAAGGAAAGATGGTCCCCAGTCCAATACTGCAAATCTTACAATGTAAACAAAAAGGTCGGTGATAGCCAGTATCCAAATAATGGGGTTCTTGAAGACTTTCTGCATAATGAATTTTCGGAAAGCCTTAGGGTCATCTTCTTTATCATCCAATTCGGTTTTGGTATTGGGAAGCTCAGGCAAACCAACAGATTTCGGTGTATCACGGAGTGTAACAATGATGAAGAAAATCCCGAATAGGGAAATAAGGGCTGGTATCCAAAAGCAGAGACGCCAATCGGTAAGGTAACCACAGATAACTGCTGCCACAAAAGCTCCGATGCTATGGGAGGTGTTCCATATGGACATCTTGGTGGCTAGTTCGGTAGGATGCACCCAGTTGACCATAAGGTGGTTACAGGGTGCAAATCCGCATCCTTGAAAAATCTGGTTGATAATATAGAGGATTCCCATGATGATAACCATGGCTCCGATAAAGTCGGGTCCGCCTTCCTGTCCAGTTATCAATGTACTTAGTTTGTCTGAAAATCCGAAGATGAAGTTGACCAGTACACAGATACTGAGACCTAATGTGAGATGCCAGCGTGCATTGGTGCGGTCACCGATAATACCATTGATGAATTTTGAAACACCATAGATAATACCGGCAATGGAAAGGATGGCTCCAAAACTCGCATTACTGATTCCATATTGTTCATTAAGCAAGGGAATGGCAAAAGAGAAATTTTTTCTGACAAAGTAAAACATGGCATAGCCTATCATGGAGCAGATAATAACTCTCCATTGCCAATACTTGAATGAATGTTTTGTTTGCATGAAGATTGTAATTAGGATTTTTGAAAGTAATGTGGTTTGAATATTGAATGTGATGCAAATTTAGGTTTTTATTTTTATTGGGATGAATCTGTTATTACTTTTTTCTATTTGCAATCAGTCATGATGTTGCCTAAAAGGAAATTGAATTCGATTTCTGAGGCTATCGGGTCAGTAAATAATAAGTGGGTCAGCAAGAGACAGGTATAGTTGGTCTTGCTATCGTTTTCCTTCTTTCAGAGTGCAGGCCAAGGGAGAAACTCCGTCTCATTCGGGGCTATTGCCAAAGAAAGCAGGCACCTTCTGAAAATGAAGTTGATTGAATGGTCCAAGTATGCACGAATACTGTCTTTTCCTATTATTCCCCGTTATAGTACAGATAGCATAACAGGCCCAAGGGAAAGAAGGATTTGAAGAAAACAGCCCCAATGGACTATGTGG
>JALERS010000139.1 GCA_022763905.1 Prevotellaceae bacterium | reverse complement strand
ACCGCCTCCTCCGCTAAAGGAACTGCTACTTCTACTACTGCTTCCATAACTGCTTCTGCTACTGCTAGACGAGTTGCTGTTGTAGCTTCTGTCAGGTGTATATGTTTTGCTTTGCGTCTTGTTGTCCGATGACTGATAGCTTCTGGACGTACTGTTGCTTCTTGAGTTGTAGGAAGATTGGCTCTGGCTACTGTTGGTATTGGAGAATGCCCTGGAACTTGAAGATGAGCGGGAGAATCCTCCTCCTCCTCGGTTGGAGTGTTGATAGGAACCGTTATTGTTGTTATATGAAGGTGATGTCTGACTGACGTTGTTATTGAAGCTGCCAGTGCGGAAACTCTTGTCTAGCCCAGTTCTTCCACTTGAGGGCCGATTGGATATTTGGGAGCGGTTGTTGAAACTTCCATGGACAATTCTTCCTCCTGCAGAACCTGTAGTAACTTTATAATTGTTGTTGTGGGCAAAATGTCTGCCGCCGCCAGGATTGTGTATGGGTCTGTGCCAATGAGGATTGAAATGATGGCCTGAATGAGCCCAACCGCCATAGCATGGTCTGTGCCATCCCCAATAGAGGGGTCTGTGCCATCCCCAGTAAGAGTATCCCCAGAAAGGATCATACCATCCCCATGTATAATCCCAGCATGAACGGTACCACCAGCGATTATAAAGCCAGGGGTCATAAGCGTATGACCAGTATACATAACTGGGAAGCGCAAATGCCCAGGTGTCATAATAAACATCCCATACATCACTATAGCAGATGTCCCAGTAATAAGGACTGCTAATCATGATGCCAGGTCTGGGGCTATAGAAACGGACAATACGTTTAGAGTAATTGTAGTTGTCCATCTCTCTTTCATCGTATGATTGTGAACGGGTGTCCGTCTGACTGTTGTTGTCGGCATAGGTCTCTGTGTTACGACTTCTGCGATTGTATTCGTCCACATCACGGTTTTCGATATAATTCTGCGAATTATAGGCTTTTACTTCCTTTGTATCATAATCGTATTGACGTGAATCGGAAGATACCGACGGCCTGTTGGTGGTTGTCACCACTGTCTTCACTTTCTTGGAAGGTATGTAGTAGACATCACTTTGTGCCCAAGCCATCAGAGGCAGAGATAAAAACAGGCTGGCAATGTAGAGTTTACCTTTCATGATTGTATGATTAAAGCATTAGACATCGATTGAATACGAAAGTACTGATTCTGTTTAATATTAAAGACTGATAAGGAGATAAAAAGTTACAGATTTATCAATATTTAAGGAATTTACTATGCATTAGGGTGATAAGTGAACGTTTATTCAAAAGCTTTTTCAACCAGTAGCAGCGTCATGAATCCGGCCAGCAATGCATAGGTGGCTTGTTTCTGATAGCCGTGAGCATGTGTTTCGGGTATCATTTCATCACTGGTGACGTAAAGCATGGCTCCTCCTGCAAATCCGAGCATGGCGGGCAGTAACATGTTCGATATGGCTCCCAAGGCGAATCCAGCCCATACGCCCACCACTTCCAATAGTCCGATAGCTAACGAGATGAGAATAGTGCGCAATGTGCTGACACCGGCAAGGATAAGAGGAGGTACGATAACCATGCCTTCAGGAATGTTTTGTAAGGCAAGTCCAAAAGTTACCATCCAACTGTTTCCGCTATCAGTTCCTGGGCCCATACTGACTCCTGCAGCCATTCCTTCAGGAAATTTGTGCAAGGCTATTGCCATGACAAAGAGAAGGATGCGGTTGATTCGGCTGTTATGAGTATGCTCTTCGATGTCCAGTCCTGTGACATGATGTAGGTGAGGAGTTAACCAATCAAGGAGATTAAGGAATATAGCACCTACGGCTACACCTGCAGCAACACTCCAAGATTGTTGCAGACTGCACATTTCCAGTGCAGGAACTATCAGTCCCATCACCGATGCCGCCAACATGATACCAGCACAATATCCGAGCATGGCATCATTCCATTTGTGAGGCAATTCCTTTACTGCAAATCCTATTACGGCTCCGACCATGGTGGCTATGCATAGAGCGGAGGCACTCATAAAAATCTGTTCCATATTATTCTGTCAATTTTGTAGCCCGTTTTATCAGACTTCTGTAGGGCAAAAGTACAAAAATATGGCTGATTATCTTTCATATTGCTTCAAAAAGACGCTAATCGTTTTGCAGTTCGCACAAGTTGAAGTAATTTTGCACAATATATAAATGACTTTGCCCCTGTTGTCAGGTGGCTTTTATTGTGCAACCTCTATCTAAAATACATGGACACAACCGGACAGCTGTTAAGAATAGCCATTCAGTCAAAAGGAAGACTCTACGAAGACACTACATCACTTTTCAAAGAATCAGGTATCAAAATCAATCGTTCAGAACGAGCCTTGTTGGTGCGAAGCAATAATTTCCCCGTAGAAGTACTATATCTTCGGGATGATGATATTCCGGAAACGGTAGCAAGTGGCGTTGCTGATTTAGGAGTAGTCGGACTCAATGAGGTCTTGGAACGTGAAGAAGATGTGGACACTCTGCTTCATCTGGGAGTCAGCAAGTGTCATTTGGCCATTGCCGTACCCAAACATGCAGATTATTCAGGTCCCCAATGGTTGGAGAACAAACGTATAGCCACATCTTATCCTAATATCCTCAACCGATATCTTTCCCGCCACAATGTGAAAGCACAGGTGCATGTCATTACCGGTTCGGTAGAGATTACTCCTCTCATCGGATTGGGTGATGCCATCTTTGATATTGTCAGTTCGGGGTCAACTCTCGTTACCAACAATCTGAAGGAAGTGGAGAATGTCGTAGATAGTGATGCTGTTATCATTGCCAACCGCAGTCTTTCTCCAGAAAAGAAGGAAACCGTCAAGGAATTGTTGTTCCGTTTCCAGGCAGCTATTGATGCTCAGAAGAAAAAGTATGTGATGATGAATGCCCCCAAGGATAAGATAAAAGCTATTTTGGATATACTGCCCGAATGTGCCAAAAGCCCTACCATCATTCCCCTTGCAGATGACCAATGGTGTAGTATCCATACTGTATTGGAAGAAAAACAGTTTTGGGATATAGTGAGTGATTTGAAGAAGGAAGGAGCCCAAGGTATTTTGGTGATGAATATAGAAAAGATGGTACTTTGATGCCATGTTTTAATCTCATACATAACAAATGAATATATACAGATACCCTTCGCAAACGGAATTGTCTGCATTGCTGGAACGTCCGGCAATGGACATTACTTCACTATTTGATGTTGTAGGAGATATCCTGAAAACAGTAAGACAAGAGGGAGATGCCT
>JALERS010000134.1 GCA_022763905.1 Prevotellaceae bacterium | reverse complement strand
GATGGCAGGTTAGAATGATAAAAACGGGAATCAAGATAATGGGAGAACTATCATGATTGGAAATGATTCGAATGGTCCCATAAAAATCAGATGAACCTATAAAGACCGATGGGGGTATAAATTCAGAGAACAATATAGATGCATAACAAAAACTTTGTATCTTTGTCCCAAACTATGTAATAACAATTAAGACAATGATGACAACATTAATTATTGTAGTGTTTCTGTTGGGATATCTCAATATCGCAATGGAGAGTGTGTCAAAAATCAATAAGGCGGCATTCGCTATCCTGATGTGTGTAATATGTTGGGTCTTGTATGCTATAGGTGATTATGCAGGAGGCAACCTGACAGAAGTACTTGAAAGAAATTTAGGTGAAGCAGGCACGACATTGTTCTTCCTGATGGGAGCCATGACGATTGTGGAATTGGTGGACCAACATGGAGGATTCAACTTCGTACGTGAAACCCTCATGTCCAAATCCAAACGTTCCTTAATGTGGAAGATGGGTTTCATGACCGCTTTCCTCAGTGCGGTACTTGATAATCTGACCACTACCATTGTCATGCTGATGATTCTGCGAAAACTGGTAAGTGACCATAATGACCGCATAATTTTTGCTTCTTTGGTGGTAATTGCTGCCAACTCGGGTGGGGCTTTCTCTCCCATTGGTGATGTGACCACCATTATGCTGTGGAATAGTAAGATGATTACTGCTCTGGGAGTCATTAAGGAAATCTTCATCCCATCTATGGTAAGTTTTATCATCCCTGCTGCTATCCTGCAGTATCAGTTAAAGGGAGAATTGAAACCGACAGGAATGGCTGCCAAGGTAGAGCAGCAACAGGAGAGCAGCCGTTTCCAACGTCGTATGGTATTCTTGTTTGGAGTGGGAGGTTTGTGTAGTGTACCCGTATTCCATTCATTGACAGGTTTGCCTCCATTTATGGGCATTCTTTTTGTATTATGCGTTCTTTGGCTGATTACAGATATCTTCTATCGCCAAAAAGAATCCTCTACCAAGCGAGTGACAGCCATGTTGAGCCGTATAGATATGAGTACCATCATGTTTTTCCTAGGCATTCTGATGGCAGTCAGTGTACTGGCTGAAATTGGAGTCTTGGCTGCAGTCGGTGAATGGCTTGACAAGAATGTAGGTAACCATTATCTGGTAACGGGAGCCATCGGTATTCTGTCCAGTATTGTAGATAATGTTCCTTTGGTAGCAGGTGCCATGAAGATGTATCCTATTGCTCCAACTGGTGACATGGCTGTTGATGGTGTTTTCTGGCAATTGCTGGCTTATTGCGCTGGTGTAGGCGGTTCTATGCTGATTATTGGCTCAGCTGCGGGTGTAGTTGCCATGGGTATTGAAAAGATTACTTTCGGATGGTACATGAAGAAGATATCCTGGGTAGCCTTGATCGGTTATTTGGGAGGTATGCTGGTGTACTGGCTGGAGAAGTCGGTGCTGGGAATGTAAGTTTCCTTTAGCCGGTATATCTGATACATTGAATGTCCTCTGAAGCCATGTTTCGGAGGACATTCAATGGTTAGGGCGGGAAGATTAATAACTGATGGGCGTTATAGTGAATCAGTAGAATTTTAGTGGGGCAGAGGTAGGGTTAATCCCGCTATCGTTTCCTTTCTTGCAGGGTACCAGTCAAGGGAGAGACTATGTCTCATTGATGCCCGTTCTTCAATAGCGCAAGCACATATTCTGGCACGGCCTGACAAAAAACTTGGGTTCGGTATCTTTGGCATGACCGTTTTGTCAAACAAAAAGACAGGAGGGTCTTGTGGCTGGTGTCTGTTATGTAGTAAGCTGTCTACAATTTAAGTTGATGAAGAGAAAAAGAGTCCGTTGAAATAAGGAAAAGACTCCTTTGGGAAATGAAGTTGATTGACTGGCCCAAGTATTCATCGGTGCTCAGCAAAAGAATCGACGACTATTTTTAAAGAATCGACGATGCTAAAAGGAAGCAGTCAATATACTCTCAGATGTCAATTAACTGCTATGCCGTGGGAGGTAGTAAAGCTTGACTTTGACTGATTGACTTTTCCTGTCTATTTTGACAAATTCGGAAGACGGTAAGTTCCCCCTCCTATTTTCCGCTATGTCGGGACAACCGTAAGGAAGGATGAGTAAAAAACATAGACCTAAGGCAGAAAGAGGAAATTTACGGCTCTTACTATGGTAATATGCTCAATAAATCGTACTTTTGTTAATGTTATGATATTTCGTCAGCATGTTTTTTACCGGAGAGTCCTTCCTATCTGTATTTTGTTCATGCAGGGAGTGCTTTCTGCTTATTCCCAGACAACAGTATTGGGAAGTAAGTTGACCGACCAATGGTCTTGGGGCATATCGGGAGGAATCTATGCACCAGCATCCCATCATGCTGTGCTGCTTGATGCCCGTCCATTAGTTGGAATGAAGATAGCCAAGGAGATTACACCCGTTTTCGGCCTTTCGTTAGAAGCAAATGCTGCCTTCAATTCTCCAGCTCATGTACAAGGAGGTGCTAGTAAGACAGTAGTGGATGCCATGGATGTAAGTGGGTTGGTCAACTTGAATTTGAGTAACCTGTTGGGAGGTTACCGAGGAAGACCCCGTAGTATGGAATTAGTGGCTGTCTATGGGATGGGATGGGGACATCTTTTCTATCCGGAATCAGTGGGAAAAGATGTCAATATGCTTGTTTCCAGGGCTGGTTGTGAATGGCACTGTTATATGAATACCGCCCGTTCGTGGTATTTTCATGTGCGCCCTGCAATAGTATGGGCTTTGACAGGAAACGATAGTCATCATATCTGCCGAAATACGCACTATAATATCAACCAGGCTTCTCTGGAACTGACAACAGGGGTGACATGGCATTTCAGAAACAGTAGGCACACTTTCCACTTTGTCAAAGCCCGTTTGTATGACCAGTCAGAGACAGATGCCTTGAATGCAAAGATCAACGACATGAGAAATCTCATGCAGAGAAAAGACAGGGAAATAGGTGACAAGGAAAAGACTATTGATTCCTTGAAGCACCAAATGGAAATCTTGAGAAGTAGGGAAAGAACGTGTGCAACAGCCAAGGATTCCTGTACTGGCAATTATTGGGAGTCGGTTGTTTCGTTTTTGCAAGGTCAATCAGACATAGAGATATCTCAATATCCAGTAGTGGAAAGAATAGCCATGTATCTCAAAAAACATGAAAACAGTCGTGTAGTCATTCAAGGATATGCGTCACCCGAAGGCTGTGCGGCGGTCAATGACCGTTTGGCCAAAAGCAGGGCGGAATCCGTCAAAAAGATGCTGATATATAAACATGGAATCAGCCAGAAACGGATACAAACCAAGGGTCAGGGAGCAGGTGACATCTTTTCCGAACCGGAATGGAACAGGGTGGCTATTGCAACCTTGATAGAAGAGAACTAATTCAATAATCAGAAATTCTAATTGCATATGGAAAAGTATCTATTAGCTTTGGATCAGGGAACGACAAGTTCTCGGGCAATCATTTTTGACAAAGAAGGACATATCAAAGCCAAGGCTCAAAAAGAGTTTACCCAGTTGTTTCCCCAGCCAGGGTGGGTAGAGCACAATCCGAAGGAGATATGGCAATCCCAATCTGCCGTGATAGTAGAAGCTATGACAAAGATGGGTATTACAGAAGAATCTATTGCAGGAATCGGTATCACCAATCAGCGTGAGACAACAATTGTGTGGGATGCAGAAACAGGAGAGCCTGTCTACAATGCCATAGTGTGGCAAGACCGTCGCACGTCAGCCTATTGTGATGAGTTGAAACGTAAGGGTCTGGTGGACCGTGTTCATGAAAAGACAGGTCTGTTCATTGATGCCTACTTTAGTGGTACCAAAATCAAGTGGATATTGGAGAATGTGCCTGGAGCCCGTCGAAAGGCAGAGGCAGGTTTGTTGCGTTTTGGCAATGTGGATGCATGGTTGATATGGAAACTGACCAACGGAACCGTCCATGCTACAGATGTAAGTAATGCATCACGAACCATGCTATTCAATATCAATACTCTGCAATGGGATGAAGACCTGCTCAAATTGCTGGACATTCCTGTAAGCCTGTTGCCAGAGGTAAAAAGCAGTTCGGAGATTTATGGAAGTGCCCAACTGGAATCTTGGAAGTCTACTGTTCCGATAGCAGGTGTGGCAGGAGACCAGCAAGCAGCCTTGTTCGGACAAATGTGTATCAAACCAGGCAGCGTAAAAAATACTTATGGAACGGGCTGTTTTATCATGCTTAATACGGGAAAACAAGTGGTCATGTCACAAAACAATCTGTTGACAACTGTTGCCTGGAAAATAGGAAATGAGGTAAATTATGCCCTGGAAGGGTCAGTCTACGTTGGGGGATCTGTAGTACAATGGCTAAGAGACGGACTGGGAATTATCCGTAAATCTTCAGAGATAGAAGAATTGGCCAGAAGTGTACCCGACAGTGGAGGCGTCTTCTTTGTTCCTGCTTTGACAGGTCTGGCCGCTCCCTATTGGGACCAATATGCAAGAGGCACAATAGTAGGCTTGACTCGAGGAACTACAGCAGCCCATATTGCCCGTGCAGCATTGGAAGGAATAGCTTTTCAAGTATATGATATAGTCCAGGCAATGGCCCGTGACCTGGGAGCTCCTCTGGAGGAACTCAAGGTAGATGGCGGAGCTTCTGCCAATGAGTTGATGTTACAGTTTCAGTCTGATTTGCTGGCTGTGAAGGTAATCCGCCCCCTTGTCACGGAGACCACTGCACAAGGGGCAGCTTTTCTGGCAGGATTGGCTGTAGGTTACTGGAAAAGCATAGAGCAAGTGAAGGGATTATGGAAAGAAGAATCTGTATTCTCTCCTTCCAAGGATGATACAAAAATATCCCAAGCTATTGAGGGATGGCATGATGCTGTGAGAAGAACTTTGACAACCCATTAAGAATTGGTAGAAGATGACGTTATATTCGGTATTGACACAGTTTGTGTTTGAATTGTTGGGGACATTAGTCCTGGTACTTATGGGAGATGGAGTATGTGCCTGCTGCTCATTGGAAAAAAGCAAAGGAAAAGGAGGAGGTTGGATTGTAATTACTTTCGCCTGGGGATTTGCAGTTATGTGTGGAGTGCTATTGGCTGGTCCGTATACCGGAGCCCATTTGAATCCCGCTGTTTCTGTGGGATTGGCTATTGCAGGTTTGTTTGAGTGGGCATTGGTTCCTTATTATGTAGTGGCCCAGATGCTAGGAGGCTTTTTGGGAGCTGTGCTTGTGTGGATGCTTTACAGAGACCATTACAACGAGACACCCGACGAACAGACTAAGTTGGGCACCTTCTGCACGATTCCTGCCATCCGTAACTATAAGCAGAATTTCTTCTGTGAGATGATAGCTACCATAGTACTCGTGGCCATTATTGTCTCCTTCAATGATGCCGGCAATAAGGCTGGTCTGGCCAATTTAGGACCTATACCCGTGACATTCGTGATTGTAGCATTGGGAATGTCATTGGGAGGAACCACAGGTTATGCAATGAATCCTGCCAGAGACCTCGGCCCCCGCTTGGCACATGCCCTTTGTCCTATGAAGCAGAAAGGAGGAAGCGACTGGGCTTACTCTTGGGTGCCAGTAGCCGGCCCAATGGCTGGCGGCATCGTGGCAGGATTGCTGGGAATAGCTTTACTGTCAGTTTGAACAGATTTACAATAGAAAATAGAGATAGTTGTTATGCAAAAAAATACCTCCGAAGATACCGCTCATAATGGATGGGTGGATATTGCCCCAGAAGTGATAAACGGCTTCTATTCTAACCTAATGGCCATGGCCCATTCCCGCTCTGAATTTATCCTGGATTTTTTTACTATGTTGCCGGGAATGCAAAGCCCCCATTTGAGACAGCGTATTATTCTGTCACCCGTTCAGGCAAAACTTTTCTATTTGCAACTTATGACAGAAGTGGAAAGATTTGAGTCTGCCAATGGGGAAATAACTATTCAGAGTTCTCAAGAAATGACTGATGATGGCAGTCAGGAAATCAAAGCATAAAAACCATGGAAAAGAAAACCAATAATATGACAGTACCCGAAGAGATGCTGGAGTTGCTTTCTTCAGGAGTATACAGTAATATGACTCTTGTAGCCCATTCCTCTTCTGATTTCATGGCAGATTTTCTACAGCAAATGCCAGGATTGCCCCGCCCCAGAGTAAAGAGTAGGGTAGTGTTCGCTCCAGAACATGCCAAACGCTTGGTGGCCATGCTGGGCGAAAACATAAGAAAATATGAGAACGACTATGGAGTAATAGAAGTCAATTCTCAAGAAGAATCCCCTATGTCAATGTTCAACCTTCCCCAAGGAGAAGCCTAAATACAAATATCGTGAGTATGTACAATTTTGATAAGATTATTGATCGTTCTACGAGTAATGCCTACAAATACGTCAATCAGACCAAGGTGTTTGGCAAAGACCATCTGATACCCCTGTGGGTGGCGGATATGGATTTTGAAACTCCTCCCTTTATAGTAGAGGCCTTGCTTCGCAGAATGGAGCATCCCGTTTTTGGCTATACTTGTATACCTGAAGAATTGTGGCCGACTGTAGTGAACTGGTTGGAGAGACGTCATGGCTGGAAGACTCAGGAAAAGTGGATGTCATTCATTCCCGGAATTGTGAAGGGAATAGGTATGGCTATCAATGTATTGGTAGGAAACGACGAAAAGGTGATTATCCAGCCTCCTGTTTACCATCCTTTCAGACTGACCCCATTGGGCAATGGAAGAGAAGTGGTATACAATCCGTTAATTAGGGAGGAAGATGGTACATATCGCATGGATTTTGAACAATTGGCAAGTGTCTGTGACGAGAAATGCAGAATGCTGATTTTATGCAATCCTCATAATCCTGGGGGAGTACTTTGGGATAGGGCTACCTTGGAGCGTCTGGCAGATTTTTGTTATAGTCATCATATAATAGTTATTTCTGACGAGATACACAGCGACATGGCATTATGGGGCAAACAGCATATACCCTTTGCTTCTGTTTCAGAAAAGGCTGCCCAATGCAGTATTACTTTCGGTGCACCCTCCAAGACGTTCAATATTGCAGGCATCGTTAGTTCGTTTGCAGTAGTTCCTAATGATGAATTGCGAAGCAAATTCTATGGCTGGATGGAAGTCAATGAACTGAATATGCCAGATATTTTTGCTCCTATAGCTACCATTGCAGCTTTTAAATATGGTGAGGAGTGGCGCGAGGAGATGTTGCGATACATTGAAGGAAATGTTGAATTTGTAGAACACTATTGTAGACAATATCTCCCAGCCATACATCCTCAACGTCCCGAAGCTTCTTTCTTGATATGGATGGATTGTAAGGATTTGCATCTCCAACAGGGAGAATTGGTCAACCTCTTTGTTGACAAGGCTGGTTTGGCTCTCAATAGAGGTGATATGTTCGGGAAAGAAGGAAATGGCTTTATGCGGATGAATGTAGGTGTTCCCAGAAGCGTCCTGGAACAAGCCATGAATCAGTTGAAAGCCGCAGTAGACCAATTGTAGTGTGTGCTCCGTACAGTGTCTGTGTAAAGGGATATGTCCATTCCTAAAAATGATGGGAAGTAGGTCGGATATGGACATATTTCCTTGACAATAATGAGTTGGGGAGCACTTCTGTTTCCCGTCGTGTTGATAGTGCTGCTGGAACTGAAAAAATTATTGTAATATATTCTTATAAATACTTCTTCCTCTGAATACTCTGTACTCTACTTCATCGAGCACTCCAAGAGATGTATTCCAGTTTGTCCCCCCTCCGGGACTTCATCTCCACCTCCGACATCGACTGGAGTCAGAGTATCGCGGACATCGACCGCCAGTTATATGCCAAGTATGGCTTGTCAGACGAAGAGATAGCCTTCATAGAGAAGATGATCAAGCCGATGGAGTGAGCGCATTGAATACATCCCTTATTGGGCTTAGAATATGTAACTGACAAGTAACTCTGAAGTGCATTTCCCACTCAATACCCTATAAAACAGCCTATTTACAGACGTTGGAGTATGTAACTGGGGACATTGAGGGTCATAGGGACAGACACCTCTGATTCGCAAGAATGACATAATATATAATAGATTAATATAGTAT
>JALERS010000014.1 GCA_022763905.1 Prevotellaceae bacterium | reverse complement strand
CGGCGGAAGTCAATCATTTTTATCGCCGTTATCGCAAATTCATCTCCTTTATTTCCGATGATGCCTCCTGATCTTTCTTCTGCTTGTTGCAGATTGTTTGTGGTCAAGACTCCGAAAACAACGGGAACGTCATTGTCCTTGTTGAGTGCAGAGATGCCTTGTGTAACTCCAGTGCTGATATATTCAAAATGAGGAGTGTCTCCTCTGATGATGCATCCTATGGCAATGACGCCATCTACCCAACCACTTTTTATCATTTGTGCACAACCGAAAACCAATTCAAAACTGCCCGGTACACTACGGATGATGATATCGTCATCAGCGACACCGAATTTCTTCAGTGTACTGATGGCTCCCTCTGCCAATTCGGAGGTGATGTTGTCATTCCATTCACTTACGACAATACCGATACGCATTCCTTGAGCATTGGGAACCTCGCGTGACAGACTATTGACATTATAGATGCTTGATGCCATACAGATGCTTGTTGATGGAGAGATTTGCGTTAGTGGGCAGAAGCACGCTCTATGTATTTGTCGATTGTTGCTGCTTCAGCACTCAGAGCATATTTGCTCTTGACAATCTGATAGAGTTTTAAGGCTTCATCCTTCTTTCCCTGGCTCTCTAGCAATTCACCAGCTTGGATGTAGAAAATAGGGCTGAGACTATTGTTGTCAGCTTTTTCTGCAGCCTTCTTCAAGAGAGAGATGGCCTTGTCAATATTGCCTGTTTTAGCGTAGCAATTTCCAAGTGCGGCGATGGATGCCGGGGATACCAGTTGGTCACTTTTTGTACTGAAGTCCTCTATATATTTGATGGCATTCTGGGCATCACCCTTTTGTGCATAGCAGAGGCCTGCATATAGTTTGGCTAAATTAGCAGCCTTTGTGCCACTGTACTTTTGGGCAATGGAAAGGAATCCGTTGAATTCAGCTTTGTCGCCATTGAGTGCCATGTCATAATTGCCGGCGGCAAAATAATTCTCACCACGGGCAAGGAGGTAACTGGCTTTCTCCTCACGAGGAGCCTGATAATAGTTGATATAGCAGTAAATGCCTAAAGCCACTACTACGAGTCCGGCAATGACGCCTCCAAGAATCTTCTTGTTCTTT
Source organism: Prevotellaceae bacterium (assembly GCA_022763905.1). Lineage (GTDB taxonomy): Bacteria > Bacteroidota > Bacteroidia > Bacteroidales > Bacteroidaceae > UBA6382. The sequence goes on along the minus strand of JALERS010000014.1, from coordinate 16,718 downwards.
TCAATGAACGCAGTGGTCTTGTCCACATTAGTGGTACTGAAATCTTGTGTTTTTTGAGATTGTGTCATTTTATGGTATATATTTATTGTTGGCAAAAATGCATTTGGATTGCAAAAATAGACATTTCTTTATGTATTAGAAAGGTTTTCATCCAAAAAATGCGCTTCTTCGTGTTTTTTGTAGGTGGTGTTTCCTGTCTGTAAATGAGAGATGCGTTATTTTTGCAGGGTAATTGTTGCAGAAGATGATTCTAGATAAGTTTTCCTTAGTCAATTTCAAGAATATTGCTGATGTATCTCTGACGTTCTCTCCCAAACTAAACTGTTTTGTCGGGCAGAATGGGGCGGGGAAGACCAATCTGTTGGATGCCATCTATTATCTTTCGTTTTGCAAAAGTGCCTTCCAGATGCAAGATACGTACAATGTGCGTCATGGAGAGCAATTTTTTATGGTTCAAGGACGTTATGCAGAAGGAGAATTGCCAGAGGAAGAAATCAGTTGTGGATTTCATTTGGGCCAACGTCGCAAGAGTTTCCGTAGGAATGGGAAAGAGTATGCCAGGCTTTCGGAACATATTGGTCGTATTCCTTTGGTGCTGGTGTCTCCTCGTGATACTGACATGATATCCGGACCAGCAGAAGAACGAAGGAGATTCATGAATATGGTGATTTCTCAGTATGACCCCACCTATCTCCAGGAACTGGTGAGATACCAAAAAACGTTGAAACAGCGTAATGCTCTTCTCAAGATGGAAACTGATGTGGATGATGATTTTCTGGATACCTATGATGCGGTGCTAACTGATGCTGGCCAGAAAATTTTCAGTCAACGCCAACGATTCTTGGAAGAGTTTGTCCCTATGTTTCGACAGGTGTATTTGTCTCTGGTGCCTGAAGGGGAGGACGTTGGCTTGAAGTACCATTCTCAAGTGACAGAAGCTGATTTTATGGAGACGCTTCAAAAGATGAGGACGAGAGATAAAATCCTGGGATATACATCATGGGGAGTGCATCGGGATGATATGGAGATGACTCAGAATGGCTATGATGTCAGGAGAGAAGGATCACAAGGACAGACCAAAACCTATATGATAGCATTGAAACTGGCCCAGTTTCATTTTATGGGAAATAAAAAACGAAGCATACCATTGCTCCTTTTGGATGATATCTTCGACAAACTGGATGCTTCGAGAGTGGAGCGTATCCTGCAACTTGTCTCTCAAAATGCATTTGGACAAATTTTCATAACAGATACGGACCGCAACTACATATCAGAGATTATTGCTCGTACGGGAATGGATGCAAAAGTGTTTGATGTGGAGAATGGGAATGTGTCGGAAGAAAAGGAGCAATTATGAGATATGTCAAGGCAAAAAGCATTACAGAACTTCTAGGCAGATTTTTGCGGGAAGAAGGTTTGGAAACTCCCTTAAATGAGTATAGGGTGATTCAGGCTTGGCCTTTAGTAGTAGGAGAACCTTTTAGTCAGTATACTAAAAGTGTCAAGATGTACAACCAAACCCTCTATGTGGAAATATCTCATCCTGTTGTGCGCCAAGAGCTGCTGATGCGTAGGACAGAATTGTTGGAACAACTCAACCATTGTGTGGGGGCTCATGTAGTGTATGACATCAGAATATCTTGAGCAGAAGGCAGGAGGGTCGGTTATGTCTGCCACTATCATGGATTTCTTCCGGGTGCCTTGAATTCTCTTTATTGGCAGCCTGTTAGGTCGGGTTGGGTGCAGGTGATAACCTGATGCATTATCATATCATGGGCCTCATAGGGAATAGAGTCCATTACCTGAAAGGGGAAAGCGACACCGATTCGTTGAACATGTGCCATCTGCCGGGTAGATAATAGACGGTCGTAATAGCCTTTACCTCTTCCTAATCTGTGACCTGCTGTATCAAAAGCCACACCAGGAACAATTGCCAATGATATTTGTCGATAGCCGGTAAAGGCAGGCTCATCAGGTTCCTGGATATTCCATTTACCCTCAGAAAGACAGTCAGGACCTGTATATTGGTGGAGGGAAAGCCTGTCTTCGTCTACACGAGGCAGAAGGAGGGTCTTGTGCTGATACCAACGGGAGATGAATGCATGAGTATTTACTTCATCGGGAAGAGAATGGTAGAGAAGCACTACTGCAGCCGATTGGAAGACATCAGTTTGTTCCAACTGCAGCATAATTTCTCCTGACATGTGGGACAGAACTACTGACGGATACTCAGTCAGTAGTTGACGGATGTGCTTCCTTAAAGATTGCTTGTTCTTGGTTGTGGTCACTTTTGTTGTTCTTTAGGGGCCTGAGGAAAAGCTTTCCCTTCCTTAAACAATTCGAGTGCTTTGGTGATGTTGGGGTCTTTCTGATTCATGAACATCAATCGCTGTGCCTCTCCATAATAGTCATCCAGTATGAGAGATATGAGTGTGGACTGTATGTACTGATAGGATTTGTGAAGCAGGTTAGGACGTTTCTTGACGCCTTTCCCCGCAGCATAGTCAGCGAATTTCTGAGGCAGATGCTGTCGGGACAGATATTGAACCATTTCCTCCCAATCAGCCATTTTGTCCAACTTTTCCCTATGCTCATCAATGAAAATAAATGCATAGCGTGACATCCATCCTTGATTGTAAGCTTGGATGAAATAGGAGGTGATGCCAGTAGTGTCTTCTGGAATGAAATAGTCAGGCATGATGCCTCCTTCGCTATATACGATGCGTCCCAAGCGGGTATGGTATTTCTTTCCTTTTAAATGGATACTGTCCTGAGAAATGTATTCTCCTTTTTCTGCTCGTCGGATGAGGTCCATCTGATAGTCATTATCTTGACCGCGGAGATAAGGTTTTTGAAGGCATCGCCCTGATGCACTATAATATCTTGCGATGGTGAGTCGAAGCATACTGCCATCAGGGAATTGTATGGGTTCCTGTACAAGTCCCTTTCCAAATGTACGTCGTCCGATGATGCTACCACGGTCATTATCCTGAATGGCTGCGGTAAATATCTCACTGGATGAAGCTGAAATCTCATCAACAAGGACTACAAGAGGAATATGCTGATAACTACCTCTTCCATCACTGGAGTATTCTGAGCGTGGGGATTTGCGCCCTTGTGTGTAGACAATAAGACGGTCCTTGGGGAGGAATTCGTTAGCCATTCTGATGGCAGGAGCCATAAGTCCCCCACGGTTGCCTCTAAGGTCTATGACAAGACTCCTGAATCCTTCTTGATTCAATTGGGCCAAGGCAGCGAGCAGTTCGGGATAAGTGGTATCTCCAAAGTTGCCGATGCGAATGTATCCAGTTTGATGGTCAAGCATATAGGCTGCTTGAATGCTTTTGACAGGGACATCTCCTCGCTCGATAGTATACTTGTATACACGTCCCGACCCTTTTCGGTGGATACCTAATACTACTTTGGAATTCTTGGGCCCTTTGAGATGGCTCATAGCAGAATCGTTGGTAATATGGGGACCTGTAAAATTTTTGCCGTCAACTGAGATGATACGGTCACCGGCTTGTAGACCTACTTCTTCTGATGGACCTCCTTTGATGACTCTTACAATGCGCGCGGTGTCATCGTAAATGGTGAAGACCACTCCGATACCAGAGAAACTTCCCTTTATGTCTTGCATCTCGTTTTCTACATCCTTTGCACTGATGTAAGAGGAGTGCGGGTCTAGTTCAGACAGGATACTCGGCATTGCCTTTTCAACGAGGTCTCCTAGTTCTACTTTGTCAACATATTGGTCATCAATGATGTGTAGGAGGTCGTTGATCTTGTTACTGCTGGCATTGATGATGCTGAGGTGATTACCATTGAAGTGGTTGGCATAGAAACTTCCGAGAAGAAGTCCTGCAATCAGACTCAGTGAAATTATCAGAGGAATGAATTTGTTGGAACGGTTGTTCATGTGTGGAATAGTATCGTTTTATGGTGGGAGAAGGCGGTTGATGGGAGTATTAGGTCACTTCTCATCATCCAGTTTCAATATTTCTACTGAAATGCCCGCTTGTTGTAAAAGATGAAGCCCATCGGCGATGCGGTAGGGTTCACCATATACAACACGTTTGATTCCAGCTTGTATGATGAGTTTGGCGCATTCCAGACAAGGAGAAGCTGTGATGTAGAGAGTGGCTCCTTCACTGTTGTTGTTGGAACGTGCCAGTTTGCTGATGGCATTGGCTTCAGCGTGAAGCACGTAGGGAATGGTATTTCCATTTGGGTCTTCACAAATGTTGGGGAATCCAGAAGGGGTACCATTGTATCCGTCACTGATGATGGCATTGTCTTTGACTATAAGCGCTCCTACCTTGCGTCGTTGGCAATAAGAGTTTTCAGCCCAGATGCGTGCCATTCTCAGATAGCGTTTGTCAAAAGCCTGTTGTTTTTTATTATCTGTAGACATAAATATCTTAATGTGTGTTGATTATACCATCTCTTTCAAGCATTGCATTGATACGTGCATTTCTGCCTCTGAAGTTCCGATAGAGAATATGGGGATCTTCTGAAGAGCCTTTTTCCAGTATCTCTTTTCTCCATCTTTCTGCGGCTTCCCGAGAATAAACACCCTTTTCTTGAAACAGGGAAAATGCATCGGCATCTAAAACTTCTGACCACTTGTAACTATAGTAGCGAGCTGCATAGCCTCCACACATGATGTGCTGAAATTGGGTAGTCATGCATACCTTCAAGGGAGAAGAGGAGAGTACGGCTGGTTTCCAAGCTTGTTTTTCAAAAGATATAATGTCTTCCGTAAGTGGTTTCCGAATGGAATGGTAGGCCATATCCAGCAGTCCGAATGACAATTGGCGCATGCATGCGGTGGCAGAGCGGAAACGGAAACTACTGATCGCTTTATCAAAAAGTGTTTGAGGCAGTAGTTGGCCTGAGACATGATGGAAAGCGAAGGTGCTGACAAAGGACCATTCTCTCATATAGTTTTCCATAAATTGGGACGGAAGTTCTACAAAATCCCTGCTGACATGGGTACCTGCCTGTGATGCAAATTGGACACGACTGAATATATCGTGCAGTGCATGGCCGAATTCGTGGAGTAGGGTAGTGGTCTCATCCCAGGAAAGTAGTGTGGTTCTGTTGGCAGACAATGGGGAGAAATTGGTACTGATACCAACGTGGGGGCGTACTTCTGTACTGTTTTTTATATGCTTTTGGTCCTGCAAGGTGAAAGTCCAGGCACCGCTTCTCTTGTCTTGACGAGTGTGGAGGTCGAGATATAGCAGAGCGAGAAATGTCTTGTCAGAATCATATACCTCATATACCTGCACATCTTGGTTCCAGGCAGGGATGTCAGAAGTCAGTTGGAAGGAGATGCCAAAGAGACGTCGGGCCAATTGAAAGATACCTTGGAGTACATTGTCTAATGCCAGATAGGGGCGTAGTTCTTCCATGTCAATGTCGTAGGTATCTTTCTTTAATAGACGGGCATAATAGGCCGTGTCCCAAGGTTTTATTGTTTTCCCTGAGTAGGAGAGTGTGGAGGCGAACTCTTTGAGTTGGCGTTGTTCCTGCATGGCTACAGGTTTGTAGTTGTCCACCAAGTGATGCAGGAAACGTTTGACAGTAGAAGGTTTCTTCGCCATTAAGTTGCGCTGTGCCAATGCAGCATAACAACTATAGCCAAGCAGTCGGGCTTTCTGTCTGCGCAGATTGACAATGGTTCTGACAGATTCTCTGTTGTCATAGGGGCCTGATTGGCATCCCAGATGATTATAGGCCAACCATATCTTGCGACGCAATGGCTGGTTGGTGCAATGGCTCAACACTGATCTGAAGCAGGAACCCTTGAGGGTGATGGTCCAACCTTCTTTGCCTTGTTGACGGGCGTTTTGTGCAGCTTCTTCCAGTTGGAAGGGGAGAAGGCCATCCAGTTCTTCTTGGCATTTGGTGAAATAAGAGAATCGGTTAGTATCCTGCAAGAGTCTTCGAGAGAAGTCTAGTGACTCTTTTTCTAGTTGTTCGTTGATGTCGGCTAGTTGATTCTGTTGGTCTTCAGACAGATGAATTCCATTGTCCAGGAAATCATGATAAGTTCTGTCCAATAGTCTTTCTTCATCAGGCAACAATTGGGGATGGCTCTTCCATACAGTTTCGATGCGTTGGAAAAGTTGTCGGTTGAACAAGATATTGCTGTTGTGTCTGGATATTTGGGGCGATAATTCTTGTGCCAGTTGTTCCCAGGAGTCTGTGGTAGCATTGTCCAGATATAGGTACAAGCATGTTAATGCTTTACCCAATGTCTGTCCGCTCTCTTCCAGTGCAATAATAGTATTATGGAAGTTGGGTGATTCCTGTTGGGTTATGATATGCTGTATTTCCTCCTCTTCCTCGGATATACCTTGAAGGACAGCTTCTCTGATGGAGTCGGTTGTAACCCTATGGAAGGGAAAAGCTCCATGTGGCAATGGGGAAGGATGCAAGGCAGGGTTGGGAATCATGGATGGGTTCATTTTTCTAAGGTATGGAGACAAGAGAGGAGTGTATTCGGATCAACTAATATATAATGACCTGCAAAATTAGTCATATTTTCTGTTGTATGGACATACAGGTGCGAAAAATGGCTTGTTTTTTACAATGTATTTAGGCGTTAAAAGTTAGCCGAATATTTCATGCCATTCAAGGAAACGTCTCACACACTGCTGGCCCCATTTTGCCAGACTTTGTGCAGTCTGCTCAGGTGTTCGTGATTGATTGATGTGTGATTTGGAATAAAATTTGTCCGCATAGCAGATGACTTGTTCTTCCAGTGTTTCTGGCAGATAATCATTGATAGGGATAGGGATTCCTGCTTTTTGGATACTATCCTTGGTAAGCCCTGTTCCCGTATGCCGTTCACAGATGCGGGCCAAGGATTCCAGTCCCTCTTTTCGTAGCATACAAGCACCTAGATAGCCGTGCATAAGATAGGGATAGTCTCCGTGACAGCCAATGGAAGGAGCATGTGTAAGGAAGATGCCAATATCATGGAGTAGAGCTCCGTCAGAAAGTAATTGTGTGTCTAGGTGCAGTTCTGGATGGCGACGATCAACTGACAATGCGTGTTCACGTACTTGGCGACTATGGGTAACCAGAATGTTTTTCAATGTGTTGTCAATAGGATAATAACGGTCAATGATGTTGTAGGGGAAAATATCTGTCATGGGAGGAGTCTTGATGTTATGACAAAAGTACTCATTTTGATGGATTGGTAACAGGGGAAGATGCGGAAAAAATGTAATTTTGCAGAATTAACCAATTATGTATTATTATGTTTTATTACAACAACCAAGTGTCCGGAAAGGATGCAGTACTGACTTTCAGACGATTTGCCAGGAAGTCGTATGCTGTCTTTTCCAGTCTTGGACGTGAAGTCCATGTGGGTGTGTTGGCAGTGTCTACACTTGCCTGTGCCCACAATGCGGTATTGGCTTCACGCTCTGATAGTCTGGAAATAGTTCAGCAGAAGATGTCCGACAGTGAATTGCCTGTTGCTACTGTCAGCGGAAGGCTTCCTTTGTCACCGGAAAAGTCTGCCTACATGGTAGACGTTATTACAAGAGAGGAGATTGAAAAAGCGCATGTGCAGAGTATCAATGACCTACTCAAACTATGTACCAATATTGATGTGCGTCAGCGGGGTGCTTTCGGTATACAGACTGACATAGGAGTAGGAGGCGGCACATTTGAGCAAATCTGTATACTGCTCAATGGTGTGTGCATCAACAATCCCCAAAGCGGGCATCTTACAGCTGACTTCCCTGTAGGGCCCATGGATATAGAAAGAATAGAAGTATACGATGGAGCTTCAGCTCGTAGTTTTGGAAGTCAGGCGCTTAATGGAGCCATCAATATTATTACCAGACAGGAAAAGCAAACGGATACCAGTATTGGATTACAAGCCGGCAGCTATGGTACGATAGGAGCAGCGATGGCTTCCCATATATCCTCCCAACGGGTGGTTCATCATGCTAGCGCAGGAGGTTTGAGAAGCGATGGGGCTGTGGATAACAGTGACTTTACGAAGCTCAGAGCATTCTATCAAGGAACCGGCAGATGGAAAGATGTACAGGCAGACTGGCAAGCGGGTTATAGCGGACAGCGCTTCGGTGCCAATATTTTTTATAGTGCGGCTTATCCTGATCAATGGGAAAGGACCAATCGTATCTTTTTATCGGGAGGTTGTAATTGGCGTATAGGGAGCTTTCACTTGCAACCTCGTTTGTCGTGGACACGTTCTTATGACCATTTCCAATTGATTCGACATACTCATACAGGAGAGAATTTCCATAGGGGAGATGTGCTCACAGGTGAATTGGGAGTATATTGGGACTGGTTGGCAGGAAGAACAGCCATAGGTGGTGAGGTAAGAAAAGAGAGTATCCTCAGTACCAATTTGGGCCGACCTACTGATGATGTTCAACATGTAGAAGGCCACAAGGATATCCTATATGATAAAAAAGACCATAGGTATCAATCAACCTGTTATCTGGAACATAAGGCACAGATAAGCAATGTGATGATGTCTGGAGGTTTCTTGTTACTTCACAATTCCACAGGTGCCAACCGTTTTGCTTTCTGTCCCGGAGTCAATGTCTCTTGGAAACCCCTGTCTTCTGTCAAGCTTTACGCCTCTTGGAATCGCTCAATGCGTTTACCCTCGTTTACCGACCTCTATTACAAGAGTCCTACTCAGGAGGGAAACAAGGATCTTAGGCCTGAGAAGATGAATACAATGAAACTGGGTGTGGAATATAGTTGTCATGGCCTGTCGGCTTCCCTGCAGTCGTCGTACAGACATGGTAAGGATATGATTGACTGGGTAATGTATTCTCCTGACGATATTTTCCATTCCACCCAGTTTGCTTTAGACAATTGGGAACTTCTGTGGAAGGGAAAAGCCGATTTTTGTTCGCTTATGCCGTCACAGAGCTGGTTGGAGTCACTGGACATGTCCTGTATGTACAACTATCAGACTAAGAAAGAAGGGGCAGAAGTGTACAAGTCCAACTATTCCTTGGAATATCTAAGGTGGAAGATACGAGGTGGCATCCATTTTCGCTTCTTCCAGCATCTTCAGGTGTCAGGCTATGTCTCTTGGCAGAAAAGGATGGGTGGTTATCTGGATGCCAGTCAAGGAGCCGCCAATCAATACACGAAATTCAGTCCGTATGCTGTGGCCGACATAAAGTTGTCGTGGGATGCCCGTCCATGTAGCTTGTTCTTGAGTCTGGAGAATGTTGGCAATCACAAATATTTTGATTATGGAAATGTGCCACAACCCGGTTTTGTGTGCCTGGGAGGCGTTTCCGTAAGATTCTGATAATAGATAGAAAAATCATCCGTTTCCTTGACCGACCGATGAGGTGGCGGGGAGACGGATGATTGTCTATAATGGCAAGAACCTTTTTCCTTAATGGCGATGCTTCTTTTTGAGATATTGGATCAGTTGCATAGGTCTGTCAGTTTGGATGATGGTGGCTCCTTGTTTCAATATCCATCCCCATGCTTCGTCAGGACACTTCTCTTCAACGGCCAAGTCATCATCATGTCCAGCGTTCAAGGAACTCCATAAGGAGTTAATCCATAATTTGCTGCCCGATTGCCTGATTTTATTGAGTACACGGAACAATTTAGGTGTCTCTGTCTTGAAAGTTACCTCAAAAGCAGGTGGATTGCCATGACGTCCCTCAGGAAAATGGATGATTATGTCCTTGAAAGTTGCCTCAAAAGCAGGTGGATTGACATGAAGGTAATTGTCTACCACAACTTCGGCATCTTCCTGCTTGTCAAGATTGATGATTGGCATGAAAATAGATTTGTGGATAATGTCATTTTTGCTCTTGCTCTGGATGGTAGCCAGATTGTCATAAGTCTTGATGACTACTTGCTTTTCTGTGCCAGTCTTGAGCAGCAGTTCGTAGATTTCGTCAAAATAATTGTCACCTTTGTCTATGTTGACGAGAATCTTGTCTTTGGCGAGAAGAAGTACCTCTTCCAGTGTAGGTACACGGTGCCGGGTTTTGATGCCATGGCCCGACTTGAGATACAGTTTTTTGATGTCAGCCAGAGTCATGTCGGCTATTTTCCCCTTGCCGTTAGTAGTGCGGTCAACCGTGGCATCGTGCATGACAATAAATTGGTTGTCTTGGGTCTTATGGATGTCAATTTCTATCATGTCCACTCCCATGTCAATGCAGTTTCGGTAAGCCTGAAGAGAATTTTCTGGTGCATTGCGCCAATCTCCTCTATGGGCTACTACCAACACATATTTGGAATTGGGCTTATAGATTTCTTTGGCCAGTTTTTCGGCCCTGGTCTCTGCCATGCCAGCTGTTATGGAGCCAAGCAAGAGAAAAATGGATAATAGGATACGGTACATTGTTGAGAAATTTGAAAGATGAATTTACGGGCAAATGTACAAAATAAATAGAGAAATCATCTCCGTATTCCCTGTAAATCTGACAGTCGGATATACAGATGAGCCACATTGTTGTTCCCGTCAAAACTTTTTCACCGTCAAATCATAAGGGTACCATGGAAAATGTGTACTTTTGCATTTCATTTTACAACAAGGTATTTTCACGCGTGAGACCATTTTTGTCTGTATGTATTATGTGTCTGATAGCTGTTTCGGGTATGGCTTGGAGCTTGCCTGAAAGCTATTCCTTGACAACTGACATTCGAGATAGTCTGCTTCCTGCAGGCGTGCAGAGGAATGTACAGACGAAAGACAGCATCATGACAGTTGATTCCTTACAGACATTGACTTTATCAGACAAGGCATTGACTGATACCCTTTCCGTTGATACTCTGGCTGCCGATTCCACCCATAAGGGAGGTTTGGACTTTCCTGTGGCTTATGAGGCTTCAGACTCTATGACTTACGAGGCAGACACCCGTCTGTCTACTCTGTTTGGCCAAAGTAAGGTGACCTATCAAGACATGCAGTTGGAAGCAGCCGTCATCTCTATGAACAATGATAGTAGTCTGGCTCATGCGATTGGCGTAAGGGATTCATTGGGAGAATTGACAGGGACGCCTGTTTATACACAGAATTCCGACAGTTATGAGAGTGAGGAGATGACTTATAATTTCAAGACGAAGAAAGGATTCATCAAGAATGTGTCGACAGCACAGGGAGATGGATTCCTCAACAGTCAGATGTCGAAGAGGTCGGATGATGGTACTTTGTTTCTGCAACATGCCAAGTACACCACCTGCGACCATGACCCTCCTCATTTCTATTTGGCATTGTCCAGGGCTAAGGTCAAACCCGGTAAGCAGGCCATCTTCGGTCCTGCCTATTTGGTAGTGGCTGATGTTCCGTTGCCATTGGCTGTCCCTAGTGGGTTCTTCCCGTTTACCAGTTCTTACTCCAGTGGTTTTATCATGCCGTCTTATGGTTCTGAGACCTCTAGAGGTTTTTATCTGAAAGACGGAGGATACTATTTTGCCATCAATGACCAGGTAGATCTTAATGTTTTGGGAGAGATATATACCAAGGGTTCCTGGGGTGTCAATTTGTCATCTACTTATCGTACTCGTTACAAGTATTCGGGAAATGTTTATCTGAACTATCAGAATACGGTGAATGGAGAGAAAAACATGCCCGATTACAGTAAGGCTACCAGTTTCAAGATACAATGGTCCCATCGTCAAGATGCCAAGGCGTCTATGTATTCTACCCTGTCGGCCAGTGTCAACTTTGCTACAGAGAATTTTGAAAGAAACAATCTCTATAGTATGTACAATCCGGTGGCCTATACCCAAAGCACCCGTACCAGTAGTGTGAGTTATTCGCGTACCATTCCGAGTCTGAATATGACTATTTCGGCTTCTACTAATCTCAGTCAGAATATGCGGGATTCCACCATTGCCATGACTTTGCCCGACTTGAATATTTCAGTTTCGCGTTTCTATCCTTTCCGTCGCAAGAAGCTGGCAGGCAAACAGCACTGGTATGAAAAGATATCTATGACCTACACGGGACAATTGAGCAACAGCATCAGCACCAAGGAGAGCCAACTCATGCACAGCAATCTCATCAAGGACTGGCGCAACGGCATGATGCACACTATTCCTGTGAGTGCAACCTTCCAGTTGTTCAAATACATCAATGTGTCTCCTTCTTTCAATTTCCGGGACAGGATGTATACCAACAAGGTGATGCAGTCGTGGGATATGGACAACCAGTCTTTGGTACGCGATACCTTATATGGTTTTTACAATGTATACAACTGGGACGCTTCTTTGTCTGCCAGCACTACCATGTATGTGTTCTTCAAGCCCTGGCGTTCGCTCTTCGGAGATAAAATCAAGATGATACGCCATGTGCTCAAGCCTACTCTGTCTTACAGTTATGCCCCCGATTTCGGGTCATCTTCCTACGGATATTATGACAGTTATGTGAAGACCGATGCTCATGGCAATGTTTCCACGGTGACTTATTCGCCTTTTGCAAGTTCGTTGTATGGTGTGCCGGGCAGAGGCAAGACGGGAAGTATCTCCATGTCATTGAGTAATAACGTGGAAATGAAGATCAAGAGTGATGCCGACTCCACGGGAGAAAAGAAACTCAGTTTGATAGACGAACTTTCTGGAAGCCTTTCCTACAATATGGCAGCCAAGACACGTCCTTGGAGCGACCTGTCTACACGTATCCGACTGAAATTTTCTAAGAAGTATACTTTCAGTATGGCTGCCGTCTTTGCTACTTATGCCTATAAGTTTAATGAGCAAGGACAGGTAGTGGTAGGCGACCGTACCGAATGGAGCTATGGTCGCTTTGGCCGTTTTCAGGGAATGTCTCAGAACTTTTCCTATACTTTGAGCAACAATACCTTCAAGAAAAAGGACAAGAGGACAAAATCTTCAACAACAACGGACGATGACTTGGATGAGGAGGATGACGATTATTCTACAGAGTCCAATGTGGATCCCGAATTGGTAGGACAAGAAGAGCAGAAGGAAGAGACCCCGAGCAAAAGCTCTTTAGATGCTGACGGCTATATGAAATTCTCCCTTCCTTGGAGTCTCTCTATTTCTTATGGTGTGACGATGCGTGAAAATACAGGCGGAAAGATTAATCCCAAGACGATGCGCTATCCGTATAAATTCACACAGAATCTGAATTTCTCGGGAAGCATTTCCTTGTCACAGGGTTGGAACATCAGTTACAATTCCGGTTACGATTTCAATTACCATAAATTGTCCATGACTACAGCTTCGCTTTCCCGTGACCTTCATTGCTTCTCAATGAGTTGTTCGGTAGTGTTGAAACCTTATACTTCCTTCAATTTCTCCTTCAGGGCGAAGATGTCGATGCTGGCAGATCTGCTCAAATGGGACAAGCGTAGCAGCTATAGTTCCAACATTGAATGGAAATAAGTTTGGGCAGGAGTGAAAAAATCATTAGTTTTGCATAGTCATGTCACATGAATATCCTTCTCAATTGCTGGCGAATGCTGTTGAAGCCTTTGCTTCCCTTCCGGGAATAGGACGCAGAACCGCCTTGCGTCTTGTTCTGTATCTGTTGAGGCAGCCGCTGGCTAATGTGGAAGGTTTTGCCGAAGCAGTAGCCCGTCTTAGACAAGAAGTGAAGTATTGTCATGTGTGTCAAAGTATCAGTGACAAGGATACATGCAGTATCTGTTCGGATACTACAAGAGATCATGGGACGATTTGCGTGGTGCAGAATATTCAGGATGTGATGGCTATAGAGAATACGGGCCAGTATAGAGGTGTCTATCATGTATTGGGAGGTGTCATCTCTCCTATGGATGGGGTAGGACCTTCTGATTTGAATATGGAAAGTCTTGTGGACCGTGTTGCTGAGGGGAATGTCAAGGAAGTTATTCTGGCATTGAGTTCTACTACAGAAGGCGAGACGACAGGTTTTTATGTCTCCCGTAAATTATCATCCTATGATGTGAGACTCAGTACCATTGCACGAGGCATTTCTGTAGGAGAAGAATTGGAATATACAGATGAAATCACATTGGGAAGAAGTATCACCGACAGGGTGGTGTTTCACCGGGATTGACAGAGAAGAGCAATGAAATGCCTTAATACCATATATTATATAGTAATGGTCATTATCCTGTTGGCAGGAGTGGCCTGCTTGACTGGTGTAGTCAGTAGCTGTTCCATCTCAGTAGATGGACTTTGCCAGTATATATTGGAAGCAGTGGCAGTCATATCAGTGATGGTAGTGTCGTACTTCAATTCACGTCTCTTTCGTTTTGGGATAGTGGTGCGATCAGTCGGTACAGATGCTGTTTTATCTGTCAGGCGGTATATCAGGTGGAATCTGTTGCGGTATTCACTGGCAGTGTTTACAGCCCTCTTTTGTCTGTTGGCTTATTGCTGTACTGCTGCTGAGAGCTTGTCGTATGGTATAGGAGTCCTGTTGGTGGCTTCTCTGTTCTGGCATCCGTCAGAAGGAGAACGAGAAAGTCTGGTCCGAGAGAATGAGAAGCGAGATACTTCTCTGTAATGATTTCGTCAAGATTTATGAAGCAGTTGTCCGTCATCATCGTTAGTTATAATGTACGCCATTACTTGGTTCAGACACTTATTTCCCTTTGCAAGGCTGGCCAAGGACTGGATATGGAGATTATTGTTATTGACAATATGTCTGTGGACGGAACAGAACAACTGGTCAAGTCATTGTTTTCATCAGAAGATGAAATACCCGTCATCTTTATAGCTAATACCGCCAATGAAGGATTTGGCAAAGCCAACAATAAAGCACTGGCCCACGCATCAGGAGAGTATATCCTGTTTATCAATCCCGATACCTTTGTGGGCGAGGATACATTGAAAACATGTTTGGACTTTTATCGCAAGAGGCCCGAAGCAGGCATATGTGGTGTGCGGATGCTTAATCCAGACGGCTCTTTTGCTCGGGAATCACGTAGGGGAGTACCTACTTTGTTCTCTTCTTTCTGCAGGTTGAGTGGATTGTCCAATCTGTTTCCCCAATCCAGAATGTTCTCCGGCTACTATATGGGTCATATGGATGAAAATAGGGTCTGTCCCATTGATGTGGCGAGTGGAGCCTTTATGATGGTGCCTCGTTCTGTGTTGGAGAAGGAAGGAGCCTTTGATGAACGCTTTTTTATGTATGGGGAAGATGTGGAATTGTCCTGGCGTATCCGCAAAGGAGGTTATCAGAATTATTATCTTCCTGTTCGCATCTTGCATTATAAAGGTGAAAGTACCGACAAGATGTCCAAGACCTATATCAATTCCTTCTATCAGGCCATGTTGCTCTTTTTCAGAAAGCATTATCCCCAAGCATGGTTCTTGTACAGTTGTATTTATGTCATCATTTATCTGTTGGCATTCAAGGCGGCCTTTCAGGCGGTGGTAACCATTCTGCTGACACGTCTGGGTTGTGTAAAGGAGTTGAAGGTACCTTATGTGATATGCTGCTCATCTGCCATGGTGGATCGGATGAAGCGTTTCTGTGAAGAGTATCATCTCGAAGGAAAGGTGATTAATGCAGATGCGATGAAGGTGTCCCAATGTATGCAGTGGGTGGACGAAAAGGATATGGTACTCGTGTTGGATATGAACTTGTTTTCCTATCAGGAAATTCTTGAAGCTTTCGACAATAGGGTAGGGAAAAATTGTCTCATCGGTACACTATATCCTCAGTTGAATCTACTGCTTACGTCCAAGAATACTTTTACCCTTTAAGGATGGATAGACAATACAATGACCTTTTTGTCGGAGAGAAGGTGCGACTGCGTGCCATGGAACCTGAAGACCTTTCCATGCTGTATGAGTTGGAGAACAGTCCTGGAATGTGGGACGTAGGTTCTGCTACAGTTCCCTATTCCAAGTATATGCTCAAACAGTTCATAGCAGGTGCTGGAGATATCTATACCGATAAGCAGTTGCGTCTCATGGTCATTGCTTTGGATGCCAATGAGCCCGTAGGTTGCATAGATCTTATGAATTATTCACCTCGTGACGCTAGAGCAGAGGTAGGAGTAGCTTTATTGCATTCCTGCCGAGGCAAGGGATATGCTGCTGATGCGTTGGCTCTGTTGGAAGAGTATGCCCGAGGCTGTTTGGGAATTCATCAACTGTATGCTTATGTGTCGGCCGACAATATTGCCTCTATTTCCTTGTTTTCACGTTCTGGCTATGAGAAGGCTAACAGGTTGATTGATTGGGTGAAAATAGGAGATGGATATGCAGATGTGATTTTATTTCAGAAAATCTTCAAAAAAACTGCTGAAATACTTGGCAGGTAAAAAATATTTGACTAATTTTGCATCGCATTTGAGAGAAATGCCTATTACTGGTGTGTTAGTTCAGCTGGTTAGAATGCCTGCCTGTCACGCAGGAGGTCACGGGTTCGAGTCCCGTACGCACCGCAGAAACCTTCAGATTCGTCTGGAGGTTTTTTGTTAATATCATTGGAATGGTTCTTTCAGACTACCCCGTTTCTTGGGTCAGTAGAAATTGAGTGGGGATTGTATTGAATAATTTTGGCTCAGTAGATAATAGGGGGCACTCGTTGAGAACGGAGAAGATATTTGTCGGAAAGACCTCTTCTGGCTTCCCGGAAGATATCGACAGGGAGGATGAAGTCACTCTTACATCTGTCTCTTGCGTTCAGCCTAGGCTGAACGCTCAAATATATTGATTGAAATCTCCATTTATATTGACTTCTTTCAGCGTTCAGCCTAGGCTGAACG
>JALERS010000099.1 GCA_022763905.1 Prevotellaceae bacterium | reverse complement strand
GGGTCAGTAGATAATGGGGAGGGGACACTCGTTGAGAACGGAGAAGATATTTGTCGGAAAGACCTCTTCTGGCTTCCCGGAAGATATCAACAGGGAGGATGAAGTCACTCTTACATCTGTCTCTTGCGTTCAGCCTAGGCTGAACGCTCAATTATATTGATTGAAATCTCCAATTATATTGTCTTCTTTCAGCGTTCAGCCTAGGCTGAACGCGAAAACAAGTTGGGTGCAGGGAAATGAGGAGATATCCATGTGCTCTATTTCAAATGGCAATTGAGGAATAAACTGCCTTTACAGGAACAGAGCAGGATGGTAAGAATATCCAGTGTCAATCATCTGGAAATGGTATTTCAATGAATGGATTTTTCCTACTCCCCCACGAAATATCTTCTGAACCAATAAAACACCTGGGTTCGGCATGTCCAGTATGACCGTTTTGTCAACAAAAAAAGGATGGTCTTGTAGTATGTGTCTGTTGATTCTGTATGACTATTACCAAACTGCTAACTGTTTCAGTTAATGAAAAGAAAAAGAGTTTGGTGAAAGTAGAACAATACACCTCCTGAAAATGAAGTTGATTGACTGACCAAAGTAATCTAGGTGGAATGTGGATTTAAGTCAACTTAAAAGTGGAAGTATTCACAAATACTCTTAAAAGCCTCTCTGACTGAATTTGTGTCACAAATATTTTTTCGGACAGGCATAGAAATTTCCTTTCTTTGTGATGGATTGAGATAAGATTAGTGTAATACTTGATGCCTTCCACAATATGCAAATGCGTCCTTTTCTGATATCCTACTTTTGACAAGCAAAAGAAAGATATGTCCGACAGAAAAAGTGAGATACCCCTCCAATTTTCCAATGGTCCATACTGAACATATCATACGAATTGTGTAAATTTGGCAAACATATACACTTCTACTTTATCGAAAACAACAATGACCAACAGCCGCATCCCGGACTTCAACCGACTTGTTCTCAAAGATACCGCTTTTGAGAACATGATGAGTAATCACATCTACAACATCCTGCTTGTCGCCACTCGCTACGATGCCTTTATTCTGGAAGAAGATGGGCGCATCGAAGAACAAATCTACAACGAATATACGGCATTAGGACTTTCTTCTCCTCCCCGCTTCACCCAAGTGACCACTTCGGCTGAAGCCCTGGAAGAACTGAAAATGCACAGGTATGAACTGATTATCTTCATGCCCAATCTAGACCAACAAGACCTACTGGCTACAGCTATAGAAATCAAACATGAATTCCAACAGATACCCATCGTTGTACTGACTCCCTTCTCCAAAGAAATCAGTAAACGCATGGTGGTGTCCGACATGTCATCTATCGACTATGTATTCTGCTGGCTGGGTAACCCGCGCCTCATTCTGACCATCGTCAAACTGGTGGAAGACAAAATGAATGCACCCGAAGATACCCAATCGGGCGCACAAGTGATATTGCTGGTAGAGGACTCCATACGATTCTATTCTGCTGCCCTGCCTCATCTGTACCAGTATGTACTGGAACAAAGTCAGGAATTTGCCAAAGAAACACTCAACAATCACCAGAAGAACTTACGTATGCGCGGACGTCCCAAAATCATGCTGGCACGCAACTATGAAGAAGCTGTCAACATCTATAACAAATATAAGGACCATACGCTTGGAGTGATTTCGGACATGAGTATCACCTATGGAAAGCACAAAGACATGTATGCCGGCTACCGCTTTGGCCTGTATGTTAGAAAATATGACAAGGTAATGCCCTTCATCCTTGAGTCTTCAGATGCCGACAACGAGCGTTTCGCCCACGATATCAATGCCCACTTCATACAGAAGAGTAGCAAGCACTATTCTACAGAACTGCGATATAACGTATCCAAGCTATTTGGCTTCGGTGATTTTGTTATAATCAATCCCCAAAGCGGTGAAGAAATCATGCGTATCACCGACTTGAAGGACTTACAGAAAAAAATCTTTGACATTCCCGATATATCTCTGGTTTACCATCTGTCACACAACCATTTTTCACGTTTCTTCTATTCACGGGCCATGTTTCCTCCTGCTGAGATATTAAAAATGGTGGATGTGTCTGACTACAAGGATATGGACGAAGCTCGACAACTTATCTTCCACCTGATTGTACAATACCGAAGGATGAAGAATAGTGGTACCATAGCTGTCTACAAGCCTGAACGATTTGATAAATATTCCAATTTCGCTCGTATCGGTAACGACTCTTTGGGAGGAAAAGGAAGAGGACTGGCATTCTTAGGTGCCATGATTAAGCGGCATGATGAATTGTCAACTCCATCTATAGAGGTAAGCATTCCAAGAACAGTTGTCATCTGCACCGACATATTCGACAGATTCATGAAAGACAACAACTTGTATACCATAGCATTGAGTGATGCTTCAGACAGAGAGATTCTTGAAACTTTCCTCCAAAAGCAACTTCCTCAAGAACTAGAAGATGACATAGAAGCCATCTCCCACGTTTTCACCGGTGCCGTCGCTGTACGTTCTTCCAGTCTGTTGGAGGATTCCCATTACCAACCATTTGCAGGAGTCTATTCCACCTATATGGTCTCATTGTACGGAGAAAACAATAATGTCCATACAGCCATATCCAATGCCATCAAGGCCGTCTATGCTTCCACATTCTTCAATGGTAGCAAAGCCTACATGAAAGCCACTGGCAATCTCATAGAACAGGAAAAGATGAGTGTCATCCTTCAAGAGGTAGTGGGCAAAATAAGGAACGAACGTTTATATCCTAACATCTCAGGTGTTGCCCGTTCACTCAACTATTATCCTGTTGATGACCAAAAACCTGAAGATGGTATCTGTGACATCGCCCTAGGACTGGGCAAATACATTGTAGATGGAGGAAAAGCTCTTCACTTCTCTCCTGTACATCCCAAAAACATCATCCAACTGAGCACAATTGACTCCGCTCTTAGCGACACACAAACCCAATTCTACGCATTACCTCTTGAGTCTTCCATCGATTTCACTACCGATGATGGTTTTAACATCGTCAAGCTCAACTTGAAAGATGCTGAAAAGGACGATACCTTGCGTTTTATCTCTTCCACCTATGAACCATATAGTCAGATGCTATATGATGGTTATTACGAAACTGGAAGGAAAGTGATTTCGTTTGTCAATATCCTCCAGCATGACATGTTGCCATTGGCAAGTACCATCCACAACATATTGGAAACGGGACAACAAGAAATGGGACGACCTGTAGAAATTGAGTTTGCTGTCAATTTGGAAGACAATGCACAAAAAGCCGTTTTCTATATACTGCAGATTCGACCCATCGTAGACTCTTCACAGAACATGAACGTTGTACTGGATGACCTACCTGAAGAGCACATCCTACTACGCACCAACAGTTCTTTGGGACATGGTAGCTTGGACAACATAAAGGATATTCTATATGTCAAGACCGACGGCTACACTCCTGCATCGAATATAACCATTGCTGAAGAGATACGTAAAGTGAACTCCACATTGGCTGCCGCCAGTCGCTCCTATGTATTGATGGCGCCTGGCAGATGGGGAAGTTCCGATCCCTGGCTCGGCATACCAGTCAAATGGACCGACATCTCAGCTGCTAGTGTCATTGTAGAGCAGTCGCTTGACACTGTAGACCCTAGCCAAGGCACCCATTTCTTCCACAATCTGACTTCACTGGGCGTAGGATATTTCACCATCGGCCAACACACTGAATATAAGTTGGACATGGAGTGGCTGGACAACCAACCTGCCTCATTGGAGACTGAGCACCTTAGGCTGGTTTCTTTCGAAACATCTATTACTGTATATATGGATGGCAAACACAGTGCTGGAGTCATCATGAAACCCTAGAAGAAACTGACTGTATCTTTTCTCGACGGGCTATCTTCCTACGTACCTGACGACAGGCAGACGCCATTCCAGGCGAAAGCTTCTCTTCAGACAACATATCCAGAACCGTTGTCAGTTCTTCAAGAATAGGAGGAAAATACTTGCATTGTTCAAATGCCAGTTTCAGACACAATGCCCTGATGGCATAAGGTTGTGTACAGGCAGTGACCTGATTCAGACAGTAATCCAAAACATCCGTTCTGATTGCTTCCTTCCTAAATGGTTGAAGAGACAGCAATTTCAAAAGCAGACGACGTCTACCCGTATGGGTAGTCTTCAAGAGAGCATCAATCAGAACATCCTGCCTATCCGCCAACCATACGTGGTCTGGTTCAGGAAGATGGGTAAAAATCCATAAGGCATTCACTGATATCGGTTTTGAGTCACACAGGGCAAGTGACAACAACCTCTCCATAACAGCTTCATCCCTGCTTTCTGACACCATGATGCATATCTGGGGAACTTCTGACAGAGAAAGACGTCGTGACAACAGTTCAGTCCATGCAGATGCTTGCGTAAGACTACGTTTATCCAACATCCTATCAGTCATCTCTTCCTCTTTATGACCCATTATTGATAACCTTCCAGTTGACTGAACAACCGCATTGCATCACTGATGATTTCTCCATGATCAAAAGCGAGAACTGGAAGTTGATTCAACGGAAACCATTGTGCCTGAGCGGCATCATCACCGCCACATACATCCAACGGATAGTCCATGATACTCAAAAATGCAGGAGTGACCGTATGTCCTCTCGGGTCTCTTCCCAAACGAGAATATACCCCTAACAGATGTATATCCTGCACAACCAATCCTGTCTCTTCTTCCAGTTCTCTTCGGGCACACTCTTGCACTGTTTCATCCATATTTAGGAAGCCTCCAGGAAAAGCCCATTCACCCTTGAAAGGTTCATTACCTCGTCTAATCAACAGAACTTGAGGTTTAGGATAGCGGGAAAATACGATACAGTCAGCTGTGACTGCAGGACGCGGATATTTATAAACATAACTCATATATGACTATTCATTTTACTGGTTATTATTTGCAAAGATAGTGCAAGGCGGAGAGAAAAACGAAAAAACCAAACTGAAAGATTTGTATTTCTGATTCTGGTCCGCAACCTATCTCATTCAGAAATACACCTAAACATATACACTGACCATCATCAACCGAAAGATGGATTCACATTATCAATAGCTAAGGTAAAATATACAAGTTATATTACCTCCCAACATACCCTATCTATTATAATCAGTTACCTTGTATCTCTTTCGGAATTCGTACCTTTGCATTTGAACAACACCCTCGTTGGTGACTATCATACTACCGATTATGAAAGAAGAATATGAAAAGATGCTCAGAGGTGATTTATACCAGGCCACCGATCCCTATCTCATCAACTTGTTAAACAAATGCAAAGAAGATTGTTGGGAATATAATCAGATACGCCCTACTCTTCTCAAGGAAAGGAATGCATATCTACAGAAAATGCTGGGCCAATGTGATGAAACGACTTTCATTAACCAACCATTCTTCTGTGATTACGGTCAACACATCAGAGTAGGCAAACGCTTCTTTGCCAATTTCAACTGGACAGTACTTGACGAAGCTTATGTAACCATTGGGGATGACTGTTTCATAGGGCCTAACGTAAGTATCTATACAGCCTGTCATAGTACTGATCCCATACAACGCAATACCCGTCAGGAATGGGCGCAGCCTGTCACAATAGGCAACAACGTTTGGATTGGAGGTTCTGTCACTATTCTTCCTGGTGTAACCATAGGTGACAATGTAACCATAGGAGCAGGCAGTGTTGTTGTCAAAGATATTCCTTCGGGAGTAGTCGTTGCCGGCAATCCTGCAAAAATCATCAAGATATTATGAGAATCACTTCTCTCATTGACAACTACAGCCAAAAGGGCTTCCGTACAGAACACGGACTCAGCCTTTATATCCAGACGCGCTCAGGAAAGAACATTCTGTTTGACATGGGACAAGGTCATTTATTAGCAGAAAATGCCACCCAATTCGGTTTGTCTCTTCGTGACATAGATTTCGCTGTCATATCACATGGTCATTATGATCATGGCGGTGGTCTCTCGTGCTTCCTAAAAGAAAACGATATGGCTCCCATTTATATCCGACGTGAAGCTTTCCTGCCTTGCTACTCTCTCCGAGATAAACATCTGCATTATCTGGGACTGGATATTGCATTAGCCACTGAAAGAAGACTTATTCTATGTAAGGACAAGACAAACATATCCAAGGATATAATAATTTTTGGTAATGTAAAAGGTAAATATCCACGTCCTCCTGCCAACCGTTTCTTAAAAGGCATTGATACAGTCAGTGATGATCTTTTTCTGCATGAACAGCATCTTATTATACAAGAAGGAGAAAACGTTGTTCTGTTCTGCGGTTGTGCCCATTGCGGAATCCTCAACATCATTGATACCGCTACTGACATCCTCGGCAGGAAGCCCTCCCATATCATAGGTGGAATGCATCTGGCTCATAGTCTTATCCCACAAACAGAAGAAAAGCAATTGATAGACCGTTTATCCCTCCTTCTTATGGAAAAAGGCTGTAAGTATATCACAATGCATTGCACTGGGCTCCCTATCTACAACCAACTGTCCTCTATCATGCAAGACAGGATTTCCTACCTTTCTTGCGGGGATGTAGTAACCCTGTAAACATCTGCCGTCATGTGACGCATTTTATCTGTCTTACTGACCTGTCACATGATAAAAAAAACATCCAAAAAGACTTTTTCCAGATACTATAAGTTTCTGTAAGTTTGTAATTTTGCAGTCCATATACAACCCATATCATGAAAAGAATCATACTTCTTGCCATAGCGCTCACTGCAATGGCATTCATCAAAGCACAGACCAGCCAACGATTGCCCGAATATGATCAGGCACGGAAATTCACCGAACAAAAACTGAAAACCATGTTGTTCTCCACACAGGTTCGTCCTCATTGGATGCCTTCAGGAGAAGGATTCTGGTACGAATACAAGACCAGTAAGGGCACAGAATGGATATATGTCAACCCTTCTCGCAAAGAGAAAAAACCTCTGTTTGACAAAGACTGGATGGCCGCACAATTGTCTCTGATTACCCACGACCCTATCGAAGCCGCCCATCTCCCCATTGAGCAATTGGAAGCAAAAGAGGACGGAACTTTTGAATTCTCCATCAAGACCCACAATGATATCGTACCCGATAGTACGAATGTCTATCTTCCTTCTTCTGGCCAATTGACTTATTTCTTCTCTTACAATCCCCAAAACCGGCAACTGACCCATCTGAAAAACAAATGGAAATCAACTCCCTATCCCGAATGGGCATCCATCTCACCTGACGGCAAAACCATTGTATTTGCACGTGATTTCAATCTTTATCGAATGAGCCGTGAAGACTATGAAGCCATCAAGGAAAATGACAAGAAAGAAGGAAAGCATCACGACAAGCATCTGGATTCATTGGCAACGAGCGAAATACAACTGACCCAGTTTGGTGTAAAGGATTTTGGATTCGGCATGCCTTATTCTTATCTCAATACTGACACGCTCGACAATGGCAAAAGAAAGAGAGTAAGAGGCATGTGGAGCCCTGACTCCAAACATTTCGCCATCATTGTTACAGACAGCCGGAAAGTGAAAGATTTATGGGTTATCAATGCCATGGCAAGTCCAAGACCTACACTAGAAACCTATAAATATGAAATGCCCGGAGAGAAAGATGTTCCCCAAGACCATCTGTATATCTTTGACATGACAGACAACAGTTATAAAGAAATCCGTTGTCATGCCTTCAAAGACCAGTGGCTGGACATGGACAGAACACCATTGAAACGCAGACAGTATGACCAACATGAACAGGCTGTAGTATGGAAAGGAGACAACAACCATTTTTATGTCAACCGTTACAGCCGTGACCTTCACCGCATTGACATTTGTCAATATACCATAGGAGAAGACTCTCTGCGTCCAGTCATTACAGAGCGTATGAATACCTATCAGGAAATACGTCCCTTGGGAATAGTCAACGGAGGAAAGGAACTAATTCAATGGAGTGAACGTAATGGTTGGGCCCACCTCTATCTCTATGACCAAGACGGACAACTGAAACGTCCACTCACCCAAGGCTCCTGGCATGTCATGGACATTCTACATATAGATGAGAAAAACCGTCTTGTCTACTTCACTGCCAACGGATTCCACCAGGGAGAGAATCCTTATTATCAACATCTGTTCAAAGTAAGCCTTGATGGAGGACAACCCCAAGAAATCACATCTGGCTCTTATTTCCACAACCCTATTATGGATGACGAGGGGAAATACTTTGTAGACAATTATTCCAACGTAGAATGTGCACCCCGCACCAGCCTTATAAGTACAGAAGGGAAGCAACTACTTCTGTTAGAAGAAGCCGATATGACCGAACTTCTAGCTAATGGATACCAGTATCCCGAACAATTTGTCGTAAAAGCTGCAGATGGAGTTACTGACCTGTGGGGCGTAATGTACAAGCCTTTCAATTTTGACTCCACCAAGGTCTACCCCATCATAGATTACGTTTATCCTGGCCCTCAAGTCGAAGCAACAGAATATGTCTTCACTCCCATGCGACTACGTACAGACAGATTGGCACAGGCTGGATTTATCGTCATCACTGTAGGAAACAGAGGAGGTCACCCCAACCGATCAAAATGGTATCACAATTACGGCTATGGGAACTTACGGGATTACGGACTAGCTGACCAAAAAGCAGCTATCGAACAACTAGCCAACAGACATTCCTTCATTGACATCAACAATGTAGGTATCCACGGACATTCAGGTGGCGGATTCATGTCAACGGCAGCTATTCTTTCCTACCCTAATTTCTTCAAAGCAGCAGTTTCCTGTGCTGGCAATCATGACAACAATATATACAATAGATGGTGGAGCGAGACGCATCATGGAGTCAAAGAAAAAATATCTGCCAAAGGAGATACTTCATTTGTTTATCAAATCAGTACCAACCCTCAAATTGCCTCTCGACTAAAAGGTCATCTTCTGCTTGTACACGGAGATATTGACAACAATGTTCACCCTGGCAATACCACACGCGTAGTTGATGCCCTCATCAAGGCAGGAAAGCGTTTTGATATGCTTGTCCTTCCAGAACAACGACATGGATTTGGACCCATGAACGAATACTTTTACTGGCGAATGGTGGACTACTTCTCAGAACACCTAAAAGGAAGAAAGGAAGGTTTTATTGATATACCGGAATTGGTCCGTTGATAACTTGGCTGTTTAAGCGGATAATTGTAATTTTGTATCCAATTTCTCACAATATCATCCTATGAACATACTTGAACTCAGTGAACAAGAAATAACGAGAAGAAACAATTTGGAAGAAATCAAGAATATGGGTATTGACCCCTATCCTGCTGAAGAATATCCGACAAATGCCTTTTCTGTAAATCTTCGGGAAAACTTCCAAGACGATGCACCCCGACAGATGGTATGCATTGCAGGTCGTATCATGTCCAAGCGAATCATGGGCAAAGCTAGTTTTGCAGAAATACAAGACTCCAAAGGAAGAATACAGGTATATATCACACGCGATGACATATGTCCGGAAGACAATAAAGACCTGTATAATATCCTCTTCAAGAAACTGCTGGACCTTGGTGATTTCATTGGTGTCAAAGGTTTCGTATTCCGCACCCAAACAGGAGAGATTACCGTACATGCCCAAGAAATCAAACTGCTGAGTAAAAGTCTGAAGCCCCTTCCTGTAGTTAAGGAGGCCAATGGACAAGTTTACGATTCCTTTGCAGACCCAGAACTCAGATATCGTCAAAGATATGTTGACCTTATTGTCAATAAAGACGTGAAGGAAACTTTTGTCAAGCGTGCACGTATTATCAGCACTCTCCGCCACATTCTTGACGAAGCAGGCTACACTGAAGTAGATACTCCAATCCTTCAGTCTATCCCAGGTGGTGCCACTGCCCGTCCTTTCATGACCCATTTCAATGCGCTCAATCAAGACATGTACATGCGTATTGCAACTGAACTTTATCTAAAGAGACTCATAGTCGGAGGATTTGAAGGTGTCTACGAAATCGGGAAGAATTTCCGTAATGAAGGAATGGACAAGACCCACAATCCGGAATTTACCTGCATGGAGCTCTATGTACAATATAAGGATTACAACTGGATGATGGACTTCACCGAGAAGATGTTGGAACGCATCTGTATTGAAGTCAATGGAACTGATTCAGTTGAAATAGACGGGCAGACTATTAGTTTCAAGGCTCCATTCAAGAGAATTCCCATCTTGGATGCCATCAAGGAAAAGACAGGATTCGACCTCAATGGCATGAGCGAAGACCAAATCAGAGAAGTGGCAGCCAAATGCGGAATTGAGACTGATGAAACTATGGGTAAAGGTAAACTTATTGACGAAATTTTCGGTGAAACCTGCGAAGGAAGTTTCATCCAACCGACTTTCATTACCGATTATCCTGTTGAAATGTCTCCGCTTACTAAGATGCACCGTAGCAAACCAGGTCTTACAGAACGCTTCGAACTGATGGTTAATGGCAAGGAACTTGCCAATGCCTACTCAGAACTCAACGACCCGATAGACCAAGAAGAGCGTTTCATAGAACAAATGAAGCTCTCTGACAAAGGTGATGATGAGGCCATGATTATTGACCAGGATTTCCTTCGTGCCTTACAATATGGTATGCCCCCCACTAGTGGCATCGGCATTGGTATTGACCGTTTGGTTATGCTTCTTACAGGAAAGTTTGCCATTGGAGAAGTGATGCTCTTCCCACAAATGAAACCTGAGAAAAAGGCACCTAAAGATTCTGATGAAAAATTCATTCAGTTGGGCATATCTCCAGACATTATTCCCATTCTTCGGAAATGTTCATATAATATGGTATCTACCCTCCAAGATGCTAATCCCCAAAAAATCCAAATGCAGATAGGTGAAGTCATCAAAAAATACAAACTTGATATTACCAAACCTTCTGTAGCAGATATCACTGCATGGATAGAAAAATTATCATAACAAAATCATATCCCTATTTACTATTATGGAAAATATCCGACTAGACATTACCAAAACCCTTTCTTTCTTGGGTGAAAATGTCATTTCCACTTATTTGCCTGAAGCCATGAGTGCTCTCAAGGCTGTAGAAGATGGCAGCCGTCCTGGCAACGATTTTCTAGGATGGGTTCATCTACCCTCCACCATCTCTTCCGAACTTATTAACGACATCAAGGCTACAGCTGAAGTATTACGCCAGAATTGCGAAGTCATCGTAGTAGCAGGTATCGGTGGTAGCTATCTAGGGTCTCGTGCAGTGATTGAAGCCTTGGGAAATGGATTCCAATGGCTAATCAATGACGACAAGAACCCTACCATTCTCTTTGCTGGCAACAATATCGGTGAAGACTATCTGGCAGAACTAAGTGACTACCTAAAGAACAAGACCTTCGGAATTATCAATATCTCCAAGTCAGGCACAACTACAGAAACAGCCCTTGCTTTCCGTCTGCTTCGCCGCCAATGTGAAGAACAGCGTGGCAAAGAAATGGCCAGAAAAGTCATTGTCGCCATTACAGATGCCCAAAAAGGAGCTGCCCGTAAATGTGCTGACCAGGAAGGATATAAATCATTCGTAATTCCCAACAATGTAGGAGGTCGTTTCTCTGTCCTGACTCCTGTAGGTCTATTGCCCATTGCTTGTGCCGGCTATGATATAGAACAATTGTTGGCCGGTGCCGCAACAATGGAAGAAGCTACTGGCAGTAATGT
Organism: Prevotellaceae bacterium; assembly: GCA_022763905.1. Classification (GTDB taxonomy): domain Bacteria; phylum Bacteroidota; class Bacteroidia; order Bacteroidales; family Bacteroidaceae; genus UBA6382. The sequence continues at coordinate 5,840 of JALERS010000099.1, read as the reverse complement.
CCCGGCAGATGAGAATATCAGTCTGCAATATGCCATTGTCCGCAATGCTCTCCATCAAGAACTAGGCAAGAAGATTGAGATCTTGGCAAATTTCCAGCCCAAACTCCATTTCATTGCAGAATGGTGGAAACAACTCTACGGAGAAAGCGAAGGCAAAGACCTTAAAGGCATCTTCCCCGCATCTGTAGACTTCACAACCGACCTTCATTCTATGGGTCAATGGATTCAAGATGGTGAACGTAGCATCTTCGAAACAGTAATCAGTGTAGAAAAATCCAAATATAAAGTACTCTTCCCTAATGATGAAGAAAATCTTGACGGACTCAACTTCCTTGCAGGCAAGCGTGTAGATGAAGTCAACAAAATGGCAGAATTAGGAACCCAGTTGGCTCATGTTGATGGCGGTGTTCCCAATATCCGCCTCATTGTCCCTGAAATCAATGAATTTTACTTGGGACAGCTCATCTATTTCTTCGAGAAAGCCTGTGGCATCAGCGGATACATCCTCGGTGTCAATCCATTCAACCAGCCAGGAGTTGAAGCCTACAAGAAAAACATGTTTGCCCTGCTCAACAAACCTGGTTATGAGGCTGAGAGCGCAGAAATCCAAAAAAGGCTCTCTGCATCGAAATGAGAAGCGAAGCAGTTCAACAATATCTGAACAGACACGGCTTTGAGGCTCTCAGCCTCAAAGCTGTTCTATTTGATATGGATGGAGTTTTATTTGACTCCATGCCTACCCATGCCAAGGCATGGTATAAAACAGCCGTACACTTCTCCCTTCCTCTTACAGAGAAGGAGGCTTATGAGCACGAAGGCCGTACGGCCAAATCTACACTGGATCTCCTCTTCCAGCGCAAAGAGCAACGTAATGCTACTCCAGAAGAAGTGAAAACCATCTATGACTACAAGATACAGATTTATAATTCCTATAATCTGGAAACCCATCCTATGCCAGGCGCTCCTGCCCTTCTGCAAAAAGTACGTCAAGATGGTTACCAGATTATCTTGGTTACTGGTAGCGGACAGGACACTCTCACCAGTCGTTTGCAACGCTTTTACCCTGATATTTTTCACAAGGACACCATGGTGACTGGCAAAAGCGTAAAGCAAGGCAAACCTTCTCCAGAGCCTTACCTGTTAGGATTGAAAGTAGGACAGCTTCACCCTTGGGAAGCCATAGTGGTAGAAAATGCTCCTCTGGGAGTCAGATCAGCTGTCTCTGCTGGTATCTTCACTATCGCTGTCAATACAGGTCCAATGGATGACTCTATTCTGCTGGCAGAGCATCCCAACATGCTCCTTCATTCTATGGAAGAACTCAATGAAAAGTGGGAAGAAATAGCCCGCTCATTCTGCTGAATTTAATATTCTCCACAATCCATTTCCCAGACATCAGTCTTATCAGAAATCCCTTGTCAATCATTAACAAGCATCTTCTTCTGACTCCAGCATACCCTAACAAGAAGCAGATGCTTGTTTGTGTTTGTATTCATAGTTACTAGCCAAAGTTATTCACGGGGAATTTTTCTAATCACTGAATTGGCGTCGGAAGGATTCCTCTTTATATGTTCTATACATTCAAAAAAAGAGTCGCATTACATGCGTCTCTTTTCAACGATTAATTGACTGGTTGCCCCTGCAACCCTATTCTTTTGTCTGCGATACCATCTGACTTTTGAAACACAGGCTCATTACCTACTGAGCTATGAAGAGTATTATTCCTCTATCGGCAAGTTCTTTTGAAGATAGGACCTGCCATTCAGAAAAGACGGCGAGTAAAACGTAAGTTGATGGCAGGATATGCTTTCACTGCTTTAATAAGCTTCACATAATCGCCCACCTTGCCACCAATGTTTGATACATCCTTGGTCAAATTGGTACCATCATGAGTAATCAAATCAGGAGTTCCTCCCCAAAACAGCACACCGCAATCAACTGATATCTTATACCTATCATCATTTTTGGACAAGGCTCCGCTATATCCGAAACCAAGATAAGGTTTCAAGCGATTAGCCTTCACATTGGCAGTTACCATTCTCTTTTCATTAGGCTCTATCATGTAGGCATCACCCTTTTCATGCTTTATCAGTTTATCAGAGGCTTGCACCACATACTCATTATTTATCACTGGGATTTCATTTCCTTCAGCATCCTCCACGGTGATGAGCTCTTTATTAGGTTTAGACCTATTATAATATACCTCTCCTTCCTTATAATAGATGTCTTTACAGTAGTTGCCCAAATGTACACCCATACGTCCTTTTTCTTTAATACTTTCATTTACATCGGGTGGTAATTCTATCCCCCATTTATTAAAAATAGGTTCTTCATTAACGGCCTTGTCATAGAAATTATTATAAATCCCTACTCCCACGAGGGAGACCATGTCTTCGGTAGTATTGTAAGCCGTCGCCACTCGGGAAGAGCCCAGATAAAAACCAGCTGTCAGATGCCAGTTCTTGTTCTTCAACGGCATGAAGTCCACAAGCAATTTGAAATGGTTAAATCTGGGTTGCCCTATCATGTCCACACTCGGCTTTACCTTTTCACCTCCAGTGAAGTCGGAAAGCAATCCTGACATCTTTTCAAAATCATCCGCATTGCCATGCTCACCCACCTGTATAGAAAACTTGGTCTTCACACTGATGTGAGGCATATAGTCAAAACCCGTGCGCAGATTGAGATACCGACCTAAAGGAGAAGCCAATTCCAATCCCAAACCTGTGGAGCCCACGTTCAAACTCATGTCCATATGTTTGAAGACACCTTCACTATCATTATTGGATGCTGTAGGAACAACAAGACTATACATATTGTTCTGGGCTTCCGATACAAGACAGGCGCATGAAAACAAGACAATCAGTGTCAAGATAAAACGAGACATAATAATAGTATTTGGATTTGTCGTGCAAAAATACATAAAAATAATCGGTAATTTGGGCTCTATTCAGATAAAAACAACCACTATTCCTACCCGATACCAGCTAAGTAGCAAGGTAATTTCATCTATACAATCATTCTTCGTTCTTTCTTCCCAAAAGAAACGCTTGGCATTGACAGTAGCCAACCAAGCGTTTCCTTTCCAAAGTATATATACAAGAAATATCCGTAATTACTTCTCTTTCAAAATATCACGGATTTCTGTAAGAAGTATCTCCTCCTTAGAAGGTGCAGGAGGAGTGGGAGGAGCAGGAACTTCCTCTTTTTTCTTCATCAGTTTGTTGATAGCTTTAATGAGAATGAATATACAGATGGCAATAATCAAGAAGTCAATGACGGTCTGCAGGAATGCACCATAATTGACAGTTACCGCCTCTGCATCTTCAGGGGCAAGTGGATTAGCAGGTAGCGTCACCTTAAGACTGCTGAAATTGACCCCACCTATCAGCCATCCGATAGGAGGCATAATAACATCAGACACTACCGAACTGACAATTTTTCCGAAAGCGCCACCAATAATGACACCGACTGCCATGTCAATTACATTGCCTTTCACAGCAAATTGTTTGAATTCGTTGATAAATCCCATAATTTTTTTTGATTAGTTAGATGAAAAATAAACGATTTATTATCGCAAATATAGAAAGATTTTTTTGTAATTTTGCATCCGAAATGGGAATATAATTCAGACATCCCCCGACTGTTTAATACAATACACTATAAAACAGATTTTTAGATTAAAACGTTTCATATTAAACAAACAATTAGATTATGGCAATTAAAGTAGGTATTAACGGCTTTGGTAGAATTGGCCGTTTCGTATTCCGCGCAGCTCAGACTCGCGACGACATTCAGATTGTTGGTATCAACGACTTGTGTCCTGTAGATTACTTGGCTTACATGCTGAAGTATGACACCATGCATGGTGCTTTCGAAGGAACCATTGAAGCAGACGTTGAAAACAGCAAGTTGATTGTCAACGGAAAGGAAATCCGTGTTACTGCTGAACGAAATCCGGCTGATTTGAAGTGGAACGAAGTGGAAGCTGAGTATGTAGTTGAATCTACTGGTCTGTTCCTTACTGAGGAGAAGGCTAAGGCTCACATCGAAGCTGGTGCCAAATACGTAGTTATGTCCGCACCTTCCAAGGATGCTACTCCTATGTTCGTATGCGGTGTTAACTTTGACAAATATGTAAAGGGTACACAGTTTGTTTCCAACGCTTCTTGTACCACCAACTGTTTGGCTCCCATCGCCAAGGTGTTGAATGACAAGTTTGGTATCATCAATGGTTTGATGACTACCGTACACTCTACAACTGCTACCCAGAAGACCGTTGATGGTCCTTCTCTGAAGGATTGGCGTGGTGGTCGTGCTGCATCTGGCAACATTATCCCCTCTTCTACTGGTGCTGCTAAGGCTGTAGGTAAGGTAATTCCTGAGCTCAATGGCAAACTGACTGGTATCTCTATGCGCGTTCCTACTTTGGACGTTTCTGTTGTTGACTTGACAGCCAACTTGGCTAAGCCAGCATCTAAGGAAGCTATCTGCGCTGCTATGAAGGAAGCTGCAGAAGGCGAATTGAAGGGTGTACTTGCTTACACTGAGGATGCAGTTGTTTCTTCAGACTTCTTGGGCAACACTCACACTTCTATCTTCGACGCAAACGCAGGTGTTTACTTGACTGACACTTTCGTTAAGGTTATCTCTTGGTACGACAACGAGATCGGTTACTCTAACAAAGTTCTTGAGCTCATCGCTCACATGGCTAAGGTTAACGGTTAATCCGACTATACGTCATAGCAAAACAAAGCGGAATTCCTCCATGGTGTTCCGCTTTTTCTTTTTATTTCAAACTAAAACAGCATCTTATGAAAAGACTTATTCTGAGCTTGTGCGCGACGGTAGCCCTATGCGCAAGTGCATACGCCTCGCCTCATTCCTACATCGAGGCCGACAGCATCACCGACAATATGCAGGACTTCAACTATCTGACATCATACACAGAGGCAAACTATGCGGCATTCCCGGCCATAATAAGCAATGGCTTCGGCTCACAATACAACGCCATGAAAACATCGCTGAAAGAAGCTGTAGGTTCGGGCAGCATGGGAATCTGGCAAGCCGCCTGCGAGTATGCTTTCTGGTTTAATTCCATGTTTGACGCCCACTATTATGTTGACGCCCACCTTTTCTGGCAGGTCTATAAAAGAAAAGACACTCCCGACTACAAAGGCTTGATGAAATATGAACCGCAGAAATTAAGCACCCGCATCGACAAGCGGTCGTACTTGATCCGTGTGCCGTCGTGTGCCGGCAACAATCCCACTTTTGAATGGATGGCGAATGCTGTTAACGACTTCCAAAACAGCAAATGCAAGAATCTAATAATCGACATCCGTGGAAACATGGGCGGCGCCGACGCCTTTTGGGCTCCTCTAATCCCGCTGCTGATAGACCATAAGGCACTCGTCCCGGAAGAATATTGGTTTAGAAACACGTATGCCAACCGTTCCGACAATTCCATGAAGGATTGGGTGAGTCAGCTAATCACTGACGACAATGCCGACAAGTCGTTTCTGTTGCTCGGCTCCGATGAAGATGACAACGATGATGAAGAAATTCCGGCACACGACGCAAAGATCCACATATCATTCATCATCGACCGACGAACAGCCAGCGCGGCAGAGACCATACTGAGGGTGGCACAGAATTTCACCTCGCGTGAACGATACACGATCTACGGCAAGGAAAACAGCGCCGGAGCGGCATATACAGGCAATCTCATACCGTTTCATCTTCCCCACAGCCGAATCCAAGTGTTCTATCCGGTCACTGTGTCGTCCACTTTTCTGAGCGACAAGCATCACAACGGAGCGTCAGGAATACGACCCGAC
>JALERS010000035.1 GCA_022763905.1 Prevotellaceae bacterium | reverse complement strand
AAAGCTACAGAGAAAAGTGGACGTACGGGTGCCTTGCCATGGATAGGAGAGGGGCATTATCGTACTATTGTCCGTATTCCAAAAGTATGTGGTCATGCCATGTTGTTCTTTGACGGGGCAATGGCTGAGCCTGTGGTGTATGTCAACGGAACAAAAGTGGGCTATTGGCCCAATGGCTACAATGCCTTCAGACTGGATATAACTTCATTTCTCAAGCTGGGGGACAATCTAATTGAAGTAGATTTGACTAATGTGGAGAAGAGTTCACGTTGGTATCCTGGTGCAGGTCTGTATCGTCCGGTAAAATTGATATTAACTGACAGGACATTCCTTGACCCATGGGCTACCAGTATCAGTACACTTCAGTTGGAAGAAGACAAGAACCGTCATGGTAAGTCAGAGCAGAAGGCTACTATAGGATATTCTACTGTCATCAGTGATGTGGAAGGTGAGGTTACATGTGCCATAGACATTGTTGACGCAAAGGGGCGTGTTGTTGCAGACCGCCATCTCAATGTGCCTGCTGACGGAGATGTCCATACTACCTTCCAACTGCGGAATCCCCATCTGTGGTCTCCTGAATCCCCTTATCTGTATAAGGTAAGGACAAGATTGTTTCGCAACAATGAAGAGATAGACGAACACATTTCCCGACTAGGTGTACGCACTGTTAGTGTGTCCAAGGAAAGAGGTTTCCAACTGAATGGACAGACACGCAAAATACAAGGAGTGTGCCTGCACCATGACCTCGGCCCGCTTGGGGCTGCTGTCAACAAGGCAGCATTGGTCCGTCAGATTCATCTTATGAAGGAAATGGGATGTGATGCTATACGAACTGCTCACAATATGCCTTCTACCCTGCAGATGGATGTATGCGATTCCCTCGGTATGATGGTGATGGCAGAGAGTTTCGATATGTGGATATATCCAAAATGCGAGAACGGATATTCCCGCTTCTTCCGGGATTGGGCAGAGAAGGACATAACAAACCTAGTTCTCAACCATCGCAATCATCCCAGTATAGTGATGTGGAGTATAGGTAATGAGGTTCCCGAACAAGGGGACAGCATAGAGGGTGTAAGTTGGGCAAGACGTCTGCAGGACCTGTGTCATTCCCTGGATGCTACTCGTCCTGTAACTCAGGGAATGGATCAGGTGGAAAAAGCCCTTCAAAGTGGTTTTGCCGATGTAATGGATATTGTGGGACTCAATTATCGTACACTTTTCTACGACAAGGCATTGCGTAAAACTTCCAAGGGGGTGATATTGGGTTCAGAAACAGCATCTAGTCTCAGTTCAAGAGGAGTATACAAACTTCCGTATGAAGTAAAGGCTATGCCGCAGTATGATGATGGACAATGTTCTAGCTATGATAATGAATACTGCTACTGGAGTAATTTGCCGGATGTGGATTTTGAGAACATGGATGACCTTCCCTATACCATCGGACAATTCGTTTGGACGGGTATAGACTATCTGGGAGAACCTACACCTTATGACAAGTACTGGCCCAGCCGTTCTTCTTATTTTGGAATCTGTGATCTCGCAGGACTGCCCAAGGACCGTTATTATCTCTATCGTTCAGTATGGAACAAGCAGGAGCACACACTGCATATAGCTCCTCATTGGTCATGGGGAAAGGAATACATAGGGCGTAACATTCCCATCCAGGTATATACTGACTATGATGAAGCAGAATTATTCATCAATGGAAAGAGCCAGGGTCGTATTAAGAAGCATGTACCTGTAGATTTTTCAAAAGTGGGCAAGACTACCTATATCCCCGACCTCGACCGATATCGTTTGAGATGGATGAACGTGGTTTATGAGCCCGGAGAGGTTAAGGTGGTGGCTTACGATTCTTCTGGAAAGCCTGCCATGGAGAAGATAATAAGAACTGCAGGAACTCCTGCCCGACTCCATCTTGCAGCTGACCGAACAAACATTGCTGCTGATGGTAAGGATTTGGTTTATGTGACTGTCACCATGATGGATAGCAAAGGCAATCCTTGCCCGTTGGCAGACGACTTGTTGGAGTTCAGTGTAGAGGGTGAGGGACAATTCAAGTGTGTATGTAATGGTGATGCTACCTCATTGGAGTCGTTTGCCATACCTAGGATGCACCTTTTCAATGGGCAGTTGGTGGTGACAATACAAAGTAGTCAAACGCCTGGAAATCTGAAACTTCATGTTACTTGTCCTTCAGACAATGCAGGAAAGGCAGAGGGCGTTCGCCCCGAGATTACTTCCAGCATTACCATTAAGACAAAATGAATTGAAAAAGCAGATGGCTGGCAACTTGGGGGACAGCCGATGAAGATTATAGGAAGAAAAGGATTGGAAGGGGGCTTATGGCTCAGTAGAAATTGACTGGGTATTGTATGGAATGACTCTATCCATACATTGCAACAATTGGGGTAAATGGTAAGCACTCTCCTTCCTTTGCCATGAATGATTCAAAGACTCGCAGGAGTCCTCATAAGGGTATTGACTCTTATCGGAAAAACAAACTTCTTTTCGGAATCCTCCTAACTCTACAGTGTTGCTCCAGATGAATCCCCAGAGACAGGAAGGCAACAAGAGAAAGCTTCACGAAAACCCAAATGGAAAAACTATGATTTTACTATGTTTTTGTCACGTTCAACGCTTCCGAGAGGATTAATATTAAGTGATATCTGAGAGTATATTGACTGCTTCCTCTTAGCATCGTCGCTTCTTTTAAAAAGAATCGTCGATTCTTTTGCCGAGCACCGACGATTCTTTTGCTTAGAATCGTCGCTTCTTTTGGAAAGCATCGACGACTCTTTTGCTGAGCACCATGAATACTTGGGCCAGTCAATCAACTTCATTTCCCAAAAGTGTCTTTTCCTTATTTCAACGGACTCTTTTTCTCTTCATTAACTAATCAGCAGACAGTTTGGCAGAATCATACTGAATCAACAGACACCTGCCACAAGACCATCGTGTTTTTGTTGACAAAACAGTCCTATCGGACATGCTGAACTCGGGTGATTTGTCAGACCATGCCAAGATATGTGCTTGCACTATTGGAGAACTGGCATCAATGAGACGGAGTCTCTTCCTTGACTAGCACCCTACAACAAGAAAGGAAACGATAGCGGGATTTACTCTAACTGTTACTTCCTGTCCCACTTGAAAATCGACTGACTCGGGCTTAATTTTTTGAAAGAATAAGCCCGAAGTCCGTTTTGCAGGGCTTCGGGCAGGATATTTTATTGTTGTTGAGTTTTAGAGGACAGCAATAATTGAAAAATCAATAGTTTTCTGCTTTGATTTGGAAATAGCTCTGTGCATGGTTGCAAACAGGACAGATTTCGGGTGCCTTTTTGCCAATGACAAGATGTCCACAGTTGGAACATTGCCAGATACAATCACCTTCTCTAGAGAAGACGATACCGTCCTTGATGTTCTGAAGAAGTTTGAGGTAACGTGCTTCATGTTCTTTTTCAATAGCGCCGACCATTCTGAATTTGGCTGCTATTTCATCAAAGCCTTCCTCTTCGGCTTCCTTGGCCATACGGTCATACATATCTGTCCATTCGTAGTTCTCTCCAGCGGCAGCATCAGCCAGATTTGTCATGGTGTCAGCTATTTTTCCTCCGTGAAGATACTTGAACCACATCTTGGCATGTTCTTTTTCGTTGCCGGCAGTTTCTTCAAAAAGGGCGGCAATCTGTACATATCCGTCTTTCTTGGCTTGGCTAGCATAGTAGCTGTATTTATTTCTTGCTTGAGATTCGCCAGCAAAAGCTTCCAGTAGATTCTTTTCGGTCTTAGTTCCTTTTAAATCTTTCATTGTTGTAAATTGTTTGGGTTAATACTCATTTGTTTTGACGCAGCAAAAGTACGAATAAAATAAAAATATACTACTTTTATGAACTGAAAAAACAACGAAAATTATCTACCTTTGTATAAATAACAATGCAATAAAAACATGGAACTTGAAGCTAATAAGGCAGAATTTATACGATTGTTGAAATCAACTCAAAGAGAAGGCGTTGACTATGTTATTGAAGACTTGGAAGAGGCAGGATTTTTTCAGGCACCAGCATCATCTACACAGCATCTCAACACCGAAGGAGGCTTGGTACAGCATTCTCTCAATACCTGCAAGGCAGCACTGATGCTAAGGGAGCAGATGATAAAGATGGATAATTCCCTTCAGAAGGACTTGAAGGAAGATAGTTGTATTATTGCCAGTCTATTGCATGATGTATGCAAGACCAATATTTACAAGCGTACCATCAAGAAACGAAAGAACGAAATAGGTATATGGGAAGACTGTGAAGGCTACAAGTGCACTTATGCAGATTTCCCTATGGGACATGGCGAAAAGTCTGTGGTGATGCTTCTGCTTAGTGGCTTGGAACTGACAGATGCAGAAATGTTAGCCATACGTTGGCATATGGGACCTTGGGATGTAGCCATGACGAGTTTTGAGGCTACCAAAAATTTAGATGCAGCCAGAAAGAAGTATCCTCTCTGTATCCTCATCCAATGTGCAGACGGATTGGCTGCAGGAATTATGGAGAGGTCGGTAGAAGAGTTGGAAAATTTATAATACCCGTTGCAGTGGAGACTGGTCAGAAACTACCAAAAGATATACTATAAAGCACAATGCTTTGAGCTTTTGAATTTAGCCCAACGATGGCATATTCATAGTAACCATTCCATTCTCTAGATTCCAGTTCGCTTTCTGCTTCTTCACAACCTGTCTTGATACGCTCTTCAAGGGTTGGGGAAGTTGTGGGGACATTGAGGGTGATAGTCCCGTTGTTGTCATCAATTTTCAGGCCATTGGCTCTGAAAGCATTGGCATAAGTGTTCCAGATGAGGGTGGACTCCGTGTTGGACATGTCATCACCTTTTATGGTATTGAAGCCTGCGGCATATACTGCTTCTCCCTTTTCATCATCTGAACAGGAGGTAATCAGGAAAAGGACTCCTGCCAGGAGGGTTAGGAATACTAGCTTGTAAAAAGATGAATGTTTCATGGTCATAAATGTGAGTTGGTTTCCAGTGCAAAGATAGGGATTGGGATAATTTTTTCAGGAAAGTTTCTCCGTTATTTTGCAGGAGGACGGATTCTTCCCAATCTTTAGGAGCCCGTTATGAGTACCACCTCGCTTTTTCTAAGTTGGGTGACATCTCAGAATAATAACACAAACGAGTTTGTGTTGTATTTGGTTGAATGTGTTCGTCTGTCTTTCTGATGAGCGATTATACCGGTTACCTATTGCATTTTCAAGACGTAAAAACATATGTTCAAAAAAGGTTGATATCATTATCACGCCAATGACCGATTGAAGAGGGTTAATGAGAAATATGTCTTTCCATAAAACGAAATCTACTGTTGTCAGGAATTGTAGGAAAGAAAACTTTAGTACCTTTGTAGGTATATTATGGTACATTTTAAAGAATGGTCCTCAGAAGATGTCCGTGTTCAGCTCAGTTGGTTTGACAACGGAACAGAAGTGATAGAAGCTCAGGCGTTTATTCACGTCATTCGTCAGAGTCTTCCGTTTTCACAGCAATTACAGGTGGTTCACAATGCCTGGATAAGACTTTCCTGTTGTTGTGGTTTGCCGATTTCGCCGGTTTTCAAACGCTATTATCTGAGTGATATGGCCAATCAGATAGAAGAAGTGAAGATGCTTGAGAGGTCATTTCAGAATAGTCCATATGCCTGTTCCTATATAGAACAACCCCCATTAGATGGTACGAAGGTAGCTTTGTATACCTATCTGATGGCGGGAATGAAGATAGAAAGAGGGAAGGAAGGATGTACCAAGGCTTCCCATAATGGTTATACACACTTATGGGAGGGAGGTCGGAATGCTGTTGAAGGTGGACCACAGGAACAAACAGAGTCTGTGATGCAGGACTATGCTCAGATGTTGGTTTCTCATGGAAGTACACTTGAGGACAATTGTATTCGGACATGGCTGTTTGTGGATGATATTGACAGGAATTATCGTGCAGTGGTACAAGGGCGCAATCAGGTATTTACTCTTCATCAATTGACTCCTGATACACATTTTATAGCATCTACTGGTATTGGTGGGAGGGGGAGTTCCTGCCGTTCATTTATGCAGATGGATGCTTATGCCATTGCAGGTGTTGATAGCCGTCAGATACGGTATCTGTATGCATCTTCCCTTATGAATCGCACCAGTGAATATGGTGTCAGATTTGAAAGAGGTACTTGTGTGGATTATGGTGACAGACGCCATGTGTTCATCAGTGGAACTGCCAGTATCAACAATAAGGGAGAAATTATGCATGTCGGTGATATTCAGCGGCAGACAGAAAGAATGCTGGAGAATGTAGCGGCTTTGCTGGAAGAAGCAGATTGCGGATGGGGAGATGTGACTTCCTCAGTTGTCTACCTAAGGGATATGGCTGATGCCGAACTTGTCAGACAGTTGCTTATGTCTGTTCTGAAGAATATTCCGTTTATCCTTGTGTGGGCTCCGGTATGCAGGCCAGGATGGTTGATAGAGATGGAATGCATGGCAACCAAGACCATCCATACAACTTTCCCTGCATACTGATATGATAAAGAAGGCTAAGGCATTCGTCGGGATATGCTATGTGGTTCTGATATGGGTTATGGGTATAGGAACCATATGCGAATGGAGATATGGCCATGAAGAAGCAGTAGGATGTATTTATTCCGCTTGGTGGTTTGTCGCCCTATGGTCTGTTCTTGCACTGGGTGGCATCGTAGTGATAGTTGGGAAGAGTAGAAAGATGGGCAGGTCTTCTGTCCTGTTGCATGTCTCGTTGCTAGTTATATTAGCAGGTGCCGGTTTGTCGTTTGCTACTTCAAGAGATGGATTCATCCATTTGAGGAAGAATTGTCCGACCCGTATATGTTACCAAGTAAATGGACAGGAATTCCAACTTCCGATGAGTCTTCGGTTGTACAGATTTGAAGTGGAATATTATGCGGATTCGAATATCCCTTCCGACTATTGCAGTTATATTGATTATAGGGAAGGAGAGGTGACTGTTGGGACAGATACCATTGCCATGAATCGAATAGGAAAGTTCAAAGGTTACCGCTTTTACCAATACTCGTTTGATGAAGATAAAAATGGTACCCTCTTGGCCGTAAGATATGATCCATGGGGCACTCCTGTTTCCTATGCAGGATATGCCTTATTGGCTTTGTCGGCAGTCTTCCTTCTGATAGAAAAGAGGGGACATTTCCGCAACTTGTTGCATAGATACCGCTTGGGAGTATTAGGACTCTTCCTCGCATGGCCATTATGGGGCTATGCAGAAGATGGTTCTATTGCTGACTCCTTGGGGCGAAGACAGATTGTTTATAATGGAAGAGTAGCTCCTTATAATACTATGGCTAGGGATTTTCTGCAGAAGGTCTCAGGTAAGTCTTCTTATAAGGGAATGAGTGCTGAAGAAGTAGTGGATGACTGGATTCGTCATCCCAATCAATGGAAAGAGGAGAAGATAATCCGTATATCTGACCCTTCTTCCCGTAAAGCATTGGAAATTGACGGGGAGTGGGCGTCTCTGTCAGATTTTTTTGACTCCAAAGGTCATCTAAAATTCAATGCAGTCAATCAAGATGTGGGTGAGAAACTGGAATGGATCAGACAACTTACATCTGGAGAGTTCTTCAGTGAACCTGCTTCCCATATGGAGAAGAGGAAAGAATGGAGTATCTCACTGGAAATATTCTATAATACATATTGTCAGTTGAAGATATTTGCCTGGAACCATATTTTCCTTGGAATCGTCTTCTTCTTGTGGGTGGTCTTCAAGGGTGTTTCTAAGAGAAAGACATGGGCCGTCATCAGAATATATTATCTGTTATCATTCTTCCTGTTGCTTACCAGTTATTGCCTGCGAGGTTATTTAAGTGGGCGAATACCTTTGGCCAATGGGTATGAAACCATGTTATGCTTGTCTGTCTGCATGATGTGTATTCTTGCTGTTTTTTATCGGAAAGATATCTTGTTGTTGTGTCTAGGCATTATGGCAACAGGGTTTACAATGCTGGCAGCAGGGATGATGGACCATCGGATTACCTCCTTGCCCCCGATACTCAATTCACCATTATTATATATACATGTAGCAGTCATCATGTTGTCCTATGCCTTGTTATTGCTTACATGTATCATCGCTTTGGGATATTTCATCATGGAAAGGATAGAGGAGAAGGCCAAGACTGCAGAAAAGTGGATACTGCTCAATAGGATATTGCTTTACCCTGCACTATGTTTGTTGGCGGCAGGTATATTTCTAGGGGCCATATGGGCCAATATTTCATGGGGGAAATATTGGAGTTGGGATCCTAAGGAGGTATGGGCATTGATTACTCTGATGGTATATGCGATGCCATTCCATTATCGTACCCATTTTGATTCTCATCCTCGTCAACTGCAATTGTTTTTCCTTTTGGCTTTTATAATGGTATTGGCCACCTTTTTCGGTGTTAACTGGTTGCTGGGAGGCATGCATTCCTATGCCTGAAGATGGGGATTGAAGTTATTTCTTTCCTGTGAGACGAAGTCCCAACCAATGGCTGAACCACAGATGGGCCATTACTACCAGCAGGCCGACAATAGATAACAGTAACAATGTCCCAACATTTAGGACGAGACTGATACTCCATACACCATATACGACATATGGTAGCAGAAGGAAGCAGGAGACAAGTCCGGGAATATATCCTCGTATTAGTATAGCCTGAATGAAGTGAATCAGCAGATGGAGGGAAAAGGCCATAAATAGGGCTGTCCATAGGAATAGGGCATAGGGACCTTGCATACATACATATGCAGTAATGCCTGCAATAACGATGAACTCTTCGGCTACGGCAATAGCAAAGGACTTGGTGTCCATGAGCAATAGATGCTTGAGCAGAGAGCGCAGGCGGGGAAATCGGTGAAATAAGGAAGTAGCGTGTGTTATCATCCATTTATGTTGAACAATCATCTCTTCCATATCATGAAGGAGAAAAGCCAGAGGAAATGGAAGGACCAGATATAGGATAGAGAGTGCACTCATATGTTTTTCGTGTAGAAGATTGTGGAATGAAAGTATTCGTTCTTTAATATCTGGTTATTAGGGGATGATGAAGGTTCGGATCAGGGAACATTCTTACATCTTGAGTTGTTTTGAGATAGTTTTTTAGGCTAAAGGTAGCAGATGGTTTTTTCTTAATATTAGGCGCGATTCGGGCCCCATGTTGAATAGCAAGTCAATGATGCTTAGATTAGGCAGGAATCCATGCCTGTCGGCGAATACTTGATAATAAGGTTGGGGGAAAGACAAGGTCAATGGAGAATGCGGATGGAAACTGGCTCTCAGGTCTGTGTGTTCTGGTGAGGATTGATAGATATCAGTATAATGAACAGAAGGGTGTATGTCCAGTAGAGCGCAAATAGTTTCTCGCAAATCTTCATTAAAGTCCAGCAAGAATTCATAGCGTTTGTGGTAGAAGGGATAGAGGTCATCCGCATAATATTCAAAATAAGGACTTCTTTCATAGGCTGTACAGAGAGCTTGCCAATGAAGGTGTCGCCAATTGCCATGGTCACTGATACGGATATCCTTGACAGGAGTCTGGGGAAGGGCTTTCGTTACAGGAACAGTCAAGTGCATGATTCCACTCTCGGTGCCAATAGAACACCGGTTGCGGTAAGTCTGTTTGATGTAATATTCCCATTTCTCTATATGGACTTCTGGGCAGTTCATCATCAGACTGTAATAGCAGATGGGAGCCAAATAACAACTAGGAATAATAATAGAAGGAGGCATCGTAACAGAAGACATCAGATTTTTACCAGTTCCATTCGGTCTATATTGGGCATCCATTCGGCTGGATTTGACAGTTTGATGGTGTTAATCCCTTTTTCCAGTTGGATTTCCAATGAACATGAAGAGGTCTGATTATGCCAACTGCCACTATTGAGGTGGGTCATTTCGTTGACAAAAATACCATTGACAGCCACTCTGATGGAACGGTCTTCGGCAGAAAGGTAGTGGATTATCATTTTGTATTTTCCACCTTGCTGGCTATACACATTGTTCCATTGTAGATAGTTGGACTGCTTGTTGCCTATAAAACCGACGTATGCTCCCATGGAGGTGGCGGGGCTATCTACATAGGTAGGTCCAGGTTTCCCTATGGCATTATAATCCTTGAGCCAGGCTTCTTCGGCTTCATAACTGTTGCGCTCTTTGCGTTGGGTTCCGTTGAGTATAAGCATACGACTTCCATGGGCAGGGATTTCTAACTGCAAGGAACCTGTAGCAGTAGGCAGGTCTTTTCTTGCCACTGCATCACGTACCTTGACACTTCCTTCATATCCTACGGAAGCCAATGAAACGGAGATTCTTTGAGTTTGGTCGGACAGATTACAGACAGCAACGGAGCGTAGTGGACCATTGATAGTCTTGAGGTCTTTGGCATAAACATAGACCTCTCCCTCTTTTTGAACGATGGGGGCTGATAGTCCAAGTACATCTTGATTGACAGCAATAAGTTCCTTGTTCATTAACAGATTGAGGGAAAAATCTGAGATTTTTGTAAGGTCGCAGCCGATAAGAAGGGGACTGCTCAATTGGCACCACATGACCATATGGGTAATTTCTTCGTCATGACTCAAGGTGCGGCCTATCTCCAACATATCCATATCATTATAGCTGCCACCGCCTGCATAGGCAGACAGATACCTGTTCCGAAGGATGATATCCTTTACCGATTTCCAGTCACAATAGATATCTCCAGTAGTACGCCATGAATTGCTGATACCGCTGGCCCATGTACCTGGAAATGCCCAACGGCACAAATTATACTGAGCGTCAGGTCGACGGGTGGCACGGATGGCATTGGCTATTTCTGTATAACGTTTCTGGACATCCAACTTCAGATGCATTCCACCACAATAGTCTACTTTAATGAAATCAAAATTCCATTCATTGAAATAGAGGTTACAGTCTTCCTGGTCGTGGCCAGCAAATCCTACACCTTTCCCCCATGCATTTTTACCTCCATTGGAGCCGCAAGTATTGTCGCCTGCATCTGAATAGATACCTGCTTTCAAACCTAAGGAGTGGATGTAGTCAGTAAGATGGCGCATGCCTTTGGGAAACAGTCGGCGGTTAAGACGTAATCTGCCATCTTCCCCTCTGCCGTCCCAATAGCCGTCATCAATGTTGACATATTTGTAACCGACATCCGATAATCCTGTCTTGACCATGGCATCGGCTTGCTCCTTGATGACTTGCTCGTTGATGTTGAGGGCAAATGTATTCCATGAGCTCCAACCCATCGTGGGAGGTGTAACTGATTGGACAGGCAGGGATGTTATGGCACATATGCAGGAAATGAAGGTGTAATGTTTGAAATATTCAGTCATGGCCTTAGGGTGTAAAATTCATACAGTTTGGATTTTGCTGAAGATATCGGAAGATATATCGGTTGCAAATTTCTTGTTTTTTATTTGAAAAAGCAAGGAAAATGGTATTAATCTGAATACATCAGTCCGGTTTTGCCTTAAGTACAATAGAGGCAAAACCGGAACTGGCTAGAATCAATATGCGATAAGTAATGAAAGATTATCCAGTAGGAATCAACTATGCTGCTCTATCCATTTTCTGGCATTGACGAATGCTTCTATCCAAGGAGTCACCTCATCCATGCGGTGCTCTCTGGGATACCATGCGTTCTGCCATGGGAAAATGGCTCTTTCCAAATGAGGCATCATGGCTAGATGGCGACCATCTGCACTGCAGATGGCTGCAGTATTGAAATCGGAGCCGTTGGGATTGGCTGGGTATTCTGCATAGTTGTAATGAGCAACAATAGGATATGCATTTTCTCCCTTGGGCAGATGGAATTTGCCTTCACCGTGAGCTACCCAGATGCCGAGTTGGGTGCCACTGAGAGACCCGAACATGACACTGTTGTTCTGTGGGATGTTGACCGTGACGAATTCGCTTTCGAATTTATGGCTGTCATTATGGAGCATGCGGGCATTTCCTTCACCTACTAGTCCCAGTTCTACCATTAGTTGGCAACCATTGCAAATACCTAGAGACAATGTGTCAGGACGTGCATAGAACTTGTCAAGAGCTTCTTTGGCTTTGGGATTGAACAGAAATGCGCCTGCCCATCCTTTAGCAGAGCCCAATACATCTGAATTGGAGAAACCTCCACAGAAGACAATCATCCGAATATCATCCAGTGTTTCTCTTCCACTGATGAGGTCGGTCATCATGACATCCTTCACGTCAAAGCCTGCCAAATAGAGAGAATAGGCCATCTCGCGTTCACCGTTGGTTCCTTTTTCTCTGATGATGGCAGCCTTGATACCAGTAGGTTGACGTCGTTCCGGACTGATAGCATATTGGGACATCTTGCCTGTAAAATCTTTTGGAAATTTCATGACCAACGGCTGCTGGGCATAGTTGTCACGTCGCTTTTCAGCACAGCCATTGGCTGTTTGTCTGCGTTCCAAGAGATAAGATGTACGATACCAGATGTCCCTGAGCGTCTGGATGTCCAGTGTATGGGAGAAAGAATCTTTGGTGATGACAATTGTTCTTGTCTCAGGTGTGGGACAACCTATTTTTACAAAAGCCACTCCTGCCTTGTCCATGATGGTTTCAAAGGACTTCCTATCCTTGTCGGCCACTTGGATGACCACTCCAGGATTTTCAGCAAACAACAGTTTGACCATATCATCTTCCTGGAAATTCTTTAGGTCAATCTGCATTCCTCCCGATACATTGGCAAAAGTCATTTCCAAAAGGGTAGTGATAAGGCCTCCGGCAGATATGTCGTGGCCTGCTAGGATAATTCCTCCATCGACCATTTCCTGTATGGCATTGAATGCATCAGCAAAATATTCCGGATTCATGACGGTGGGGACATCACTGCCAATCTTGCCTTGTGACTGAGCAAAGGCAGAACCTCCCAGTTTCAGAGAGTCAAAACTGAAGTCGATATGATAGATAGAGCTGTCCTTGTCATTGACAAGTACTGGGCTCACGGTTTTTCGTATATCACTCACTTCACCACCGCTGGAGACAATAACTGTTCCCGGGGCTATGATTTTCCGTCCGTCGGGATATTGCTGGCTCATAGAAAGGGAATCCTTTCCTGTCGGTACATTGATATGCAGAGCACAACAGAAGTCTGATAATGCCTTGACAGCTGTGTACAGACGGGCATCTTCTCCTTTCTGGCTACGGCAGGGCCACATCCAGTTGGCTGAAAGACTGACACTGCTGAGGCCGTTGGTCAGGGGAGCCCAAACGATGTTGGTCAGTGACTCTGCTACAGAAAGTACGGAGCCAGCTTCAGGAGAGGCAAGACCTGCTTGGGGAGCATGACCGATGGCTGTAGCAATACCTTTTCTTCCTCTGTAGTCGAGGGCCACTACACCACAATCGGACAGCGGTAACTGGATTTCTCCCTGACATTGCTGACGGGCTACCTTGCCTGTTACCGAACGGTCTACCTTATTAGTCAGCCAGTCCTTGCAGGCAACGGCTTCTAACTGGAGCACACTTTCAAGATAGTTGTCTAGAAGTTCTTGGGAATATGATACATTTTGATAGTGACGTACGACCGTTTCATCGTGCATGTAGGTGACAGGAGAGTGGCCAAACATTTGGGCAACATCCAGGTCAAAAGGTTTCACACCATCTCCTTGACGGAAACTGAAATGGGCATCACCAGTCGTTTCACCTACTACATACAGCGGAGCACGTTCGCGTTCAGCGATTTTTCTAACATGTTCAATGTGTTGTTCATCGATGAGCAGACCCATTCTTTCCTGGCTTTCGTTGGCAATAATCTCTTTGCTGGACAGGGTCTTGTCTCCGATAGGCAGTCGGGTCATGTCAATTTCTCCACCACATTCTTCTACCAACTCTGACAGACAGTTAACATGTCCGGCAGAACCATGGTCATGTATGGAGACAACGGGATTGACTTCTTCTTCACAGAGAGCACGAACCAGATTGTAGGCTCTTTTTTGCATTTCGGGGTTGGCACGCTGGATGGCGTTGAGTTCAATACCATTGGAATAACGTCCGGTATCAACAGAGGAAACGGAACCTCCTCCCAAACCGATACGATAATTGTCTCCTCCTACAACTACAATCTTGTTTCCTTTCTTCGGAGTGCCTTTTAGACAATCTCTATGTGTGCCATAGCCTACACCTCCTGCCAGCATGATGACTTTGTCATAAGCATATTGCTCATTGCCTTCTTCATGTTCAAAGGTGAGTAAGGAACCGGCAATCAGGGGTTGTCCGAATTTGTTGCCGAAGTCGGAAGCACCATTTGAGGCTTTTACCAAAATCTGTTCTGGAGTCTGATATAACCATTTCCTGACAGGAAGGATACTTTCCCAAGGCATCATACCATCGGCTTTGCGCGGGTAGGCTGTCATGTAGACAGCTGTTCCTGCTATGGGCCAGGATCCTACACCTCCTCCCATACGGTCACGTATCTCACCTCCTGTACCGGTAGCGGCACCATTGAAGGGTTCTACAGTAGTGGGGAAATTGTGAGTTTCAGCCTTAAGGGAGATGACACTTTCTATATCTTTGATTACAAAATAGTCGCTTGTGCTTTGGTCTTTGGGGGCAAACTGCTCTACAATGGGACCTTGGGCAAATGCCACGTTGTCCTTGTAGGCGGAAAGGATATTATTGGGATTCTCCTGAGTGGTCTTTTTAATCATGGAGAACAGACTGCTTTCCATCTCTTTGCCGTCAATGACAAATACTCCACCGAATATTTTATGGCGGCAGTGCTCGGAATTGATTTGAGCGAAGCCGAAAATTTCCGAGTCAGTGAGGGGACGCTGTAATTGGGATGCTGTCTGGTGGAGATAAGCTATTTCTTCAGGCGAGAGGGCAAGACCTGCCTGCTCGTTGTATTCTTCCAGATTGTCAATGTACTTGATGGGTTCTGGGGTGATGTCCACAGTGAAGATGTTTTGGTCAAGGCCTTCGTACATGCGTTGGAGCATGGGGTCATGGTCGGCGTCTTTATTGTCGACGGGAAAATACTCCTCTATACGAAGAATGCCTTTGAGACCCATGTTCTGAGTAATCTCAACGGCATTCGTGCTCCAAGGACTTATCATTTCCCGACGTGGACCGATGAAATATCCTTTTATGGAAGCGTCTTCCGAAAGGGTGGCACCACTGAAAAGCCAACATAGTGTTTTGTTTTCTTCTTCTGACAATTGGTGGTCTGTACCTACGGCGAGGATACTTCCTGATGCATTCCTAAAGAACTGAATAGTCATGTGATTGGTTTTAGAATTGGCAATTGGTTTCCTGAATGCAAAGATAAGGATTTTTCCTCATGTACAGGTTGTTTTCCTCAAGGGAAAGAAGAGGGTTTTTCAATGCTCGTTGCATTCTAACCATTCCATGATGGACGCTGGCGGAAGTCCTGCTTGTAGTTGTCTCTTCATGAAGTCCATGTATGGGGCGACGTGTGAAAAGAAATGCCTGTAGCCGTTGCACAAGTAGTTGAGTCCTGGTTGTTCATATCGGTCCTTGCAGAAACGATTCTTGGGACATTCGCCATGACAGGCAAAGAGCCAGGTACATTGGCGACATTGTTTGGGAAGTCCTTGTACTTTCTGTTGTCCAAAAATCTTCTGCCTTGGGCTGTACATCATTTCCACCAGGGTTTGGGTTTTGATATTGCCCAATCGATATTGTGGGAAAACGAAATGGTCGCAACTATATACATCACCATTCCATTCTATGACACCTGCATGTCCGCATTGGTTTGACAGGGCGCAGTTACCAGGAGGATATCCTGCCCAGTTAGCCAAAGTACTATCAAATAGTTGGACAAAGATACTACCCACATCGTTTCTGACCCATTCGTCAAAAATACGGCAGGTGAAATCTCCCCATTGTTCAGGGGTTACGGAAAAGTCTGCCAAGGGTGCCTGTTCGTTAGCTGTAGCTAGTGTTCTGCCATCCAGGTGGCTGGTAAGACGTTCTACGACAGGAGTGAACTGCAGGAATCGGCATCCGATATGCTTGAAAAACCTATAGAATTCCAAGGGGGCAGAACCATTCAGCCGATTGACAGTTGCCAATGCGTTCCATTCTACGCCATATCTGTTGAGTAGATTGACGCCCTCCATTACTTTTTTCCAGGACCCTTTGCCCTGTACGGTAATTCGGTAGGCATCATGGAATTCTTCGGGTCCATCGAGAGATATACCTACCAACCAGTTGTTCTGTTGAAAAAAGGTGCACCATTCAGGAGTCAGTAGTGTACCATTGGTCTGTATACAGTTGTCTACCTGTCTGCCTCTGGCATATTTTGCTTGCAGTTGAATGGCTTTTTGGTAGAAGGATGGCTTTCTGAGGAGGGCTTCACCTCCGTGCCAAGTGAATAGTACTTCTGGTCCTGTTACGCTCTCCATGTATTCACTGATAAATTTTTCTAGCAGTTCGTCATCCATAAGGTAGCTGTTAGCCTGGGAATATAGATATTTCTTCTCCAGGTAATAGCAGTAGGAGCAGGCTAGGTTGCAAGCGGAGCCAGCGGGTTTGGCCATCATGTAGAAAGGCCGTGCAAATGGATGGGCGGTTTTGCCAGACATGCCAGTAGGAGAGATTGATTTTAGAATAACGCCCATAGGCGCTACCTCTCTGGAGGATATGTGCCTATGGGGTTATTGTGGGTGAATACGAAAGATTATCTTACAAAAAGTTTTGTAGTGTTATGACCTGTTCTTACAATATATATATGGTGTGAAGGTACGTCCACTTGATTGTTGCCAGGGTTGATTTTGACAGTTCGGCAACGTCCTTCGGAGTCGGCTATAACAGCTGTACCTGCTTCTTGGGATGAGATGCATATCTTGCCTTTGCCAGAGGAATAAACTTGAGCAATAGGGTATGATGCCTTTTCTGTCATTCCAACGGGTATCATGATTTCCCCTCCCTGTTCCATGGCTTCGCGGGTCATGGGAAGTGGCCGCTTTACATTCCGTTGGAATACATTGCCAAAACGGTCAGTCACTTTGACAAGGATGTCAGAAGTAGCGCTGGAGGCAACGGCTGAGAACATGTGCCAGGAACGCACGGCGGCATCTCCAGAAGCGAACATACCTGCATTATAGCTTGGAATGTCATAGACCAGAATTTGGTAAGGGTCCTCATAGTTAACGTGCTTGACCTGCAGGGGTTGGTCACCCTCGAACATCTCTACCTTCCATTTTGAGTCATAGTTGAACACATTGACGAGTATCTCGTTGTCGGCGAGCAGACTGAAGTCCTGCTTGTATGCCACTTGTTGGCGGATGCTCTGGTGCACCTCGCTGTTGGCCAGGAATTCTTTGACGCAATTGCCGTCGCTTACCCTAAACTGGTAATTGTTTCTGTCGTCCAGATTGTGCTGAAGCCAAGAGACGGAATCTCCATTGACATACACGGCCAACCATCCTCCTGGTGTTCCGTCACAACAGGTAACGACTCCTGACAGATAACCAGTAGCCCATAGGTTCCCGCCTAAAGCACCCAGTGTATGTTCGATGATGTTGGAGAAATCATTGCCTCCATACTGTCCGGGTTCAGTTACTACTTGCTGGTGACGATGGCCTGAGAAGAAATATACATTCTTGTATCCTTCAAACATCTGGCTCAGACGTATTGTAGTTTGGTTGGTGGTCATGTAGGGAAGTGCTTCCTTGGTAGTGATGTCCAACTTCCAGGCAGGACTATGCATGCATACCATGATAGGAGTGTCTTTGCTAACGTAGGAAAGGTCCTTTGCAAGCCACTCGAATTGCTCGTCGGTGATGGCTGTTTGGTAGTCGCGGTCACCAGCAATACCCGTGTTGTATTTTTTGCCAGGTGTAACGGTGTTGAGGTAGACAATATTGTCAAGGACAATGTAATGTATTTTGCCTATGTTGAAGGAATAATAGGTTGGGGCCATGTGTCGTCTGAAAGCTTCAGCGGCTGCAAAGTCAATGGAGTTAATGCCGGCTTTGGTTGCCCCGTCATTGTCATGGTTGCCTATAACGCTGAAATGTCGGAATGGGAATTGGTCATGGCGGTTGATGATATTACTCTTGTACAGGGTATGGTCATAATTGTTGGAGTACCAGTAATAGTCCCATGTCAAGTCACCGAGTACGGTGGTATATATCGGAGTCATTCCTGCATTATCATACTCTTCTCTCATTCGGGGAAAGTATTTTTTCAGATATTGGTCCATGTCTTTTCTGTTGGAGCGGTTGGCAACTTGCGGATCTGCCATAAAGAGCATGATATGGTTGTCGTTGTTTTCTCTCATGAGGCGGAAGTTCTGCAACTCGTCCATAGTGGCATCACGTTTGAAGGCATTCCATATCTTGGGGAAGATACGTTGTTCTGTAGTAGAAGTATTTGTTAGCAAGGGCATGTATCCGGCAGGCAGAATATAGAAGAGGTAACCATTGGTCTTGTCGGAATAGAAGGCGAATTTGCCGTCAGCATCGGTAGGAACTATTTTTTTTCCGTCTGATACCAGAACATTGGGTACACCGACACCGTCACAGGAGATAGTGCCATGCACATTGGTTTCCTGGGCGGATGCTGTAGAAAATAAGCCCCAAAGGAGAATAAGGAAAGAAGGGATGAAGTGTTTCATAATAGGATTTTGATGGATAAATCAATCATAGTTGTGACAAAGATAATAAAAATGAGTAGAAAAATCTATAGAAGGTGTCATTTTGGGAAACAAACCTCAAGTAATCAGTTGAAAATTTGTGTAGAGACAGAAGGTCTTCAGAAATAGGAAGAAGTAAGCCATTATCAGAAAGGGGACACATACTTGTTGGTGCAAAAAAGAATTGATGAGGGCAATAGATATCACGATGTAGAATATGGTTTATCGTAATAATTATTGTGCATCTACGCGAAGTAGTATCATCAAGAAGGTAACGATGGGAAGAAAACTACAATCACCGATATCAATATGTTTGACATCGGTGATGGGAATAAGTAGAAAGTAGGACTATTGTCAGAAGTCCAGAGTAACACCGATACCGATGACTCGATTGGTGCGCCAATAGTGGTTGCTTCCTTTCAATACGCCAGAAGATACCAATTGAGTAGCCATTTCGGCTCCTACAAGGGAGGTAATCATTGAAGAAACTCCGTTGAAATCGTCAGTGTGGGTATCATAGGTATTGTAGAACGTCTGGAAATAACTGAGGTCAATGCTTAGACGGTCGGAGAAACGATAGTTCAGTCCGATGCCTACACTATTGCTATTGGTAACAAAACTGATGTCCTGCATGTATTCGTCGGTCAAACCATAGCTGGTGTTTTGCCAACCGGCACTCAGAGTAAGTCTTTTGTTGACATCCACTTCTGCACCAGCATTGAATTCACAGGTGCCTCGGGAGAGTTTTTTCTCTGTGTGATTATATTTTGATGCCTGTTTGTCATAGAAATAGTGGTGGCCTGCCATCAGACGTACATTCTTGACGGGAGTATATTGTACACCGAGGGTTAGCATAGCAGGAATATCTTCAGCTATCTTCTTTCCATCTTTGAACTGATTGAGCGCTGAGAGACCTGCTGCGCTTGCGCTGTTGGCGGCTTCATTCTTCAGACGGATGCGGGTCTTGAATTCGTATTTGGCAGCAAGATTCCATTGGTCATTGATTTTCCAGTCAATGCCAATGATGGGCGTTACGCCAAATCCTGTCTGGTCACAATTAAGGGTTACGTCCTGGGTGGCATAGGCCATGGTACGCATTTGGGCGGCCTGCGCTTCATACATATTTGCCATCGGTATGTTTCCATTGTCTCTGTAAATAGCTGCAGCGGCAACTGCCTGGTCATGGAGAGACTGAAAGCGCTGGGTGGCAAGAGATGTACCTTGGGCATCTTCTATCTCGATGTTGCGGATATATCCATAATAATTGGTAGATGCATAGATGCCTCTGGCGCCCAAAAAGACTGAGAGATTCTTGTTGAGTTGACGGGCGGCACCCAACTGGAATCCGTAGTAGTACTGGCGACCTCGCATATAGGAATCCATGTTGTAACCTGTGATGCCTATAGACTGACCTAATAAAGGTAATAGGGAGGCAATGGCTTCAAAAGAACCTAATCCGTTCTCAAAAGTACATTTACCGCCTCCGCCACTTATAGCAAAACTGCTGCTGAAACTCCAATATCCTGTTTTGTAGACTGCCTGAAAACTGGGAATGATAGGAGCATCGGCATCTCCTTTGAAACGTTTGCTTGTCTTCCCGTTGTTGTCAAGTCCATAGGCGAAAGGGCCGAAAGTGCTGACCACTTGACGTCTTTGCTTGGCATTCTGTATGTTCAGTGTGAGATGGAAACCGTTGTCTAAAAAGGCTGTTCCTGCAGGGTTGGAATAGACAGCTTCAGTAGCGATGACTGCATCCCGTGAGGGATTACGCAGAAAGGCGGCACTCTGATTGGTGTTGGTCAAGAGTCCTCCAGCAAAAGCAGGGATACAACTTACTAGACAGGTGCCCAAAAATAGAACTTTTTTCATCAATAATATTCTTTTTGTAATTATTCGGATGCAAAAGTAATACTTTTACAGTAATCTGCAAAAGTTTATATAAAAGGAAATGGCTGGATGATATTGGCTTTCACAAGATGGAGCTGGGAAGAGATATTTCTTTTACACTTGAACTACCATCATATAATGTAAAGAAGCTGATGGAGTGCCAACAGATTCTTATTGGGATATGATATTAGAGGTGAATCCACACAGGAATAGTATAAGGAGTCATTATTGACAATACTTGTATTTATATAATATACATATTCAGACTGGCATAGTGTCCCATGAAGGTCAATCAGTTGAAATGGTAGTCTCTGTTAACTGCCCCGAAAAGAGTACTGAAATTTCTCGAGACGATTCTTTTTTGTATCTTTGTACGATAAACCAGATTATAAGATGAAGAAATTTTTTCTCCATATCTCTATGCTAATGATTTTGGCACTGGTTCCAGTATGTCTGTTGGCACAAATGAATAGTCCTGTCCGTTTCGATGTGAAGACGGAAAGAGTGGCTTCTGATGAGTTGCAGGTTATATTCAGTGCCCATATGGAGCCTGGTTGGCATGTATACTCTAGTCGGATGGAAGAAGGAGGACCTACTGTCGCCTCTTTCCATTTGGAGGAGTGTCGGGGAGTGAAGGTCATAGGCCCATTGGAGTCCAAAGGGAAGCTGAAGGAGAAGTATGATGATCTGTTTGAAATGCGGGTAAGCTATATGGAAGGTAGTGCAGTATTTGTACAGCGTGTCCGTATAGAGAACAAGGATTATAGTGCAACAGGGTATCTGGAGTATGGTGCTTGTAATGAAACCAACTGCCTGCCACCTACTCAGGTGCCATTTGCTCTAGAGGGATCTGATGGTCCGGTGGCGGAAAAAGCTAAGATACAGGAGAAGGAAATTATGGATGCCCGCAGAGATAGTGCTATGGCATTGGAGAAAGATACGGCTACGATGGATGCCAAGGAAACAACAGCAGATTTGCCTGCATGGTGGCTTCCTGTGACTGGTCAGTTGGATACCTTTAGCCAAGAAAAAGGAGGACTCTGGTGGATATTCCTAATGGGATTATTGGGGGGACTCTTGGCAACAATTACTCCATGTGTATGGCCAGTAATACCAATGACTATCAGTTACTTTCTTAAGCGGTCGGCCAATAGGAGTCATGGCATCAGAGATGCATTGTTGTATGGCCTGTGTATTGTGATGGTATATGTATCTTTGGGACTGGTTATTACACTGGTAGCGGGCTCCAGCGGACTTAATGCTTTGTCTACAAGTGCTGTCTTTAATATAATCTGCTTCCTTATTCTGTTACTTTTTTCAGCCAGTTTCTTAGGCGGATTTGAAATTTCTCTGCCTTCAGCATGGGGAAACACTACTGACCGTAAGGCAGAGAATAGCAGTGGTTTTACAGCCATTTTCCTAATGGCATTGACACTGACCATTGTGTCTTTTTCTTGTACAGGACCTATTATTGGCTTCCTGTTGGTGGATATTTCCTCTTCAAGCGATTATTTGTCGCCATTGGCAGGCATGACAGGATTTGCCCTGGCTTTAGCCTTGCCGTTTACACTATTTGCTCTTTTCCCCTCCCTTATCAAGAAGTCGCCTAAGAGCGGAGGATGGATGAATAAAGTGAAAGTGACACTGGGATTTGTGGAACTGGCGTTTGCATTGAAGTTTCTGTCTGTGGCAGATATGAGTTACGGCTGGCATATTCTGGATAGGGAGACATTTCTAGTATTGTGGATTGTACTGTTTGCTATGCTAGGCTTTTATCTTTTGGGAAAATTACGCTTCCCGTCTGATGATCCGAGTAGCCATACCTCCATACTGGGATTCTTCTGCGGATGGATATCGTTGGCATTTGCTTTATATATGGTACCAGGTCTCTGGGGCGCTCCGTTGAAATCAATCAGTGCCTTTGCTCCACCGATGTCTACACAGGACTTCCGCTTGGATAGAGAGCGAGAGGTGCATGCTCGTTTCAACGACTATGATGAGGCAGTGGAATATGCCCGTCAGACCGGTAAACCTCTTTTGCTGGACTTTACAGGCTATGGATGTGTGAACTGCCGAAAGATGGAAGCTTCGGTATGGACTGACCCGTCGGTGGCACAGGCATTGGAGAAGGACTTTATATTGGTGTCTCTCTATGTGGATGACCGTACTCCCTTGCCCGCTCCCCGTAAAGTAGTAGTGAATGGAAAGGAACAGGTGTTTACGGAATATAGACAATTGTGGAGTTTCCTGCAAAGCTATAAGTTTGGCGCCAACATACAGCCTTTCTATGTTGCTGTCAATGCAGAAGGCAAACCGTTGAATAAGTCATATGCATATGATGAAAATCCGGCAAAATTCCTGGAATATCTCCAGGAATCATTGAATAATATGAAATCAATAAAAAAATAGATATATCAATGAAAAAGATGAGATGGATGATGGTAGGCATATTTGCTGCCATGTCCTTAGGGGCTATGTCCCAGCCAGTAGTTCCCGCGTTGCCATTTGATCCCGAAGTAACGAAGGGTACACTACCCAATGGATTGACTTATTACATCCAGCACAACGAGAACCCTCAAAAGAGAGCCTATTTCTATATAGCTCAAAAGGTGGGATCAGTACAGGAAGAGGAATCCCAGCGCGGACTGGCCCATTTCCTTGAACACATGTGTTTCAATGGTTCAGATCATTTCCCAGGTAAGGGCATTATCAATTTCTGCGAAAAAATCGGTGTGCAGTTTGGTCGTCACCTGAATGCATATACTTCAACCGACCGAACTGTGTACAATATAGACAATGTACCAGTGGACGATGAAAAAAATCTGGATTCCTGTCTGTATATTCTTTATGACTGGGCACATGGTTTGACTCTAGATCCCAAGGAGGTGGACAATGAGCGTGGAGTTATTCATGAGGAATGGCGTGTAAGGAGTAATGGCATCATGCGTATACTGGAACGTCAGTTACCTGTTTTGGCAAAAGGAAGCCGATATGCTGACAGATTGCCGATAGGACTGATGTCGGTAGTGGATAGTTTCGCCTATAAGGAACTGCGTGACTATTATGATAAATGGTACCGACCTGACTTGCAGGGTATTATTGTTGTAGGAGATTTTGATGTGAAAGTGATGGAAGAGAAAGTGAAGAAGATTTTCTCCTCACTTCCTGCTCCCAAAGCGGATGCTGCTCCTCTTGAATATTTTACCATTCCTGACAATGAACAACCTATTATAGTGTTTGACAAAGATAAGGAAGTGACTGCTCCGATGGTAATGATGGGTAGCAAATACGACCCCGTTCCCCGAGCCCAACGTAATACGATGATGGGAGTGGTTTCACAATATATGGAAAATATCATTTCATCTATGTTTAACAGACGTCTGTCAGAACTAATGCAGACCCCGGATATACCTTTTGCTTCTGTAGAAGGAGGAGTGGACGGAATGATAATTACTGACAGGAAGAAGACATTAGGGCTCAATTATTCTCCCAAGCAAGGAAAGGACAAAGAAGCCTTGACTGTTGCTTTGCGTGAGATGCGCCGTTTGGGTGTTTATGGTTTTTCAGAAGCTGAGTTCTCTTTGGCTAAAACTGAGTTGGAAGGTCAGCTTGACCAGCAGTTGGCTTCCCGCAAAACGGTAAAGAGCAAGGTGTTGGTCAACGAATGTGTGGAGCATTTTCTTGAGAATGATGTAAAGACTTCGTTTACACAAGAAATTGAGATGCATCGGACATTTATGAAACGCATTCCTTTGGAAGCAATCAACGAGATGGTCAAGGAAGCAATCGGACAATTGGATACCAATCTGGTAATAGCTGGATTCTATCCTGACAAAGAAGAGTTTGTTATGCCATCCTCTACTGAAGCTCAAGAGATACTGGCTCAGGTGAAGAAGGAGAGCCTCCAACCTTATGAGATGAAGGAAGTGGATACCCGTATTTTGGACAAACAGCCTCAAGCAGGTACTATCACTCAAGAACTGGCTGAAGATCCCTTCGGATACAAAGGATTTGTTTTGTCCAATGGTGTGACGGTCAAATACAAAAAGACTGATTTTGACGAAAGTAAGATTATTTGCAACGCTGTCAGTCATGGAGGTTTGAAAAAAGTGGCATTGGAAGATATTGAAAATGCTAGATTCTTCAACCAGTTCATAGCCAACAATGGACTTGGAAAATATACTGGCAACGAACTGGAAAAAGCCCTGGCAGGCCGTGTAATCCATATAACACCCCAATTGAAGTATTCCACAGAGCAAATTGTAGGTAATACATCTAAAAAAGATGCAGCTACTATGTTTCAGTTGATGCATTTGTATTTTACAGATTTGAAATACGATACCCTCAATTATAATATTGTAAGGAAATCCATGATGGATCAATTGGCCAACCGCAATGCCCGTCCTACGACAGCATTTGAAGACTCGACCCAGATATTGCTCAATTGTAATCATCCGTTGGCACAACCCTTTACAGTGGAGCGTTTGAAGAAAGTGACATATGATGG
Source organism: Prevotellaceae bacterium (assembly GCA_022763905.1). Taxonomy (GTDB): domain Bacteria; phylum Bacteroidota; class Bacteroidia; order Bacteroidales; family Bacteroidaceae; genus UBA6382. The sequence goes on along the minus strand of JALERS010000035.1, from coordinate 21,827 downwards.
GGTGTATGCCCTATACAAAAAGCGTTTTGCCAATGCTGCCGATTTCACCTTTATCTTTACTGGTGCCATAGAGGAAGATAGTATCAAGCAATGGGCTTCCTTGTATTTGGGAAGTATTCCTACTCATTCCCGATTGTTGGAAAAATACGAAAAGAAGACTATTCCGATGATGAAAGGTAGCAAGACCTGCCGTTTTACCCAAAAAATGGAAACACCGCAAAGCTACATGGCAACCATATGGAACGGAAAGACCAAGTGGACAACCCAAACTGAAGTCATGGCAGCTGTATTGAAAAAGATTCTCAGTATATACAGCACAGAAACCATCCGTGAGAAATATCAGTTCACTTATGGAAGCTATACCGACATGGAATGTGGAGAACTCATGGGAGAAGAACGATATCTGTTGCAGATGCTTGCGCCGGTAAAACCTGGTAAGTGTGATTCGGCTTTGGCTATCCTTAAAGAAGGAGTAGCGATGATTGCGGAAAAAGGAGTATCAGAAGAACAGCTCAACAAAGTGAAGGAGCAGGAACTGAAAGTATTTGAGACCAATCAGCGTGAAAATGGATATTGGAACAGATTGGAGCAAGGATATGTATTGTACAACAATCTGCGTCCTTTGGAAATGAAGAAGGTTCTTGAGGACCTGACTTCGGAACAGATACGTAATTTTGTCAAGAAAGTAGTCTACAAGAACAAAAACGTTCTGGACGTTATCATGGAACCTGAACAATGAAATCAGTTGCCCATGTCTGAGAAACTAGAAGGCCTGAAAATCTCAGTTGTGATGTGTACCTACAATGGTGCAAACTACCTGTGTGAGCAGTTGGATTCCCTGCTCGCACAGACCTATCCCGTTCATGAAATCATAGTTCAGGATGATGGTTCTCAGGATAATACATGGACAATTATCGAGAAATATGCTACCCGCTATCCACAGATAAAGCCTTTTCATAATGAAAGTGGTCTTCATGGCATCAACGGAAATTTCTTTTCGGCCATGAACAGGGCAACAGGAGACTATATTGCCATATCTGACCAAGATGACATATGGGAAAAGGACAAACTTGAAATCCAGGCCCAATCCATCGGAGATAAAATGCTGTGCTCTGGTTTCTCTGTACCTTTCTCAACTGACGGATATCCAGTCCAATCGGATATGAGAATACCCAATGTCCATCTTATCAGGGATACATATATTTGTGCCATTCCAGGTCACTCTATGTTGTTCAAGAGACAGTTGCTGGCGTATATGCAAGGAGGAGAAACTTTGCCCTTGTATTATGACTGGCAGATACTGAATGTGGCTGCTGCTGCCGAAAGCATAGTGTTTGTGGATAAGGTGCTGGTTCATTTCCGACGTCACAATGGTGCAGCTACAGCCTCCCGTCCCGTAGGAAATCGTCTGCTTTCAGGAGGTGGATGGAGATATGTAACTCTTTCTCTCTTCCGACATAGGGAACTACAGAAAGAAGTGAGACGAAGGTTTACGACGGTATTGCCGTTTTTGGAAAAACTCCCCTTCTCAACCCAATCGCTCAAAGATGCCATATATATGAGCAGGCTGCAGTTGGAAAAAGGACCTTGCTCCTTCTTTAAAAGAGTAGTGTTTTTTATAGGACATTCCCGTTCCCTGTTTTATGCTGAAGAACCGCGCAAACTTGTCAGATGGCTGAGAGCTGCATTCTTTGTCTATTCATGTGGATATTATTACCGTGCTTATATCAAATAAGATAATATATGAGAAGGATAATACTTTTTTGCTTGTTGGTCATTTCCTTTGGGACTTCATGGAAAGCCATTGCCAGGCAACTGATACGTGACTCTATTCAGATACAGGGATATATGCGGCATTTTTCTCTGATTATTCCGGAGAATACTCCCAAGGATGCTCCTCTGGTATTTGTTGCCCATGGATATGGTAATTCGGGTAAAACAAAGACATGGATGGATAAGGCGGCGGATAAATACAAGTTTGCATTGTGTGTTCCTATAGGTCTGAAAGACCCGGGTAAAAACAAGCATTCCTGGAATGTAGGCTATCCGTCTCAGCAAGGATGGGATGTGGATGATGTGAAATCCATGTGCAAGATGGCTCTTTATGTGCAAAAAAAATATCATCTGAGCAAGGTGAACACCTTTTTTACCGGAATGTCCAACGGAGGCGAGATGTGTTACCTGTTGGCATATAGTGGCCAACGGGTATTCAAGGCATTTGCTTCCGTGTCAGGTCTCACTATGGAATGGATATATAGGACCATGGATGCTCCTTTTCCTGTGCCCATTTTTGAGATTCATGGTACAGCCGACCATACATCAGAATGGGATGGAGACTTGGAGAACAAAGGAGGATGGGGAGCCTACATGCCTACTCCTATTGGTATAGGATATTGGGTGGCAAGAAACAAGTGCGAAACCATTTCTCAAGAAACTGTTGCCAGCCTTCAACCAGAAAGTAATCGTACCATAGAAAAATACAGATATTCTGGAGGTCCGACTGGATGTGATGTGTGGTTATACAAGGTAGTTAATGGGCCTCATAGCTGGTTTGATAAGGATCTTGACACGGGAGAAGAGATATGGCAGTTTTTCAGTAAATATGTTAAGTGATATCAGATGCGGGTATTGCTTCTGAATACAACAGCACAGAGAGGTGGTGCTGCCATTGCAGCTTCCCGCCTGATGAAAGCACTCCAGAGTAATGGAGTGCAAACTGCGATGATGGTCAGTAGAGGTCAGGAAGCTGGACCAGACGTGATACGCCCAGTGGGAAAGATACGGTGTCAGTCAGCATTTCTGAAAGAACGTTGGGAAATATTTAAATCCAATGGATACTCTCGGAAAAACCTGTTTGCAGTAGACACTGCATCTACAGGCGTGGATATTACGGGTCATCCGACATTCAAAGAAGCAGATATTGTTCATCTGCATTGGATCAATCAAGGATTCGTCTCCCTTCGGGTGCTTGAAAAAATTCTGCAGAGTGACAAACCTGTAGTGTGGACATTGCATGACATGTGGCCTTTTACGGGAATATGCCATTATGCAGGTGATTGTACAAGGTATCGTTCCTGTTGTGATGAATGTCCCCAGCTATTACGTCCGACGTTCCAGGATATATCTTGGCGTACTTTTGAACAGAAGAGAAAATTGTTTGACAAATATTCTGTTCATTTTGTTGCTGTCAGTTCCTGGTTGGCCCAACAGGCTAAGGATAGTCAATTGTTATGCCATCAGCCCATCAGCGTTATTCCCAATGTATTGCCTCTGCACCAGTTCTCCATAAGAGACTCCAAATCTTCGCGCATGAAATTGCATTTGCCCTCCGATAAAATCATCCTGGTATTTGGAGCTGTCAAGATAGAGGATCCCCGTAAAGGACTAGTATATATGAACAGGGCCATACGCCTGCTGATTGAACAGGGGGAGGTGAAACGAGATCAATTGCATGTTGCTTTATTTGGAGGTATCAAGGATGCAGCAGTTTTGGAGGAGATACCTGTAGAATATACCCATTTTGGTTTTATGGAGGTAGAAGAGTTGTCCTGTCTTTATTCAGCTTCGGATGTAGCTGTCATTCCTTCAATGTATGAGACATTCGGACAGACTGTTATTGAAGCACAGGCATGTGGGTGTATCCCTGTCACCTTTACAGGAAGCGGTCAGATGGATATTATCCAACACAAGCTGAATGGCTATTTGGCGGAACAAAGGTCGGTGGAAGATTTGGCAGCGGGCATCTTGTGGGGAATACATCATCCCGCTGAACCTGCAATTCTTCGAGAAAGTGTCCTGAAGAGATATTCGGAAGAAATTGTCTCCAAGCAATATATTGACTTGTATAATCAATTGTCTAATCCATGATTACCTTTACTATAGCAACGTGTACATATAATGCCGGAAATGAACTTCCTCCCACGCTACAAAGCGTATTGGAACAGGATTATCCGTATGTAGAACATCTGATTATTGATGGGGCGTCTAAAGACAACACAATGTCTTTGCTGGAAGATTATAAAAGGAATAATGGGCACAGCGCCAAAGGACATAAGATAAACATTGTGTCGGAACCCGACAGCGGGTTGTATGATGCTATGAACAAAGCACTTCAGCAGGCACAAGGAGATTTTATCCTCTTCCTCAATGCGGGTGATAGATTTCATGAAGCTACCACACTTTCCAAGGTGGCAGCATCAGGAGAAGACATCCAGAGAATGCCTGCTGTGATGTATGGAGATACAGATATTGTAGATAGTCAGGGGAGATTTCTGAGACATCGGAGACTGGAACCACCAGAACGATTGACCTGGAAAAGTTTTTCCCAAGGAATGCTTGTTTGCCATCAGGCATTTTTTGCCAACATGAGTCTTGCTTCCCATTGTTTGTATCGCAAAGATAAATATAGATTTTCTGCAGATTTTGATTGGTGTATCAGATTATTGAAAGAGGCAGAGCAGCAGTCGCTTCAGATAGTCAATACCCATTGTGTGGTTGCAGACTATTTGGATGGAGGAATGACAACCCAAAACCATAGGAAATCTTTGAAAGAAAGGTTTTTTATCATGTGCTACCACTATGGCTATATAAAGACAATATGGAATCATCTGTTTTTTTTAGTAAGGGCAATTTTTAAAAAATGAGAATATGTTACGCAGATTTGTCTTGTTGCTTCTATCTGTCTTGTCATGCTGGGAAATGCTTTCTGCTGAAGAAGCCGATTCTCTCAGTATATGGAACCAGCAGTTTACTGTCAAGTTGCCAAGAATAGTATGTCATAGAGGGTTTTACAGATTTCCAGGTGCCTGCCCTAATTCCAGAGCATCTTTGAAGAATGCTATCTGTTTGGGAGCAGAAGGCTCAGAGATGGATATATGGTTGACGGCCGACAATCAGATAATAGTCAATCATGACGGGAAAAGGGAAGGGATAGAGATACAGCACGCCAGATACAGGAATATTAAGAATATGAAACTTGAGAATGGGGAGAAGTTGCCGACTTTGAGAGATTTTCTCAAGATTCTGAAGAAATCACGATATACCCATTTGTTTGTAGAAGTGAAACGACATGCCACTCGGGAGCGGACTATAGAAGCAGCTCTGGCAGGAATGAAGGCAGTGAATGATGCTGGACTGAAAGGGATGGCAGAATATATGTCATTCTCCTTGCCAGCATGTGCGGCTTTGGCTAAGATGGATGCTGAAGCAAAAGTATATTATTTGGGAGGTGATAAGACTCCTGATGAACTGCATGCTTTGGGCATCAGTTCGTTGAATTATAAGGCAGATGTCTTCAGAAAACATCCGAATTGGATACCTCGTGCTCATGAGTTGGGAATGACTGTTACGGCGCGAGGACTGAATAAACCTGAAGATGTAGAGGAGATGATAAAGGCAGGAGTTGACAATATGGCGTCTGATTATCCTGTTCAAGCCATGAAAATACGTCAACGGATGTGCAAGGATTGATTTTTTATCATAACAGGATATAAGGATTTACCGGTAATGAAAAACAGAATTTTAGAGGAAATACTTGGGAGGCTTGCTGAAAAGCCGTAAATTTGAACTCAAATATAAGAATAAAATACATGAATAAAAATTTCAAGCGTACAACAGTAACAGCTGCACTTCCTTATGCTAATGGAGGTGTTCATATCGGACACCTGGCAGGTGTTTATGTTCCAGCAGATATATATGTCCGTTATCTTAGGCTTAAAAAGCAAGAAGTGATTTTTATTGGAGGCTCTGATGAACATGGTGTACCTGTTACCATCCGAGCCCGAAAGGAAGGCATTACTGTTCAAGATGTAGTGGACCGTTATCATAAACTGATAAAAGAATCTTTTGAAGAGTTTGGAATTTCGTTTGATATATATAGTCGTACGACATCGGATATCCATCATAAATTTGCATCTGATTTCTTTCGTACATTGTATGACAAAGGTGAACTATTGGAAAAGACGGAAGAGCAATTTTGTGATAAGGTAACAGGAGAATTCCTTTCTGACAGATACATAGTAGGAACATGTCCCCGATGCGGAGCAGAAGGTGCTTATGGAGACCAGTGTGAAAAGTGTGGAGCAACATTGTCGCCAGATGAACTGATTAATCCGTCCAACAAAAATAACCCAAGTCATGGATTGGAAAAGAAAGCCACAAAAAACTGGTATCTACCCTTAGACAAATACCAGGAATGGTTGAAGGGATGGATTTTGGACAACCATAAAGAATGGCGTTCCAATGTATATGGTCAATGTAAAAGTTGGTTGGATATGGATCTTCAACCAAGGGCAATGACACGTGACCTTGACTGGGGAATACCTGTTCCTGTAAAAGGAGCGGAAGGAAAGGTTCTCTATGTGTGGTTTGATGCGCCTATCGGATACATCTCAAATACCAAGGAATTATGTGATTCGCAACCTGAGAAATGGGGGCCTTGGCAGAAATGGTGGCAAGACGGAGATACTCGGTTGGTTCATTTTATAGGAAAGGACAATATTGTGTTTCATTGCTTGATATTCCCAGTCATGATGAAGGCTCATGGGGGGTATATAATGCCAGACAATGTGCCAGCCAATGAATTCCTTAACTTGGAGAATGATAAAATCTCTACATCTCGCAATTGGGCCATTTGGCTGCATGAATATCTGAAAGACTTCCCGGGCAAACAGGATGTGTTGCGCTATGTCCTGACAGCTAATGCTCCAGAAACCAAAGACAATAACTTTACTTGGAAAGACTTTCAAGAGAGAAACAATTCGGAACTGGTTGCCATTTATGGCAACTTTGTCAATAGGGCACTTCAGCTGACGAAGAAGTACTGGAACGGAAAGGTTCCTGCTTGCGGTGAAATGACCGATACCGATCAACATACAATAGCGGAATTCAAGGATGTAAAAGGTAAGGTAGAAGAACTGCTGGACAACTTCAAATTCAGAGAAGCGCAAAAAGAAGCGATGAATCTGGCTCGTATAGGAAACAGATATATTACTGAATGTGAACCATGGAAGGTGTGGAAAACTGACCCCAAAAGGGTAGAAACAATTCTTTATGTGGCTTTGCAGTTGACTGCCAATCTGTCTATAGCTTTTGAACCGTTCCTTCCATTCAGTTCCAGTAGACTCCGTAAGATGCTCAATCTCGAAGGATGCGATTGGGAGCAATTGGGAAGTACTGAGATATTGACTGCAGGTCATCAACTCGCAGAACCAGGACTGCTGTTTGAAAAAATTGACGATGATGTTATTGATGGTCAGTTGAAACGTCTTGAAGAAATTGCACTAGCCAACAAAGCTGAATCCTATCAAGCAGAACCCTTTAAGGAGAATGTGCCGTTTGATGTTTTTGAAAAACTGGACATAAGAGTAGGCAGGGTAAAGGCTTGTGAGAAGGTGAAGAAAAGCAAGAAACTTCTGAAATTCTGTATAGATGACGGAAGTGGAACTGACAGGACTATCCTCAGTGGTATAGCTTCCTATTATGAACCTTCCGAACTAATTGGCAAGCAGGTGGTATTTGTTGCTAACTTTGAGCCCCGAAAGATGATGGGAGAAGAAAGTTGCGGTATGATTTTATCTGCATTGAATTATGACGGCTCTCTGTCGGTTATTACACCCAGTTCTGAAGTCAAGCCTGGTGCACAGGTGCAATGATAGACCACAAGGTGCGTCTCATAGATAGTACTATTGTCCTTACTAAAGAATAATCAATTATGGAAAAAACACGACAGAACAAGATTGAACGGCTTATTCAGAAAGAATTGAGTAATCTGTTCTTGAATGAAACCCGAAAAACCCATGGTATGATGGTTTCTGTGAGCGAGTGCCGGATATCTCCAGATTTGAGTTATTGTACGGCATACATCAGCGTTTTCCCTTCAGAGAAAAGTGAGGAGACCATTAAGAACTTGACTGAAAATGTCAAGACGATAAGATACGAGTTAGGCCAACGCTTGAGATATCAGTTGAGAATTGTTCCAGAACTGAGATTCTTCAAGGATGATACGTTGGATTACATGGAACATATTGATGAGTTGCTGAAAAAATAATCCTCTCTGTGAACGTTCCGTTCTTTATTGCACGCAGGTATCTTTTCTCTAAGAAGAGTCATAGTGCGATTAATATCATTTCTATGATATCTGTCGTCGGTATCGCTTTGGCTACTACCGCTCTTGTCTGTGTATTGTCCGTATTCAATGGCTTTCGTGAATTGGTAGCCTCTCTTTTTACTGCCTTTGATCCAGAACTGGAAGTGGTGGCATCAGAAGGAAGGACTTTCTCAATGACAAATCCGTCTATCAGAAATATTCAGACATGTAAATGGGTGGAAGCTACGAGTGGATCTCTTCAGAATAGGGCATTGGCAAGATACGAAGGACGGCAGGCCATGATAGTTTTGAAAGGGGTTGATGACAACTTCGGCGCCTGTACAGACGTAAAGAGAATACTTTATGGGAATGGTGATTTTGTACTGCATGCAGATTTGATGAATTATGCAGTTCCGGGAATAAGGGTGGCATTGTCACTCAATATGACAACCGATTTTGCTTCACCTTTGGAAATATACACTCCACGACAAGGAGAGACTATCAATATGATGGATCCTACACAAAATTTCAATCAAGATGTTTTGTATTCTTCGGGTAGTGTCTTTAATGTCAGTCAAAAGCAGTATGATAGTGAATATGTATTGTGTCCTCTTGCGTTTGCCCAAAAGATGTTTGAAAAACCTGGAGAAATTTCTTCGTTGGCCATCAGACTCAAACAAGGAACAGATATAGCAGAGGCCAAACAGGAAATCCAGTCGTTAGTCGGTCAGAAGTTTTTAGTCAAGGACCGTTTTGAACAACAACAGGAGATTTTCAACATCATGAAGGTGGAAAAGCTGATGGGATATGTGTTTCTTACATTTATCCTATTTGTGGCTTGCTTCAATATAATTGCCTCTCTTTCTATGTTAATCATTGACAAACGAAGGGATATTGTTATTCTTCATGATTTGGGAATAGATGAATCGTCAATACGGAAAATCTTCATTGTCGAAGGAAGACTGATATCAATAGCGGGTGCATTCATTGGCATTTGTATTGGTTTGTTGCTCTGTTATTGCCAGTCGGAATATGGTTGGCTGAGACTGGGACAGCAAAGTGGGACATTTATCGTAGATGCATATCCTGTCAGTGTGAACCCTATGGATATATTAATCATTGCGACAACAGTGATATTAATATCATTTATTGCTTCTTGGTATCCAGTAAGATATTTGAGCAATAAGATGCTGATAAAAAACTAAAACTTTATTGCCATGGAAAAATCGAAGAAATCAAGTCGTAAGTCGAAACGGCAACTTGCGAAAGCATTATTGGATTTGTTTCAGAATAATCCCAGTGAAGAATATGGTCTGAATGACTTGGCAAGGATTTTGGGCCTCAAGACACATCCTTCAAAAATGATGTGTACTGATATTCTGGCTGACCTTATGGCAGATGATTATATCAGTCTTGGAAAAAAGCATACTTATCACCTTACCACCCGTAATCAAGTTATGACGGGTACTTTCTTTAGGAAACGTAATGGACGAAATGCGTTTATGCCGGACGGTGAGGAGAAAACCATCTTGGTGATGGAACGTAATTCTCATCATGCGTTGGATGGTGACAGAGTAAAGGCTACACTATTGGCTCGTAGACGTAATCATACCAGGGAGGCAGAAGTGATTGAAATAATCAGCAGGACTGAAAAAACTTTTGTCGGAACATTGAAAGTCAATAAGGATTTTGCTTTTCTTCTGACATCCGACCGTACATTGGCAGCAGATATATTCATACCCAAGCGAAAGTTGAAGGGAGGCAAATCGGGAGACAAGGCTGTGGTAAAGATTACCGAATGGGAAGAAGATATGAAAAATCCTGAAGGACAAGTGATAGACATCTTAGGTCCGTCAGGAGATAACAATACGGAGATGCATGCCATATTGGCTGAATACGGACTTCCCTATTCCTATCCTCAACAAGCAGAAAAAGCTGCTGAAGAACTATCAGAAGACATTACAGAAGAAGAAATTGCCAAACGTGAAGACTTCCGCACAGTAACTACGTTCACAATAGACCCAGTGGATGCTAAGGACTTTGATGATGCGTTATCCATTCGGACTTTGGGTAAAGGACTTTGGGAAATCGGTGTCCATATTGCTGATGTTACCCATTACGTCAAAGAGGGCAGTGTGATTGATAAGGAAGCTAGAAAAAGAAGCACGTCAGTATATCTGGTAGACAGAACAATTCCCATGTTGCCTGAACGGCTGTGTAATTATCTGTGCTCTTTACGTCCCAATGAAGATAAATTGGGTTTCAGTGCCATTTTTGTAATGGATGAAAATGCTGACATATTGAAGTTTCATGAAGCAAGGACTGTTATTCATAGTGATAGACGTTTTACGTACGAAGAGGTACAGACTATCTTGGAGCAGAATGGAGAAGCTTCTGCTGAAGACCTTGTGACTCCAGGTGAACATCCTCAAAGGGTAACGTCTTCTGATGGTACACCTATAGGAGACTTTGCTGAAGAACTGATTACCCTGAATAGATTGGCAAAGAAATTAAGGGCAAAACGTTTTGCAATGGGAGCTGTGTCTTTTGACAGGCCGGAAGTGCGTTTTATGCTGGATGATAAAGGACATCCTACTGGAACATATGTCAAAATTGCCAAGGATGCCAATAAACTGGTAGAAGAGTTTATGCTTCTTGCCAATAAGGCAATTGCTGAAAAAATAGGTATTCAGCCTAAAGGTTCTAAGTCCAAGGCTTTTGTATACAGAATCCATGATGTCCCTGATGAAGAGAAACTCGAAAAACTTCGTTCTTTCGTCTTGAAGTTTGGTTATCATCTCAAAACGGAAGGGTCGAAGGAAGAGGTCAATAAAAGTTTCAATAAACTACTTAATGAAGTCAGAAACCATAAAGAGCGAGAAGTAGTGGAAGATGTGGCACTCCGGTCCATGCAGAAAGCCCGTTACAGTACGCATAACATAGGACATTATGGATTGATGTTCCGTCATTATACGCATTTCACCTCTCCTATCCGCCGTTATCCGGATGATTTGGTTCACCGCCTATTGGAACGATATGATAATGGAGGTAGGACTGTCAATCAGAAACAGCTGGAAGAATTGTGTGAATATTGTAGCCAACAGGAACTATTGGCTGCTCAGGCAGAACGTGCCTCTATCAAATACAAGCAAGTGGAATTTATGAGTGATCATCTTGGGGAGACCTTTGTTGGCAAGATATCAGGTATGAATGAGTTTGGTTTGTATGTGGAGGTAGAAGAAAACCTTTGCGAGGGAATGGTGCCTTTGCATAGTCTTCAGGATGATTATTATGAATTTGATGAGCAAAACTATTGTCTGAGGGGACGTAGAAAGCATGGACTCTATTCCATTGGCGACAAAGTAAAGGTAAGAGTGGTTTCTGCCAACCTGGAACGTAGACAATTGGATTTTGAATTGATAGAAAAGTTGAAAGAAGAGAAATAAGGTTGTTGTCTGTTTTGTGGCATATGAAAATAAATTTGAGATTCTATATACCATTCTTCCTCTTTCTGATAGGGCAGGCAATATATGCCGAAAAGTTGCCTCTTTCAGAAATCATTCCTTCCAATGGGGGTATGAAAAAGGGTATAGGCTATAAAATGACTCCCCAAGGAATGCTTAAAATGGATATCTATCAACCAGGCTTGCGTAAGGATAGTTCTCTTTGTCCTGCAGTGATTTTTATTCATGGTGGTTCATGGATGCACGGCAACAGAAAAGAGATAACAGAAATTTTTTCCGGAACCTATCTCAAGACTTTGTTGGAGGCAGGATTTATTGTGGTTAGTCTTGACTACAGATTGGTTTCCAAGGATAAAAGTGTAAACTATCCAGCACCACTTGCCGATTGCAAGGATGCGGTGAAATGGATAAAAAAGTACGGAGAGCATTATGGTATAGATACTCGAAGGATGGCATTAATGGGAACATCAGCAGGAGCTCATCTTGCTTTGATGACGGCTTATGCTCCCGATAGTATGGCAGTTGGTGATACTTCTGTTTGTCATTATGATACTCGTGTAGAATGTGTGGTGGATTTTTATGGCCCGACAAAATTGTCCTCTTTATTGAAGGCGGGTTTGACCAAGCCTTTGGTAGGTATGGCTTCGTTGTTGGTCTCTTCCAAGACATTGGAGTATCGTAATACACTGTTGTGGGCTTTTACAGGTGAAAGTGCGGCTCATCCAAGTAAAAGAAAAAAGAAATGCCGAAGGTATTCTCCATGTGAATATGTCCAGGGTGCTGTGCCCACTCTTATCTTTCATGGGACAAAGGATAAACTGGTTCCTATCTCCCAATCCAAGCTTCTTGCTAAAAAAATGATTAAGATGGGCATGGATGTGAATCTGCATGTATTGAAAGGACAAGATCATGTTTTCCCCACTATCAGCCGCCAGCAAGAGGACGGAGTAATCAAGGAAACCATTGATTTCCTTCGTCGGTATTTGAACAATTAAAAGTCGGAAAATCTTTGCTTTTTGTCCAAGAAGGCGTATCTTTGCAAATTATAGATAGTATTAATCCTTCGTTAGAATGATTTCCCAAATGAATATCAGAACTTTTTTGCTTTCATTTTCCTTGCTGGTTGGTCTTTGGAGCCTAGTTCCTCAGTCTTTAATGGCACAACAGTACCAGTTTGGCTTTTTGAGTTATGGAAATCTGCTTCGTTCTCTGCCTGAATATAAGGAGGCTCAAGAAGCATTGCAGGCTCTGAAGAAAAAATATGAGGAAGAGGCTCAATATAACGAGAATAAATTCAAGAGATTGTTTGCAGACTATCTCCAAGGCCAGAAGTCCTTCCCTGAACAGATTATGTTGAAACGGCAGAAAGAACTGCAGGAGGCAATGGAACAAGGAATAAGTTTCCGAAAGGATGCCCAAAAGCTGCTAGACAATGCAGAGATAGAACTCATGAAACCTATTCAGGCAAAACTGGATAGTGTATTGTGTCTTGTAGGAAAAGAGAATGGGTTGCTGTTTATCGGGAACTTGGACAATCATGGATTCCCATTTGTACATTCAGCTTCAGGTGTAGATATTACGAATGTAGTTTTGGCGCGTCTGAATGGAAAAGTAATACCTGTGAATTTGGCAGAGGGTGTAAAGAACAATCTCGATACTATTCCTTCCGAAAGTAAGGAGGTAATAGCTGAAGATAAGCAGGCAGCCGTTAAAGAAACAGAAAAATGATATTGACGGATGAAGGGTGGGTGCAAGGTTCTTCTCCGATAGGGGTCTTTGATTCGGGTTATGGAGGCTTGACCATATTGAAGGAATTGCGTAAGTCTTTGCCGGAATATGATTATTTATACTTGGGGGATAATGCCAGAGCTCCATATGGTACCCGTTCGTTTGATATCATTTATCATTATACTCTTGAAGCGGTCAGCTATTTGTTCCAACAAGGATGCAATCTGGTCATTTTGGCGTGCAATACAGCGTCGGCTAAGGCACTTAGGACCATTCAGCAGAAAGACTTGCCCCAATTGGACTCTACTCGTCGTGTTTTGGGGGTTATCAGACCCACAGCTGAATGTGTAGGTAATATTTCGAAAACAAGGCATGTGGGATTGTTGGCCACTCCAGGCACAATACTATCGCAATCCTATCAGATGGAAATATCAAAATTGCATCCTGACATAGTTGTGACAGGTTTGGCATGTCCTCTATGGGTGCCGCTTGTGGAAAATTTCCAGTTGGATAATGAAGGAACAGATTATTTTGTGAAAGTTCAGGTGCAGCGTCTGTTGGAAGAAGATAGAGACATTGATACCATTATTTTAGGATGTACTCATTATCCGTTGTTGATGGATGTTATCAGAAAATTCACTCCTTCCCATGTAACTTTGCTTTCGCAGGGTACATATATAGCTTCAAGTCTGAAGAATTACCTCTATAGACATCCGGAAATAGAAAAAAGGTGTTCAAAAGCAGGCACTTGCCGATATCTGACAACAGAGAGGGCGGAAGTGTTTGATAAATCGGCATGTAGATTTATGGAATCAGACATAGTATCTCAAAACATAGAACTGAGCGAATGAATGCAGTCAAACGGATATTGGTTACAGGGGCCAGTGGTTTTATAGGTAGTTATATTGTTGAAAAGGCTTTAGATGAAAACTTTGAAGTATGGGTTGCCGTTCGTTCAACAAGTAGTTTGAGGTATTTGACAGATCAGCGGATACATTTTTTGGACTTGGATTTTTCTGATGAGAAAAAGTTGACAGATAGTCTGTCATCTTGCAAAGAGTTCTGTCCGCAGGGATGGGACTATATTGTTCACGCAGCAGGTATTACCAAGGGCAAGAGTGACAATGATTTTATTCAGGTGAACTATGAAGGAACGAAGCGCCTGGTACATTCTTTGAGAAACAATCATCTTCTCCCGAAAAGATTTGTATATCTGAGTTCACTCAGTGTGTTGGGAAGTATCAGACAAGAAAGGGAAAAGACAGGTGGCTATGTGTATGCTGAAATGAAAGAACAAGACATAGCTTGCCCCAATACGGCTTATGGTAAAAGCAAACTGATGGCAGAGGATTATCTTGTAGCCCAGAATGATTTGGATGTGGTTATTTTACGTCCGACAGGTGTATATGGCCCTAGAGACAAAGACTATTTCCTAATGGTCAAGAGTATTGCAAATCATGTGGATTTTTCAGCAGGTTTTTATCCTCAGGAGATAACATTTGTATATGTCAAGGACCTTGTGGATGCGGTATTCATAGTGATGGATAAAGGAGAAAGAAATAGAAAATATTTTGTAAGTGATGGCCGTACTTATTCCAGCAGGGATTTTAGTGATTTGATACAAAAGGAAATGGGAGTGTCATTTGTTGTTCATATCATAGCGCCCTTGCTAGTTTTGAAACTAGTATGTACGTTGGGTTCATGGATGGCAAAACTTACTGGCAGGATGACCGCTCTCAATAAGGATAAATATCATATTTTGAAACAAAGAAATTGGCGCTGTGATATATCGCCTATCGAACAATTGGGATATTGTCCTAAATACGATTTAGCAAAAGGGACAAAGGAAACAGTGGCATGGTATCAACGAGAAAAATGGATTTAAAGAAACTCTCATCTTTGGTTGCTTTTCTATGGCAACGCTATAATCTATTGCCAATAGAGAAGATTATGCTCTTCTATTGCTCTTTTACATTTCTACTGGCAATAGTATTTTGGAATGAAATAGCTCCAGAAGCCATCTTTAATAGGATATGTATCTTGGGCGTTACTTTTTTCCTTGTCATTATGCATCAGTTTTTCCCTGGGAAGGTGGGTTATTATTTGAGGATGTTTTATCAACTGTTGCTTTTGGGATATTGGTATCCGGATATCTATTACTTTGCTCGTTTCATGCCCAATACAGATCATTTCTTTGCATTATGTGACCAAGTGCTTTTTGGGTTTCAGCCGGCAATAATGTTCAGTAGGTGGCTGGATGGATTTATGTGGCGAGAACTGTTTAACATGGGTTATTTCTCATATTATATAATGATATTTGCGGTTGTTGTGTGGGCGGCAGTAAAATGTAAGGAAAGATTCGAGAAGATATCTTGTGTTGTGCTTACTTCTTTCATGCTGTACTATGTGGTCTTCCTCTTTTTGCAGTCAGCTGGTCCTCAATTCTATTTTGAATGCATAGGAATGGACAATGTGGAAGCGGGAGTTTTTCCCTTGGTAGGAGACTGGTTCAAATGCCATTCAGAGTTGGTTCACCATCAGGTTGGCGAAGGAGGGTGGTTTACCTCTCTGGTGGAATGTGCTCAAAAAAGCGAGAAGCCGATAGCGGCTTTCCCTAGTTCGCATGTGGGATTGTCTACAATATTGATAGTTTTGGCATGGACTATGTCGCGCAAGTTGTTTGCTGTGCTTTTCCCGTTTTATTGTGTGCTATGTCTATCTACGGTCTATATCGGGGCTCATTATGCTATAGATGTTCTGGGAGGATGGCTGTCAGCGATTGTGGTGCTGTTAATATCCCAAAAGGTATCCCAAATGCTGCTGAATAACAAGGTGGCACACTAATTGATGTAAATGTTATTATTACTATTGGAATGCATATGACAATACCTATTACACGGAATCTTATAATTGCCAATGTACTGTTGTTTCTGGCTATGTCTTTGCTGGGTAATTCTGGAATCAATCTCAATGAATGGCTGGGCCTTCATTTCGTGTATGCTAGCAATTTTAATCCGCTCCAATTAGTGACATATATGTTTATGCATGCAAATTTTACCCATTTGGCATTCAATATGTTTTCTCTTTGGATGTTTGGTAGAATCATTGAACATAGTTTAGGCCATCAGAGATTTCTGTTCTTTTATTTGATTTGTGGTATAGGGGCAGGTGTTTGTCAGGAGATAACACAATTGGTATCCTATTATGTTCAGCATCTGGACCAATATGAGATGGTTAATCTGGGCGGCCAATTGCTACCATTGGATTTTTACCTTCAGACTTGGACGACAGTGGGAGCTTCAGGTAGTTGTTATGGTATATTACTGGCATACGGTATGCTATATCCGAATGAAAGAGTCCTGTTACTGATTCCTCCTATCCCGATGAAGGCAAAATATATGGTGATGGGATTCATAGCTATAGAATTAGTCACTGCTCTAGCTACACCGGGTGATAGCATAGCACATTTCGCCCACTTGGGTGGAGCACTTACCGCCTGGATTTTAATAGCTTATTTCAGAAGAAAGGAGAGACGATATGAAATGGGCTTCACTTCTTGGGAAGAGTACAATCCGCAGAAGAAAAGTATTTGGCAACGGATAAAGTCGGTTTTCGCTCATGATAAAGAGGTGGAGATTTTTAATCTAGATAATGAGAAAAAAAGGAACAATGAGGATGTTGTTACTCCAGAAGAACTCAATAGGATTCTCTCCAAAATTAAGAAATCAGGCTATGAGAGTTTGACTTCTGAAGAGAAGGAAAAACTTTTTGGTAGGTAAATAGTGGGATATTTATGAAGGAGAGGGACAAAAAACGGTCAAGTATCATCTCTGTATCTGGAAATGTAATTGCCATTATCCAAGTGGTGGTATTGTTGTTCCTATGTATGTCAGGTTATGGGTATCTGATTCATCCGTCAGCATGTCCCTGGCTGGTTTCTTTAAGTTTGGCATTTGGCGGATTGTTGCTGATATATGTTGCCCTTGCCTTGATTATGTTGGTTGTGTATCCTTCTTGGGGGTGGAAAAGTCTTTTGGGACTGATAGTCTGCTTTGGGCCTATCCGTACCTATTTTCCTGTCAATCCCAAATTTGTGGATGAGAATGACAGCGTGTTGAAGGTGATGAGTTACAATGTGGACAATTTTTCTCAAGATGACAGCCATGCGCATACTACTATGATGGAGTACCTGAAAAGTTGTTCTGCAGATATCCTCTGCATGCAGGAATCCGATTATTATGAACCTTCATATCTGAAAGATTCGGTTTTGTCACGTTGGAAATATGTTGATAAGACGATGCTGCATACTAATGCGTTGGTAATCGGATCCCATTATCCCATTCTGGATAAATGCATTGTCAAAGGTCCAGATGCTTCACATGGTGCTGTAATATATAGATTATTGTATGGTCAGGAAACAATTTCTGTTGTGAATTGCCATTTTGTTTCCAATACAATCAGTGGCCATGACAAATTGCTTTTCAAGCGTATCATCAAAAGTCCTAAGAAGAACGAGGTGAAGCAAGGCATGCCTTACTTGGCGCTTAAGGTGGATTCTGCCGGAGTCTCCAGAGCAAGGCAAGTGGACCAACTTATGCCGGTCATTAAGATGTTGAAAGGTGCGATAATATTGTGTGGCGATTTGAATGACAGTCCGATGTCATATGTACATGGACAACTAGAAAAAGTGCTTGACGATGCATATGTTAGCGGAGGAAATGGGCCAGGCATTACATACCACGAAGCAGGAATGTATTTCCGTATAGATCATATATTCTGCAGTAAGCATTGGAAGGTGGTAAAAAGTTATGTAGACAATGACATATCGTCTTCAGACCATTATCCGATGTATACCTGGTTACAAAAGAAATGATTGTTCTTTTGCCAACTGCTGTAGTTTGTAAGTTGGCAAAGGGATTGCAATCTATGCATGAATCAAAGAAATATGGGCAGAGTTTTTTCAAAATAGGAAGAAAACCTGCCAATTCTGTAATTTAATTATTATATTTGCACGTTCAAAATTGTGTTTTGACTTCTATGTTTAGAAAATTATAAAAAATAAATATCAATAAAAATGCAGAACAAAGGATTTGTAAAAGTATTTGCAGTAGCACTGGTAGTAGTGTGTTTGTATTACCTTTCTTTCTCTTTCGTCACACGTCATTACGAAAGTAAGGCGGCAAAAATGGAAGCAAATGATGCTCGCCTCTTTTTGGACTCGTTGAAGAATGAAAAGGTTTGGTTCGGAGCTTATACCTTTAAGCAATGTCAAGAGTTCCAGATTGGACTTGGCTTGGACTTGAAGGGAGGAATGAATGTGGTTCTTGAGGTATCCGTACCAGATGTAATCAAAAGTCTAGCAGACAGGTCAACAGACCCTAATTTTACCAAGGCATTGGCACAAGCTACAGTTGAGGCACAAAAGAGCCAGGATGATTTGATTACATTGTTTGTCAAAAATTTCCAGTCTTTGGCAGGAAAAGAAAAGTTGAACACTATCTTTGCTACCCAACAGCTGAAGGGAAAGGTAAATACCCGAAGCACTGACGCTCAAATTGAGAACGTAGTCAGAAGTGAAGTAAAAGCAGCAGTGGAGAATTCATACAATGTATTACGTTCACGTATTGACCGTTTTGGTGTAGCTCAACCTAACATTCAGAACCTTGAAGGTCAAATGGGTCGCATAATGGTAGAATTGCCTGGCATTAAAGAACCCGATCGTATTAGAAAACTGCTTCAAGGGAGTGCTAACTTGGAATTTTGGGAGACCTATGACGCATCAGTTGTCATTCCTTATCTCGTTGCTTTAGATAGCAAATTGGTAAAAGGAGTGTCAGCAGACTCTACTGCCGAAGATGCTGTTAAGGCTGCAGAGGAGAAAGATAAAGATAATAATATTGCTGAAACATCAGCCCTTAAGGCTAAGTTGTCAGGAGCAACCGCCAAGAATCTGACTGCTAATGAAGATGCTTTAAAGAAAGCCAAGAAAGAACATCCTCTTTTAAGTGTCTTCCAGTTAGTTCCTGCTCAAAGCCGTGGCTGTATGGTGGGTTATGCCTTGTCTCGCGATACCGCAGAAGTTAATCAGTTGATTAATTCCAAGATTGCCAAAGAGTCTCTGCCAGAAGATTTGAGCCTCAAATGGGGTGTGAAACCGTCTGATATGTCACAAAAGCAGGAAATCTTTGAACTATATGCCATCAAGACAGCAGGTTCTACAGGTAAGGCTCCATTGGAAGGAGATGTTATTACCAATGCTTCTTCTTCTTTTGATCAGTTCGGCCGTCCTTGTGTTTCCATGGAGATGAATAACGATGGCGCTCATACTTGGGCTGTCCTTACCAAGCAGAACGTAAACCATGCGATTGCTATTGTTTTGGATGGCGTAGTGTATAGTGCTCCCAATGTGATGAATGAAATCACAGGTGGACGTTCTGAAATTACAGGTAATTTTACTACAGAGGATACCAAAGACTTAGCTAATGTGCTTAATTCTGGAAAAATGCCTGCTCCTGCTCATATTGTACAAGAAGATATCGTTGGTCCTAGTTTGGGACAACAATCCATTACTCAGGGATTCGTTTCTTGTGTTCTGGCTTTTATCCTGCTGATGGTATATATGTGCTGTATCTACGGAGTAGTGCCAGGTATGGTTTCCAACTTTGCCCTGTTGCTTAACTTGTTCTTTACCATAGGTATTCTTACTTCTTTCCAGGCTGCGTTGACCATGTCAGGAATTGCAGGTATGGTACTGACTTTGGGAATGGCAGTGGATGCCAACGTGCTTATCTATGAACGCACCAAGGAAGAACTTCGAGATGGGAAGTCTCTGTATACATCCATAACTTTGGGTTATAAGCATGCATTGTCGGCAATTATTGACTCCAATGTTACTTCTATCATTACAGGTATTATTCTTTTCAACTTTGGTACCGGTCCTATTCGCGGATTTGCTACCACTTTGATAATTGGTCTTCTTGCTTCCGTGTTCACAGCTGTATGCATTACACGCTTGTTCTATGATTATAAGGTAGGAAAGAAGAATCAGTGGCAGAATATTACATTCACAACCAAATGGTCACGCAAATTGATGGTGAACCCTCACTATCATTTCATGAGCTCATATAAAGTTTCCTTTATTGTAGCTATTATCTTCACAGCCGTTTGTATAACTTCCTTCTTTACACGTGGTCTTAGTACCGGTATTGATTTTACTGGTGGTAGGAATTTTGAAGTCAGATTTGAGCAGCCAGTAGAACCTGAGCAGGTAAAACAACTCGTTGCTGCCAATATGACAGACGCTAATGTTTCTGTGATTGCTCTCGGAAATGATGGCAAGACGGTTCGCATCACAACTAACTATCGTATTGAAGAGAATGACCCGAGTATTGATGCGGAAATAGAAAAGGTGCTGTTTAATAGTTTGAGCAACGGAAAACTTCTTTCCGAGAAAGTTACCTTGGCTGATTTCAAAAATACTGAGAAACGTGATGGTGGCTCTATTATCAGCTCTCAAAAAGTAGGTCCTTCTATAGCAAAGGATGTGACTCATGGTGCTATCATTAGTGTGTTGCTTTCCTTGATTGCTATCTTCATTTATATTCTGATTAGATTCCGCAATGTTGCTTTCTCTATAGGTAGTACAGTTGCGTTGGCTTTTGATGCTTGTTTTATTATTGGTCTTTACTCTTTGTTGTACGGAATTCTGCCGTTCTCTCTTGAGATTGACCAAACATTCATTGGTGCTATACTTACATGTATAGGTTACTCAATCAATGACAAGGTGGTTGTTTTCGACCGAATCAGAGAGTATTTGGGCCTCTATCCCAACCGTGACAAGCAATTGCTGTTTAACCAATCTCTCAACTCTACATTGGCTCGTACCATCAATACCTCAACAACCACATTGCTTGTGTTGTTAGTAATTTTCTTCTTTGGTGGTGAAAGTATCAGGAGCTTTGCATTTGCAATGATTTTGGGCGTTGTCTTCGGAACGCTTTCTTCTCTGTTTATCGCTGGTCCATTAGCTTTCTTGACAATGCGTGGAAACAAAGAAATTGGAGATGATCAGCAGATTCGTATTCAAGATGCAAAGGATGTAAAGTAATTGGCATCTTAGAAAATATTTAATGAATACTCGAAAGGGGTTGCGCCATAATAAGCGTAGCCCCTTTCGAATTGTAGTATGCTCAGTCAAAAGATGTAAAGAAACCATCCGAAACAAGCCGACTTGACATGGGGTCAGTAGATTTTAAAGTGGGGCAGAAAGCGACAGGTAAAGTACTCGTTATCGTTTCCTTTCTTGCAGGGTGCCAGTCAAGGAAGAGACTCCGTCTCATTGATGCCCGTCCTCCAAGAGAGCAAGCACTAATCTTGGCACGGCCCTGCAAATGACCAGGGTTCAGTATATTCGATATGAACGTTTTGTCAACAAAAAAAAGCAGGAGGGTCTTGTGGCAGGTGTCTGTTGATGTAGTATGACTTCTGTCAAGTTGTTTGCTGATTCAGTTGATGAAGAGAAAAAGAGTCCGGTGAAAGCAGGAAATGAC